>JBEHYP010000020.1:0-41065 GCA_048498115.1 Bacteroidota bacterium | reverse complement strand
TTACTCCACAGCAGGTGCAGCAATTATGGGAAGGCGCTGGTGGTGCTTACGGCATACATGACTTTTTTAAAGAAGTAGAACAGAATTTATACAAAGTGCAGTACAGGGTATTGCTCAGTCGCTATCGTGGAAGAACATTGTGCCCGGAATGCAAAGGCTATCGTTTGCGCAAAGAGGCATTGTATGTGCAGGTGGGTGGTAAGCATATCGGCGAATTGTGTGCAATGCCGGTGAAAGACCTGCAGCAATGGTTTATCAATTTGCGATTGAGCAGGTATGATGAACAGGTGGCAAGAAGGATCTTGCTGGAAGTGAACCATCGTATTAAAACCCTGATAGATGTTGGCCTGGGTTACCTCACTTTAAGCCGCCTTGCCAACTCCTTAAGCGGGGGAGAAAGCCAGCGCATACAATTGACAAGAAGCCTCGGTAGTAACCTTACCAACTCATTATACATTTTAGATGAACCTTCTATTGGTTTGCACAGCCGTGATACGGAAAAATTGATCAGCGTTTTGAAGGAGTTAAGGGACCTCGGCAATACCGTAGTGGTGGTGGAGCATGACGAAATGATGATGAGGGAAGCCGATCATATTATAGATATGGGGCCGTTGGCAAGCCACCTGGGTGGCGAAGTGGTGGCTGAAGGAAATTATGATGAAATTGTTGCCAATAAAGAGAGCCTTACGGGAAAATATTTATCAGGCAAATTAAAAATCGAGCCGCCTGCCAATGCCCGCAAATGGAAACGCAGCATTAAGGTGGAAGGGGCAAGGCAGAACAATTTAAAAAATATTACTGCTGAATTTCCTTTGGGCGTGCTCTGCGTGGTAAGCGGCGTAAGCGGCAGCGGCAAAACCACATTGGTAAAACAGATTTTATATCCTGCTTTGCAAAAGCTGAAAGGCGAAGGGGTGGAAAAAGCCGGGATACACAAGGCTGTTAGCGGCGATATTGATGCTATTACACAAATTGAAATGGTTGATCAAAACCCTATCGGGAAATCATCAAGGAGCAACCCGGTTACTTATATCAAAGCCTATGACGAAATAAGGGAATTGTTCAGCAGCCAGCCGGTGAGCAAGATCAGGGGATTCCTGCCAAAGCATTTTTCTTTTAACGTGGAAGGCGGCAGGTGCGATGCCTGTAACGGAGAAGGGGAGCAGGTAGTGGAAATGCAGTTTCTGGCAGATGTGCATCTGACCTGTGAAGTGTGCGGCGGAAAAAAATTCAAGGAAGAAGTGCTGGAAGTGACTTATAAAGACAAAAATATTTACGATGTGCTGGAGATGAGCGTGGATGAAGCGATTGAATTTTTTGCAGGCGAACCGGATGTGGCTAAAAAAATACAGCCTTTGAGTGATGTGGGCCTGGGCTATATAAAACTTGGCCAGTCAAGCAACACCTTGTCCGGCGGTGAGGCCCAGCGGGTGAAGCTGGCTTCTTTTCTTGGAAAAGGAAAAGCCAACGGGCAAATACTTTTCATTTTTGATGAGCCTACCACCGGTTTGCATTTTCACGATATTAAAAAACTGCTGGCCTCTTTTAATGCATTGATCGGCCAGGGGCATACTATCCTGGTAATTGAGCACAACACTGATGTAATTAAAAGCGCAGATTGGGTAATTGACCTTGGCCCTGAAGCAGGCGATGCCGGTGGTAACATTGTATTTGCCGGCAAGCCGGAAGACCTGAAGAAATTCAAGGCAAGCTATACCGGGAAATTTTTATGACGACAATTACTTAGCGGATAATTACCGGATGTTAAGCCTTCACAGATAGGCACAGATTGAAAAAAGGTATAGAACAGCCTGTTAATGCTTTATTAGTGAAGTTTATGCAGTTTGTGGCTTTAAAATAATTGCGGCGGCCGAAGGCCGCCGCAATCTGCTTTTTTTCTGTGTTAATTTGTGCAATCTGTGGCTAAAAACTATAGCTTATTGTTTTATAAAAGCAGCTGTTTCTTTTAACCCCTCGCTGAAAATGCTCACCATATACATGCCGGCACTGATGTGCTGCACCGGTATTTCAATTTTATTATTGCCTGCTGTTACCGTATAAGCTTGTGTGCTGATGGTTTTGCCCGCCGCATCTGTTACGTTCACTGTTATCTTCTTCGTGGTAGTTGACTGGTACACCAGTGAAGCGCTGCTGTTTTTTACCGGGTTGGGGTAAATGAACCAGCCGGAAGGAGCGCCCTTGCTGAAGTTTATTTTAACGATAGAAGAATATTCAACAGTGCCGTCAAGATTGACAGTTTTCAGCCGGTAAAAATTATTACCAATGGCAAGCGATGCATCAACAGCATCATAGCTTGAATTGGAGCTGTTCTTCGGGGCTACCTGTTGCAGCGTAAAAAAGTCTTTTCCATTCAAAGATTTTTCTATTACAAACTCACGAATATCTGCTTCGTAAGTGGTTTGCCATTTGATATATCCTTCCTTGTCTTTTAATACAGCAGTAAAATACTCCAATTTTACCGGCAGCACAACAAATGGAGGCGGCACACACCCCTGGTTATTTATCCACCGGGTAGTATCCGCATTTTCATCAGGAGTAATAACCCATGCATTTGTAGTATCACCACCCCCGGTACCGCTTCCCGGGTCATAATCCTGGTAGGAAGAACTGTAATTGCCTGCTACCGTGTTATCGCCCCCGGAAAAAGTGAACAATATGCTTACCCTCCTGGCACTGTTTGAAAAATAGCCGCCGCTGGTAGTAGTGCAGTTGGGGCCGGCACCGGCACCATTGCCAAATATTGCATAATAAGTAGCAGAAGCGCTGCCACCACTGCAGTGATTGCTGAAATTAAGCAACGTTGCAGGGCGGTCAAAACCGCACAGGCCATTTGCATTTCTATAACCGGCACCCATAAATATTACCACGTTGCTGTTGGCCGGGATAATGTCAGTAGCAGGCACAGGCAGAAAAACATTACAGCCTGCAATTGTATTCAATTGGTTTATTAAAGTGGTAATATCAGCAGCGTCTGCCGGAATGGAAGGGTAGCGAAAGCCATAGCATGTTAACCCACTGCCGCAGGATTCGCCGGGAAAATCAGAAAATATGGGATAAGGGGAAGCAGCAGCATTAGTGCCGCTCCACCAAAAATTGTAGTTCACTACCGGATTGTTGCCTGCATCTACTGGATTATAAGAACCAAAACTGATATCTGCAATATTTATCGGTGTAGCGCCCGATTTGGCCACAATAAATTCATTGTGCTCATCCCCGCCACAGGGATTGACAAATTGTGAAACCAGCGTAAGTTGTGCATGGGTGCAGGAAATTCCCGCAATAAAAGCAATGACGGAAAAGTACAGTTTTTTCATGTGTAAAGTTTTGAAATAAATAAAAGCCAACATCCCGGTTGTTGAATACCGGAAAAGTTTCAATAAGTTGTAAGGAGAAAGCGTTTTTAACGGGGATACTGAATACTATGCTGCAATATTATTAAAAAAAGAGGTAGAACAATAAAAATCCTTTATTATGGAATAGTAATGTGGATAATATTTGCAAAACGTGGTTTACCGGAGCCTGTCGCTTTCTTTCAGCAGCTTTTCATCTTTATTGATGCCTCTGGCGGCCAATACAAAAAACAGCAGCGTAAGCAAGTGGATCAGGGCCGTTGCTGAATATTCTCCTCCTGCTGCATAGCCGGACTGTATTGCCCGGTAATAAAGGAAAATGAGCAGTGCTTCCAGAATGATACCGACCACGCATAATCTCAACTGGATAACCCTGGTTTTGTAAAGCCCGGTTGCAATAAATGCAATCAGTGCAACAGCAATCGTAACGAACAACAGCCAAAAGGAGCTGGTGCCGGTTAGTTTGGAATAGGCCGCAGGAACAGAAGGGCCAGTTTGCAACCGGAGGCCGCTGTAAAAAGCCAGTTTTAATGTCAGCAGTGCGGCTGCTCCTGCCAGTAACAGCCAAATGGTCTGTATACGTTGTAACATGAGGAAAGTTTAAAGTTTAAATGTTTAATGGTTTAAAGTTAGCGAAGAGCATTCAGTTTTGGCGTAACCTCAAACCTTATACTTTAAACCTTAAACCATTTTATCCCAATTCAGGATACAAAGGAAAGGCGGCCATAAACTCATGCACCTGCCTGCGCACTTCATTTATCACATTGTCATCATCGGCATTCATCAGCACATTGTCCACTGCATTCACTACAAACTGCATGTGCTCTTCCTTCAATCCCCTGCTGGTAATGGCCGGTGTGCCTATCCTTATACCGGAAGTAACGAAGGCGCTTTTATCATCAAAAGGCACCATGTTTTTATTGAGCGTTATCCCGGCTTTTACCAGTGCCTGCTCAGCTTTTTTGCCGCTGATATCTTTATTGCGAAGGTCAATTAGCATCAGGTGGTTGTCGGTACCGTTGCTGATGAGGTTATAACCTTTATCTACAAACGCTTTTGCCATTGCCTGCGCATTGCTTACCACCTGCTTTGCATACACAGTAAATTCATCAGTCAATATTTCACCAAAAGCGATGGCCTTGCCTGCAATGATGTGTTCCAGCGGGCCGCCCTGTATACCGGGAAATACGGCCATGTCCAGCAAATTGCTCATCGGCCTTATATTGCCCTTTACGTCTTTTAAGCCGAAAGGATTGTCAAAATCTTTTTTCATTAAAATGATACCACCTCTTGGCCCGCGCAATGTTTTGTGGGTGGTGCTGGTAACAAAATGGCAATGTTCAAAAGGAGAATTCAGTAACCCTTTTGCGATCAGTCCCGCGGGGTGTGCCATATCGCATTGTACAAAAGCCCCCGCTTCATCGGCTGCCTTTCTTATCCTTGCATAATCCCAGTCACGGCTGTAAGCGCTGGCACCACAGATGATTAACTTCGGCTTTAGTTCCCGTGCTTTTTGTTCCAGCATTTCATAATCCACCAGGCCGGTTTCTTTTACCACACCGTAAAAGTGGGCTTCATATAATTTGCCCGAATAATTCACCGGGCTGCCATGAGTAAGATGCCCGCCCATGCTCAGGTCAAGGCCCAATATTTTATCACCCGGCTTTAAAATGGCTAATGCCACAGCGGCATTGGCCTGTGCACCGCTGTGGGGCTGCACATTGGCATAATCACAATTGAAAATTTGTTTTATCCTGTCAATGGCCAGCTGTTCTGTCTGGTCCACTATTTCGCAACCGGCATAATACCGTTTGCCGGGATAACCTTCGGCATATTTATTTGTCATTACGCTGCCGCAGGCCTGCATCACCTGCAGGGAAGTGAAATTTTCAGAGGCGATTAATTCAATACCGTGTCGCTGGCGTTGTAGTTCTTTATTGATAATGTCAAAAACAAGGGAGTCTCTTTGCATGTATATTCATTGAGGGTGCAAATATACAAAGTGGGGTTAACTTAAATTGTAATATGGCTATAATGTTGAATTGTTGGGGAAACTTTCACCAGGGAGTTTATAGTAACCTGGCTATTGAGCCACTCACAGTAAAAAAATCACAAATCCTGCCTGGTTTTTCTCCTTGTTACCCCTAGTTTTTTAAAATGCGAAGCAGGCAACCCTGTTACTTTTTTAAACTGGTGTGAAAGGTGGGCCACGCTGCTGTAATTAAGCTCATCAGCAATTTGCGTCAGCGTAAGATTGTCCAGTAGCAGCATTTCTTTTACCTTTTCAATCTTTAATGCAATCATGTATTGCTCAATGGTGCTGGCCTGCAATGATGAAAAATAATTGGAGAGATAAGAATAATCGTAATTCAGCTTTTTGCTGAGATATACAGAAAGATTGTTCTTGATTTTGTCAGCATTTTCAATGTAATCATTGATAGTGGCTTTTATGCGGTCAATTAATACACCCTCTTTGCTTTTTACCAGAGTAAGCCCGGCTTTTTTGATGGCGCTGCTGAATTCTTTTTGTTGTTTTTCGGTAAGTTTTTCCTGTACTTCTGCCTCGCCAAGCTCTATTTTCAACGGGTGAAGCCCCATTTTCTCCAGTTCTTCCTTTACCAGCACCTTACAGCTTTCACAAGCCATATTTCGAATATATAATTTCATGATTTATATTTTGTGTGTATTGCAACAGCCTTGCCAACATTGGTTGTTAGCTACAGCTTTTCTATTAAAATTAACAGCCGGGCATTGCTGCTGTCGCTTATTTCAAGTGTGCCATCGGGCATATAAGCGAAATTATAACTGGCAGTACTGTACATTTCAGGCTCCAGGTATTCTTCCCTGAAAAATTCGTGTATATAAAGGGCTATTTGGTTAGGCAGGGTCAAGATCTGCACTTCGGAATTTATTTTAAGCATTCTGTTATTGCGGTAACTGGTCACCAGCGCATTAAAAATAATAATGCCATCGGTTTTTACAAGTCCCTGCCCGGCAATAAATTGGCTGATTTGGTTAATAGAGTTTATGTCCATTGCGATGCCAAGGTAACAGCGGGATTATTAAGCATTGTTACATAATTTCCTGTTTTTATTATATTTTTTTGAGGCTTTTTTTCCTATCACATAATTTTGGTACTGTGTTATTGAAAAACTTTACATCTTTCCTCAAAATAAAACCGGTGCTGGCGGTAGGGTTTTTATTCGCTGTTTCCGGTTCTGTTTCTGCTGTTTGGTTCGCTTCTATACCGGGCATTAAAGAACGGTTTCATTTTAACGATGCCACCCTGGGGCTGTCGCTTTTATTATCGCCATTGGGCGCCATTACGGGAGTGTTCACTTCTCCCAAAGTATTCAGCAAAGTGCCGGTAGGCAAATGGATGGCCAATGGGTATTTAATGCAATGCCTTGTTTTTGTGCTGCTGATAAATTCTGTGAGCCGTCCTATGTTCTGGACATGCCTGTATTTTTTAGGTGTGGTGAGTTTTTTAAATGGCGTTTCGGCCAATGCTACGGTCAATATTATGGAAAAAAAGTACGACCGGCTTTTTATGAGCTCCTGCCATGCCCTGTACAGCATGGGCGGTGGCGCCGGTGCAGGCCTGGCGGCACTGCTGTTTGCCCTGCATATTCCTTCAGGATGGCAAATTGGGATACTCGTGACCGTTATAGCCGTTGTTATCCTTGCCAGCAGGCATTTATTGCTTGCCAATGATGATATTATTCACTCAGGCTCCGGGCTGCGGCTTCCTTCACTAAGCATACTGGGCATTTCGTTTATTTGTATGGTACTGTTCATGGCCGAAGGCTGCGTGGCAGACTGGAGTGCTATCTATTTCAGGGAAATATTGCATGCACCCAAAGCATTGCTGAGCCTGGGCTATGGCGGCTTTGCCGTGGCCATGACGATTGGCCGCCTGAATGGTGATGCCATTGTGGCCAAAGCAGGCAGTAAAAAAACAGTGATAACAGGCAGCCTGCTGGCAATGGTTGGTTTTATTATTGTAGTATGCTCTCCCTGGGTGGCGGTTGCCATTTTGGGGTATATCATTATTGGTGCCGGCTGTTCCTGTATTGTGCCGATACTGTTCAGGGCATCAGGCAATATACCGGGCTTAAGCAAGGTGCAGGGCTTTGCCATGGTAACCACGGGCGGGCTGATAGGTTTTTTGGCAGGCCCTTCGGTAATTGGTTTTATTTCTGAAAAGGCAAACCTTTCAAAAGGGCTTTCGCTGCTGATAGTATTGACTGCGGTGGCGGCTTTGGCAGCATGGAGAAATAATTTTTTAGAACATAATAATGAAGAGCTGCCGGAACTTCCCGAAGGGGAAGCGATAGAACTGATGAATTAAAATGAATCTTCCTGGCGGCTGGTTGGTTTGGTGTACCATTTACACAAAAATCCCTACATTCACACTCCCAAATAAACCGGCAATTCAAATTGTAAATAAAATATCACACTAACGGCGTGATAATTATTTGAAAAAATGAAGGCAATCATTCCAGTAGCGGGCGCAGGTACCAAGCTGCGGCCACACACCTACACACAGCCAAAGGCACTGATACCGCTGGCGGGAAAAACAATATTGAGCATTATTGTTGACCAGTTGCAGGAAGCAGGCGTTACCGATTTTATTTTTATTGTGGGATATCTCGGTGATAAGATACAGGATTATATAAAGGCAAAATATCCCCACCTGAATAATTATTTTGTTTACCAGAACGAACGTAACGGCACCGGCTATGCCATTGAGCTTACCAAGCAGATTGTAAGCCGCGATGAAGAAATACTGATTGTATTGGGCGATACCATCGCAGAATACAATGTAAAGGAAGTGCTGGAATCGCCGCATTCTATGCTGGGCGTGAAAAAAGTAGATGACCCCCGCAATTTTGGCGTGGCCGAGGTGGATGATGATGGCTGCATTACAAGGATGGTGGAAAAGCCGGCCATTCCCAAGAGCAACCTGGCGCTGGTGGGCATTTATAAAATAAAAGAGACCAGCATCCTTTTTTCCTGCATCAAAAAAATAATAGAGCAGGGAGAGAGGACAAACGAAGAATTTACCGTTACCGATGCCCTGCAGTGCATGATACAGCAGGGGGCACAGTTTAAATATTTTAAAGTACAAAACTGGTTCGACTGCGGCCGCAAAGAAACCCTTCTTGAATCCAATGCCACCATGCTCAAAAAATTCGGCGGCACCATCCACGACCAGGAAAAATTTGAAAACACTATTATCATTCCCCCCGTAAGCATCGGCGAAGGCTGCGATATCAAAAACTCTGTTATCGGGCCTAATGTCTCCATTGGCGAGCATACTGTTCTTAATTATACCATCGTAAAAGAATCTATTGTAGGCTCTTATTCCAAACTGTATGATGTGGTACTGGACGAATCCCTTATCGGAAGCGATACCGGCATCAAAGGTGAGACCCGTTCATTGAATATCGGGGATGATACTGAGATTGATTTGGGGTAATATCTTCGCTGGTATTACGGCGATTCAATTCCACCCAAACAATCCCTAAATTGCCATATGACGAACAACAAAATCACCTCCCTCTTCCACATCCAATACCCCATCATCCAGGCAGGCATGATATGGGCCAGCGGCTGGCGTTTAGCCAGTGCCGTTAGTAACGCAGGCGGGCTGGGTATCATCGGCAGCGGCAGTATGTACCCGGATATATTGAAAGAACATATTCAAAAATGCAAAGCAGCTACTGAAAAGCCTTTTGGCGTAAATGTGCCTTTACTTTATCCCAATATTGATGAGCACATTCAAACTATCATTGATGAAAAAGTGCCCATTGTTTTCACTTCGGCAGGCAACCCCAAAACATGGACGGGCAAATTAAAAGAACATGGTATTACGGTAGTGCACGTGGTAAGCAGCAGCAAATTTGCCGTAAAGGCACAGGAAGCAGGCTGTGATGCCATAGTGGCCGAAGGCTTTGAAGCAGGAGGGCACAACGGAAGGGAAGAAACCACCACTATGGTATTAATTCCTGCTGTTTGCAATGCAGTGTCTATTCCAGTGATTGCCGCAGGTGGTATTGCCACCGGCCGGCAAATGCTGGCGGCAATGATATTGGGTGCTTCTGGCGTGCAGGTAGGCAGCCGCTTTGTGGCCAGCGAAGAAGCATCGTCCCACATCAATTTTAAAGAAGCAGTGATCCATGCAAAAGAAGGCGATACGCAACTGGCATTAAAAAAGCTTACACCGGTGAGGCTGGTAAAAAATAACTTTTTTCAGCAGGTGCAGTCAGCAGAAGATAAAGGCGCTTCTATTGAAGAACTGCAAAATTTATTAGGCCGTGGCCGTGCCAAAAAGGGAATGTTTGAAGGAAATTTGGAAGAGGGTGAACTGGAAATAGGGCAGGTGAGCGCCATCATCAAAGAAATACAACCAGCGGCAGCTATTGTAAAAGAAATTTGGGACGATTATCAAAAGGCAATTCAAGAGCTAAGAAATAACTGATAGCAGGCTGTGAAGGATGGGAACACGGATGACGCTGATGAAAGGGATAAAAACGGATTTGTTTTTGCTTTGCAAAAAATCAGTATTCATCCGCTCTATCCGTTTTATCCGTGTTCCCATCCCTCGTAACAAATAATTTTTCCAAAAAACGGAAAATCTCCAAAATAAAATCTTTAGTTCTTCGTTTAACAGTATAAGCCCTTGGTTTTTTTACGGCAACATAGAGAAATGCCAGGGGGAAACTATTATCCATGAACACGATCCATTCAATCCTCAGGAAGAACTGCCTACCGGCATTGTTATGCTGTATAACAATATTGGTAAACAAAGTAGCTGCACAGCCCCTTCCGCAGCAGCTGAACCAGTTATCCCCCGGCATAAACCCAACCACACTTACTAAAAGCGGCTTTGAAAGCTTTTTTAAAGACCAGAACCAGAAAAGCAATGCAGGGGTTGATAAGAACAAAGAAAATCCTGAAATAAAAAAAAGGCTTGAAAATAAAAGCATTGATAAGGACAGTACCCAGGCCGATAATATAAAGAAGGCTTACAACAGGCAGCAGGATACCTATGGCGCCGATATTTTTCAGAATGCTGCTATGAATGATGTATCTGAATTGTCCATTCCTCCTGCGGATTACCCTATTGGTGTAGGCGACCATATCATTGTTTCATTATGGGGCGGCGGCGAATACCAGGAAGATTATATCGTAGCAAGAGATGGCGCTATTTTTCCTTCAGGGCTGGGTAAAATAACAGTGCAGGGACTCACTTTTGAAAATGCGCAGCAAATTGTTGCCTCAAGGTTTCGTTCGATGGTACCGGCAGGCACCAATATACAGGTAACACTTGGGCAGCCCAGAACAATTAACGTAAACGTAGTGGGAGAGGTGATGAACCCCGGCCCCAAAATTTTATCTGCATTCTCCAACGCCTACAATGCCATCGGCCTTGCGGGCGGCGTTACTGAATACGGAAATATCAGGGAAATACTGGTGAAACGCAATGGAAAAGTGGTGGAAGTGCTGGATGTATACAAGTATTTAAACAGCGGCGATGTAGGCAAAAGGATTTACCTGGAAAATAATGATTTCATCGTAGTAAGCTTTGTGCAGAAAAAAGTGCTGGTGACAGGTCAATTTAAAAGGCCGATGTTTTACCAGTTAAAAACCAGTGAAGGCATGAAGGCGCTGTTGCAATATGCAGGCGGCTTTACTGCTGATGCTTATGCTTCTGCTGTAAAAGTGGTGCGCACAGAAGATGAAAGGCAGGTAATTCATGATGTGAATGCCAATGCCATTTTAAAATTAAAGGCACAGGATTATGAATTGATGGATGGTGATATTATAAAGGCAGAAATGATACGGCCGGGCATTACCAACAAAGTGGAGGTGAATGGAGCCGTGGCCTATCCCGGCATTTATGAAATAAGGGAAAACGACAGGCTGTTTGATGTGATCAACCGTGCCGGCGGCATTACCAGCAATACGTATTTGCCGAGGGCTTATATCTTTCGTGGCGCCGGCGATTCCACCAATATCAAATCTGACAAGCTGGAAATAAATCTTACAGATTATAACAGCGATAATGGACATAGCATCAACAATGTGCTGCTGCAGCCCAATGATGTGATACAGCTATTCAGCACTGCTGAATTCGGCGACCAGCAATACGTGTTTATTGATGGTGAAGTGAGAAAAGAAGGCAAGGTGAAAAAATATGGTGGCATGACGTTGCAGGATTTAATTTATTTATCCGGAGGACTAAAGCAATCTGCCGAATTCGGCCGGCTTGAAATTGCCAGCATTGTGGATGTTGACTCTGCAAGGCAGGGGTTGAAGCCAACACGTACCATTGTAAGAGCTTACAATATTAACTCCACGCTGGAGCTTGATTCTGTAGCAGCAAAAGTAGCGCTGCGGCCTTATGACCAGGTGCATGTAAGAAAAAACCCTGCATTTTCGTTGCAGGAAAATGTGCAGGTGGTAGGGCTTGTAAGATACCAGGGCACTTACCCAAGGCTTGATAAATACGAGAGGTTATCATCTTATATAGAAAGAGCGGGTGGAGTGATGGATAATGCTAATCTCAGCGGCGCTGTATTGTACAGGGGCAGCACTGATATACGGGAAAGGATTTTAAACAAATCAAAAAAAGATTCTGCAGGAAAGATATTAGGCATTAATGATAATGAAATACTCAACGATCTTGGGGAGCCTGTAAGCATTGACCTGCAAAAAGCAATGGAGCAAAAAGGTTCTAAGTATGATATAGTATTGCAGGCAAATGATATCATTTATATTCCTGAAACAAACCCTTTTGTAACAGTGCAGGGCAGGGTACAATCTCCGTTGAAGATTGCATTTGACAAAGACAACAGCAGCCTCAGCTATTACATTGACAAAGCGGGGGGATTTGGCATCAGGCCATGGAAGAAAAGGGTTTTTGTTACCTATGCCAATGGCAGGAGCAAACGGACCAGGAACTTTCTTTTTATACATTTTTATCCAAAGGTGGAAGAAGGCAGCGTAATTACAGTACCTGAAAGGCCCGAAGGAAAAGATGTGAGCAATGCAGTGGTGCAGGGGCTTACTGCCACCATACCGTTATTAATAACTTACCTGCTTTTAAAATAAAAATCATTGATTGTGAATTCAAAGGATTTATTACTGGCGATCATCAATAAAATACGGCGCTGTAAAGTGATAGTGCTGGGGGCGGGTATTACATTTGCGCTGCTGGCTTTTTTATATACTGCTGGCAAAAGAACAACTTATACTTCAAAAGCTACTTTGTTCCCTCTTACTTCACCGGCAGATAATGCACTTACCAGCAATATGCTCAGCGGCATACTGGGCCTGGGCGATGCTCCCAAATCATTCAGCGAGGAGGCCTCTATTAATATTGTAGAGCTGGCGCTCAGCCGCAGCATCCGGGAATCGGTTGCCATTACAAGGTTGCCGCAGTTTGAAAATAAAACGATTGCCGAACTGCTGGTAAATGATAACAATGAGCACAAATCGTTTTTATCATCAAAAATGGCTTTGCCGAAAGACAGCGTGGAACTGGCTGTGGCCGGCGGCGAATTGCTGAAAGCGGCCATCAATGCAAAGATGAGCAAGAACGGGGTGCTTGAATTGTATTATACCGGCGGCAGGGAAGATTTGATAACGCCTGTATCCAATACCATCATCAGCAAACTTTCTGCTTTTTATGTCGGGCTTAAAAAACAGAAGGCACAGGACGATTATTATTTTACACTGGATAAGATTGACTCGCTGCAGCGCATTATAAATGGCGTGGACAGGGAAGCTATTACCATGCAGAAAAGAACAATGTTCACCCCTACGGAATTATTAGAATATTCTATTCCCAAAGAAAATATAAGCACTGAAAAAACCAGGGTGCTCCGCCAGCGTGATATGTATATCAATAACCGGGATGAAGCGGTTTGGCGGCTGCAAAAAGTAACGCCGGTAATTGCTGTACTGGACAAGCCCAATGCCCCTTTTGATACTAATAAACAACCGATGGTATTACTGATGCTGGGTGGTTTTATTGCAGGCTGCATCATCAGCGTATTGGTACTGGTGGGCGGTTTGCTGTACCGTTACAGCAAGGCTGAAATATATAGGGCCATCATTAAATAAGCCTGTTTATTTCTGGGCAAGATAAGTGGCAGGATTTTTCACAAATTCGGCCTTGCATTCTTCCGAGCAAAAACCATACACTTTACCATTATAAGCCGCAGTGTCTTCGATTGATGAAACTTTAACAGGCATGCCGCATACAAGATCTTTACCTGCATCTAATGTTACTCCTGAAAAATCTTTTGCAGGAGCATTTTTTTCCGCCTGCATGGCTGCTTCATTTGTTTTGCCAGCTTCTGTCCCCGCATTTCCTTTTTCGTTTCCACCGCAGGCGGCAAGTGCTGCTGCTGTTGTTATTACAACGATAATTTTTTTAAGCATATAACTTGATTTTTTTAAAAGTAATTTTCGAAGTGCTCCTCTTTTTTTCTTAACTATGATTTCCTGAAAGCCCATTTAAACATTTCTTTCCAGCTTGCTTTTTTCCCATACATTAAAATGCCGGTGCGGTAAATTTTCCCTGCCAGCCAGGTGGTAAAAATAAATCCTGCCACCAATAATGCCATTGATGCCAGCAGTTGGTACCAGGGTACCCCGCTGGGGATTCTGCCCATCATCACAATCGGCGATGTAAAAGGTATCATGCTGCCCCATAGCATTGCAGAACTGTCAGGCGTGCTGAGGTTGCTGCTTAAAATGATAAATCCAAAAATGATGGGCATGGTGATTGGCAGCATCAGCGATTGCGCTTCCTGCGGGTCTTCATTGATTACACTGCCGATGGCTGCAAACAGCGAAGCATAAAATAAATAACCGCCTAAAAAGTAAAATGCAAAACAGCCCAGCACCTGCAGCCAGTTTACGCTGCCGAATGCCTTGCTCATTTCTGCAAACTTTGCCGCCATCGCCGCATTATTGCCGCTTACCGGCATTGCTTTTCCTGCTTCACCTGCCTGCTGTAATACTTCGCCTGAAAAAATAGCGCCGGCAATGGATGATAAAACGGTTATCAATACAGCCCACATTACCAACTGGGTCAGCCCGACTGTTGCAATGCCTAAAATTTTTCCCATCATCAGTTCAAACGGCTTTACGCTGCTCACCATCACTTCGGCAATGCGGTTGGTTTTTTCTTCCATCACGCCCCTCATCACCATAGCACCAAAAATGAACATGGTAAGGTAAATTAAAATACCGCTGCCAAAACCCACGCCATAATTGATAGCTGCATTTACTTCTTCAGATTTTCCTCTTTCATTGGTCACCCTGTTTTCTATATTGTAAGCGCCGCTAGACAGCTTATTGATGCTGTCCAGTATTTCTTTGTGAATGCCTTTTTGCTGCAGCTGGTAATTTTCATAAGCCTGGTCAAGCCTTTCTTCAATGGTTTCTTTGGTATCAATGCCGATTTGTTTGGAAGAATGGATGACCAGCTTTTTAGTGCCTGCGCTGCCGTTTAAATTAAGCACTGCATCGTAGCCTTTGCTGCCGTAATTCAGGCTGTCAACACCAGTCACGAAATCAAACTGCAGCCGGGTGCTGTCTGTCTTTAAATTATTTTTAAAATAACCGGGATCGTTTATCACCGCTATCTTTTTAAACTTGTCTTTGGAAGAGGCGGCAAAAAAAGCGCTGCCGAAAATAAACAGTATCATCACTATCGGCAGTAAAAATGTAGAGAGTAAAAACGTTTTGTTCCTTACCCTCGTGATGTATTCCCTTTTTATTATCAGTAATATTTTGTTCATGGTGAATGCTCAATTGTGAATGGTCAATGAATTATCTAAACTTTCTACATCTTTTCAAACTGCCTTGCTTCCGGTGTGCCTTCCACCAGTTTTATAAATATATCATTCAGCGATGGCAGCACTTCGTTAAATGAATGGATGGCGATGTTCTGATTGATGAAATGTTTCAGCACGTCATTGGGCGTGGCATCATGCTGTAATTTCAGCAGCAGCTTATCCGGCTGGTGCTTTATCACTTCAAAAATAAAAGTGGCCAGGTTAAGGGCATTGGTTGCTGCGCCCAGTTGGAAGATGTTTTCCTTGAACTGGTTTTTTATTTCTTTAACCGTGCCGTCTAAAATTTTATGGCCTTTATTTACCAGCACAATATGGTCGCATATTTCTTCCACCTGCTCCATACGGTGAGTGCTGAAAATGATGGTACAGCCTTTTTGTGCCAGCGCAAAAATTTCGTCTTTAATTAAATTGGCATTCACCGGGTCAAGCCCGCTGAACGGTTCATCCAAAATGATGAGCTTAGGTTCATGCAGTACGGTAGTTACAAATTGCAGCTTCTGGCTCATGCCCTTGCTCAGGTCTTCCACTTTTTTGTTCCACCAGCTTTGCATTTCAAACTTTATAAACCATTCCTTTATCTTCTGCATGGCTTCTGCTTTGCCCAATCCTTTTAACTGTGCCAAATACAAAGCCTGCTCACCGATCTTCATTTTTTTATACAAACCTCTTTCTTCCGGCATGTAACCGATGTAGCGTACATCATTGATGGGATCAAACTTTTTCCCGTTAAAAATGATACTGCCTTCATCAGGATAAAAAATGCCGGTTATCATTCTCAGCAAAGTGGTCTTTCCGGCGCCGTTGGGACCAAGCAAACCGAAGATGCTTCCCTGTTTTATTTCAAAGCTGATGTCGTCAACTGCTTTTTGCGTGGCAAAATATTTTTTGAGGTGTTGCAGCTCTAATATGTTCATTCGTGAAAGATTATTGGCAAATGTAATTGTTTGTTGAATTGCTGTATAATTAAATTGCTGAATGGTTATGTGGTTAAATTGTTGAAGAGAGCAACTGCTTACAACCCCATCAGCAATTTAACAATGCAGCCATTAACCAGTTGGATAATCAGCTACTTTTTTCGCCACCCTTTCCCCGTCCATGGCAGCGCTTACAATACCCCCGGCATAGCCGGCGCCTTCGCCGCAGGGAAATAAGTTTTTTATTTGAGGATGACAAAGCGTTTCATTATCTCTCGGGATACGAACGGGAGAAGAAGTGCGGCTTTCCGTTGCCACCACCACGGCATCATTGGTAAAATAACCTTTCATTCTTTTTCCAAATGCTTTAAAGCCATTGGCAAGGCAATCATAAATAAAACCAGGCAGCACCTCATGTAGCTGAACAGGATGCAGCCCTGGCTGGTAGCTGCATTCCGGTAAAGAAGCAGACAGTTTTTTAGAGCTGAAATCAACCACCCGCTGCGCAGGCGCCACCAATTTACCGCCACCGGCTGCAAAGCATTGTTGCTCTACCATCTGCTGAAAACGCATCATCAGCAATGGATTTTTTTCATTGAATATTGAAGATTGAATATTGAGCATTGAATATTTCTTCATTGCTTTAATGGCATCAGCTGGTTCTACACTCACCACTATTCCACTATTAGCATAAGGATTATTCCGCTTACTTGGGCTCCAGCCGTTCACCACCACTTCACCGGGTGCAGTGGCTGCAGGCGCAATAATGCCGCCGGGGCACATGCAGAAAGAAAATACGCCCCGTTCATTCACCTGCTCCACCAATGAATAGGAAGCCGGCGGCAAATATTCTCCTCTTATGCTGCAATGGTATTGAACAGAATCAATCAGGCTTTGTGGATGCTCCACACGAACGCCTAATGCAAAAGGTTTTGCTTCAATCAAAATATTTTTTTGATGCAGCAGCTCAAAAATATCCCTTGTAGAATGGCCGGTTGCCAGTATCACTGCCCCGGCAGAAAAACTATCACCGGCAGCTGTTTTTACCGACTGCACTTTGCCATCCGCAATAATAAAATCCGTTGCCTTTTGATTAAACAGAAACTGTCCGCCGCAATCAGTGATGAGTTGCCGCATGGCGGTGATGATATGAGGAAGCTTGTTGGTGCCGATATGCGGATGTGCTTCGTATAAAATTTTTTCTTCGGCGCCAAAATGCACAAACAGGTTTAGTATCCTGTCAATATCGCCCCGTTTATTGCTCCTTGTGTAGAGTTTGCCATCGCTGTACGTGCCGGCCCCGCCTTCGCCAAAGCAGTAATTGCTTTCGGGGTTCACAATGCCTTCTTTGTTCAGCGCCGCCAGGTCCCTTCTTCTTGCCCTCACGTCTTTTCCCCGTTCTAAAATTATGGGCTGGATACCTAATTCTATCAATTGCAAAGCGGCAAACAAACCTGCCGGGCCTGCACCGATGATGATTGTTTTTTTATCCGCCTTGTGTACGTCCTTAAAATTAAAATGCTGTATTTCTCTTTTATGGAAAGGCTCATCAATAAAAGCATTGAGTGTAAGGTTTACCCAAATGGTCTTTCCCCTTGCGTCAATTGATTTTTTGTGGATATGAAAACCGGTAACGGCAGTAATTTTTTTGCCGGTGGTTTTAGCAATTAAATTTTTAATGGTTGCATCATCTGCTGCTTCATGCGGAAACAGTTTGAGAGAGATTTTTTGTTGCATATCGTGGCCGGGTATTTAGCCCGGAAAGATTATATGTACGAAGATACCACCAACAACTAAAAAGTGTATTTAACTTAAAACGGCAAATCATCAATCGCATCCGGTGGCGTTGCACTAAATGTATCCAGCGGCTCCATGTATTCATTGTCTGTAGTAGGCTTATCAGCGCCGGGCTTTAATACCTGCTCAATCCTCCAGGCATCTAAGTTGGTGATATAATTCACCTTCCCGTCTTTCTCCCATTTAGAGCCTTTAATGTTGAAATACACTTTTATTTCATCGCCGATATTTACACGGTCAACAATCGTGGTCTTGTCCTGCACACACTGGAACTTTACATAATTAGTAACGGTCCTGCCGCCAATATCATCCGTTTTTTCTACCGCAAATTCCCTGGTTTTAAAAGTAGCAGTACGCTGCACCTCATCGTATTTGGCAACCAGCTTGCCCGTTAATTCGTAGCTCATAGTTTTATTTTGAATTGTAAAAATAATTGTATTTGACAAGAAAAAATTTTATCTCTTCATTTTTGATTTGGCAATTGAAAAATAGCTACCTTGACCTCTTTAAAATTCAGCGCCTTTTACATGAGCAAAGCCATAAGATATTCACTCTTCTTACTGTTATCCGTTGCTGTTTCCTGCAAAACAATTTACCAGCCTGCGACTGTCCAGTACAAAGATTACCGCATTAATTCCAAAACAGGCAGCAGCGATATCACTGCATTTTTGCAGCCATATACCGACAGCGTGAACAGGAATATGAGCGATGTAATTGCAGTGGCAGGAAAAACCATGGAAAAAAGGCAGCCGGAAAGCACGCTGGGCAATTTGGTGGCGGATGTCATGCTGGCAATGGCGAAAGAAATTTATAAAAAAGAGGTGGACGGCGCTGTAATGAATTACGGCGGCATCCGTCTTCCTTCCATTCCTGCCGGCAATATTACCCGTGGCAAAATTTTTGAACTGTCGCCTTTTGATAATATACTGGTATTGCTGCCATTAAAAGGAAATGTATTGCAGCAATTTTTGGATGTGGCTGCCGCCAAAGGAGGCTGGCCCGTGGCCGGTATCACTTACCAGGTGCAGGACAGCAAAGCGGTAAACATTACTGTAAAAGGCATGCCTTTAAAAAATGACGGGGACTACACTATCGCCACGCTTGATTATGTAGCCAATGGTGGCGATAATTGTGATATGCTCCGCAGCATTCCCCAGCAAAACAACGGTTATGTTTTCAGGGATGCCATCATTGCATATTTATCAGCATTAAATAAACAGGGCAAACAAATAATTGCGTCAACTGAAAACCGTGTTACCAATGCAAAGTAGAAGAAAATTTTTGCAGCAAACGGCGCTTGCAGCCGGTTCGTTGCTGGCATCAAAATCAATGCTGGCGGAAGTAGCCGGCATCAATGATGTAACAAAGCTCACCATCCTGCACACCAACGATGTGCACAGCAGGCTGGAGCCTTTCCCTATGGACGGGAGCAAAAACCAGGGATTGGGCGGTGTGGCGGCAAGAGCCGATTTAATTAAGCAAATAAAAGCTGATGTGGATGGCAAAGCATTGGCCAATTCAGATGTTTTTACCGACCCCGATGGAAGCCGGGTGTTATTGGTAGATGCAGGCGATATCTTCCAGGGCACACCGTACTTTAATTTATACAAGGGCGAGCCGGAAATAAAAGCCATGAGCATGATGGGTTATGAAGCTGCCACGATGGGCAACCATGATTTTGATGCAGGGCTGGAAAATTTTGCTGCGCAATTGCGCCATGCCAATTTTCCCATATTGCTGTGCAATTATGATTTCACCAGCACACCGATGGAATTCAAATCGCAGCCGTATAAAGTATTTAATAAAGGGAAATTAAAAATTGGCGTAACGGGTGTGGGCATTGAAATGAAAGGGCTGGTGCCGGATAATCTTTTTGGTAATACCAAATACCTTGACCCTGTTGAAAACCTTAACCGCACTGCCGCCATGCTGAAAAAAGATAAGGGCTGTGACATGGTGGTTTGCCTCAGCCACCTTGGATATAAATACAAGGAAGATTCAAATAAAGTTTGCGACATTATTCTTGCTAAAGAGTCGGACAATGTGGATTTAATTATCGGGGGCCATACCCACACTTTTATGGATGCGCCGGAGGTGCAAAAGAACAAATACGGTAACGATGTAATCATAAACCAGGTAGGCTGGGCGGGCATTGTACTGGGGCGTCTTGACTTTGAATTTTCCAAAATGAAGAAGAATAATTTGGCAAAATCCCATACTGTGTTCGTAGGCAAAAAAACAAATGAATAAAAATTTTTTTTTTCACAATTTCTTTTGATATTCGCCTTCCTGCACAAGATTTTTATTCGTACGTGAAGAACATTTTTTGCATTAGTTTTAATAGAATTAACTCATTATATAAATTACTTAAGGAGTAATGGTTAAAGATTTTGAAAAGGTATGGGTAAATTGCCTGGAGATCATTAAAGACATTGTGGAGTGGCAGCATTTTAAAACCTGGTTTGAACCGATAAAGCCTGTAGCATTAAAAGACAAAGTACTGACGATACAGGTACCCAGCCAGTTCTTTTTTGAATATCTTGAAGAACATTACGTGAGCCTGCTTGCTAAAACTTTAAAGCGGGAGCTGGGAAAAGAAGCGAGGCTGGAATACAGGATAATGGTTGACAGCGGCAACAGCAAAAGCAAGCCGCTCACAATGGATGTTCCCGGGAATGGTTATAAAACATTTTCAAACAATGAAATGGATTTCCCTTTAGTTATAAATAATCCTGTTAAAAATCCTTTTGTGATACCTGGTCTTAAAAAGATGCAGATAGACCCACAATTGAACCATGCCTACACTTTTGACAGTTTTATTGAGGGCGATTGCAACAGGGTGGCACGCAGGGCAGGCAAAACAGTGGCGGAAAAACCCGGCACCACTTCTTTTAATCCATTGGTGATTTATGGAGGCGTTGGTTTGGGTAAAACCCACCTGGCACAGGCCATCGGCAATGAAGTAAAAAAACAGCATGGCAACAAAGTGGTGCTGTATGTAAGCTCTGAAAAATTCATCAACCAGTTTATTGACCACAGCCGTAATAATGCCATCAACGACTTCATCCATTTTTACCAGCTGATAGATGTGCTCATTATTGATGATGTGCAGTTCTTTAACAGGGCAGAAAAATCACAGGATGCTTTCTTCTCCATATTCAACCACCTGCACCAGAGCGGCAAACAGTTGATATTAACAAGCGATAAACCGCCAAAAGACCTCGAAGGCGTACAGGAAAGATTATTGAGCCGTTTCCGTTGGGGATTAAGCGCCGACCTGCAGGCACCGGACTATGACACCAAGATAGAGATACTGGAAAAGAAGATGAAAAATGACGGGCTTGAAATGCCTAAGGAAGTGGTAAAATATATTGCGTATAACATTAACAGTAACGTAAGAGAACTGGAAGGTGCTTTAATATCATTGTTGGCACAATCTTCGCTTAACAAGAGGGAAATTGACCTTGAATTGGCTAAGAAAGTGTTACGCAATTTTGTCAAATCGTCCAGTAAAGAGATCACAATAGATACCATCCAGAAAATGGTATGTGAATACTTTGATGTGCCTTACGATAAGCTCCTTCAGAAAACACGCAAAAGGGAAATTGTACAGGCAAGGCAGATTACTATGTACCTTTCTAAATCCTTCACCAAAAATTCTTTAAAAACAATTGGCGAACATTTTGGCGGAAGGGATCATACCACGGTGATACATAGTTGCCAAACCGTGAAAGACCTGATGGACACAGATGCGATGTTTAAAGAAAGCGTGCTGGAGCTGCAGCAAAAAGTGCAACTGGCTGCGATGTAAAAATGAGTTTAAAAAAATGACGACAGGCCGGGAAAAAAAATCCCGGTTTTTTTTATTTTGTTTTGGGAGTTAAGGTGCGGTATTGTATTTTTGCCACCCCTTAAAAAATAAGGGCAGGAGGTGAGGTGGATGAGTGGCTGAAATCAGTAGTTTGCTAAACTGCCGTACGGGTAACTCTGTACCGCGGGTTCGAATCCCGCCCTCACCGCAGTTCTTTTATAAAGGTTCTCAAATAAATATACTTGTTTGAGTTTCGGGATGTAGCGTAGCCCGGTTATCGCGCCTGGTTTGGGACCAGGAGGTCGCAAGTTCGAATCTTGCCATCCCGACGGTATAACCCAGCCCCTTCATTTAAATAAAATGGAGGGGCTTTTTAGTTTTTGGAACTTCCTTAGTAAAAATTCGCTAATGAAATGTTATGTGTATTTTCTTTATAGCACCAAGGTGAAGAAATTTTATGTTGGTATTTCAAATGATATTACTGACGAGTTGCGAAAGCATACTAAGGGGAACTCCCTGAAGTTTGATGGACACAATTGAGTGTGAGAATAAACCAGTGGCTATGGCACTGGAAACAAAGGGTAAGAAAAGAGGTACGAGACGGTTTTTGGAAGATAATAGTATTTTTCCCGATTATAGCGTCCCGCTTTAGGGCGGGAAGGTCGTCACGCTCAAAGCGTGACCATCCCGATGGATACAATCCAGTCTCTTCATAAAATGAAGGGTTTTTTCGTTGTGAGAGGTTGAGAGATTTTTATACCCGCAAAGAGGAGAGGAAGAAAAAATAGTTCGTGTTTATATTTTCTCTGCGTAATCCTTAGCTCAGCGTGTGATTTTTTGACCGCACGCAGAGGCGCAGAGTGCGCTGAGATGGAAATGCTTGTTAACCACCACATATCTATGTGATAGCCCCTGCCGCTCATGCAAAAATTATCACTACTCATCCAATATGACAATGGCCTTTGTAACATATCCATTTCCTTTGCGTTTCAAATTAGCATGAAAAACAAAAACAAATTTTATGAGGAAGATCTTTACTCTTGCGGCTGCCATCCTGTTATTGGCAGGCAAGTCGTTGGCGCAAGCCCCAGGTATTACCGGTTCAGTAACGGATAATGCCGGCAAACCGTTACAATCCATCACCGTTTCACTTGTAAATGCAAAAGATTCCAGCCTGGTAAAAACAGATATTACTGACAGCAAGGGAAATTTTGAGATCAGCACAAATAAGGAAGGCAGCTTTTTAATAAGCTATTCAGGTGTTGGCTACGAACAGCAATACTCTGAAGCGTTTGAAAAAAAGGCAGGACAGCCTGTTGCTGTTAAAGCTGTTTCATTGAAGCAATCTGAAGGAAAATTAAAAGAAGTGACGATCGTGGCAAAGAAGCCCATGATAGAAGTGAAGGCTGATAAAACGATATTTAACGTGGAAGCCAGCATCAACTCCCAGGGAAGCAATGCGCTGGAACTATTGCAGAAAAGCCCCGGCGTGCAGGTGGATAATAATGATAACATCAGCATGAAAGGAAAGACCGGCGTAAAAGTGTACGTGGACGGCAAAATGATGCAACTGGATAGCAAAGACCTGGCAGCCTATCTTAAAAGTATCAACAGCAACGATATTGAAGCCATTGAAATGATCAGCAACCCCAGCGCCAAATACGACGCCAGCGGCAATGCCGGCATCATCAATATCAGGCTGAAGAAAAATAAAAAATTCGGCACCAACGGCAGTGTGAACCTGGGTTTTGTGCAGGGGGTAACACCCAAAGGCAATGGTTCGCTCAACCTGAATTACCGGGACAAAAAGATAAATGTATTTGGCAATGTGGGCGGCAATATCGGCAGGTATGAAAATACGCTTGACCTGTACAGGATACAAAAAGACACTTTATACGACCAGAAAACGCTTATGCACAGCAAGGATAAAAGCGTAAACCTGAAGGCAGGCGCCGATTATTTTATCAACCGCAACAATACTATTGGCGTAATGGCCACCACCAATTTCAGCAATAATGAATGGAACAGCGAAAGCAATGCGCTGGTATGGTACAAGCCCACTGATGTGTACCAATACAACCTTCATGCGCTGAACACGGTACCGGGCAAAAGGACAAATGCCAACTTCAATGCAAACTACCGCTATGCCGATACGACCGGGCTTGAAATTAATGTAGATGCAGATCATGGCTTTTTCCGCGGTAAGGGAAACAGTGTACAGCCTAACGAATATATTTTCCCCAACACATCGCTGAACAACCTGGTGGTGAACAGGAATAACACGCCCACGGATATTGATATCAATACGGTGAAAGCAGATGTGGAACATAAATTGGGGAAGGGCAAGCTGGGCTACGGCTTTAAATTGTCTTTTGTAAAGACAAAGAATACTTTTGACTTCTTCACCGATACAGCGTTTGATAAGCCGGCTATCGTGCTTGACCGCAGCAGCAGCTTTACTTATAAGGAGAATGTGAATGCCGGCTACATCAATTACCAGCAGCAGCTGAATGACAAATGGAGCATACAGGCCGGCGTGAGAGGAGAACAAACCAACAGTGACGGGGAGCTGACAAGAACAAACGGTGTTACAGGCCCTGATGATAAAGTGAAGCGGCATTATTTTGATTTGTTCCCGTCTGCTGCTATCACATGGAACATCAACACGAAAAATTCACTGAACCTTACTTACAGCCGCAGGATAGACAGGCCCACTTACCAGGACCTGAACCCTTTTGAAAACAAGCTGGATGAGTTGACCTACCAGAGGGGCAATCCCTTCCTGCAGCCGCAATACACTCACAGCATTGAACTTACCCATACATTCATGGGTACGATCAATACAACACTGGGCTACAGTAACGTGAGCGATTATGCAACGGAAGTGACCGATACGGTTGGCAATGCTACCTATATACAGCAAAGGAATTTTGCAACACAGCAGATATTCAGCTTAAACATCGGCTCTTCCCTGCCGATAAAGCCATGGTGGAACGGGTATGCCAGCCTGTGGGCAAATAACCAATTGTTTGACGGTTATATCAGCGCAAACAAGGTGCACCAGAACATTCTTTCTTACGGGGCTTATATGCAGCACAGTTTTACACTCGGCAAAGATTATACAGCGGAATTAAGCGGATGGTTTAACGGGCCGAGCGTGTGGGGCGGTACCTGGCGGACAAAAACACAGGGAGCCATGGATGTGGGATTGCAAAAATTACTCATGCAAAAACGGGTATCAGTTAAAATTGCAGCCACGGATATTTTTCACACTGCTCCGTGGAGGTCCATCAATGATTTCGGGGGTTTGTACCTTAAAGGCGGCGGCAGTTGGGAAAGCCAGACATTCAGGCTTAGCCTGTCATGGCGGTTTGGAAGCAGCCAGGTATCTTCTTCAAGGCAAAGGAAAACAGGCTCAGAAAGTGAAGCCAATCGGATAAAGAACTAATGATTGCAGTAATAATAGTTAAGCAAAAGCCCTTTCATTTCGAAAGGGCTTTTTTATTATCAGTTGTATTCATATTCAAAATACCCCAGCAGCTTTTTCTCTTTTGAAAAACACTTTTCAATAATCTTCAGCCCTTCATTATAAACATACCGCCAGGTGTAATAGTCCCCGGTAATACCTTCTTCCACGCTTATCATCTGTACTACCCGCCCTTCGTCATCGTATTCAAAAATAAAATCGGCACGCAGGCCTTTTTTCACCACGTTGTATTTTACAATATCGGTAAGCCTGTTGTCTGCATTGTAATAATAGTAATAATGCCTGCCGTTGTTGCCGGGTTCAATTTCATCCGTAACATTTCCTTTTTCATCCAGCAAAAAATCAATTTGAGAAGAATCCCTGTCGTTTTTTATTTTCAGCATTTTTACAGGGATGTTATTTGCATTGTAGCTGTATTGATGCACTTCTTTTAAGGAAGTGGAAAAATCATCATCGCTTGAATGGGTATAGGAGGTAATGCTGCTGATATTGCCCCTGCTGTCGTACTCATATAAGGTGGTAGCGCTGGTAATATCAGAGCTGTCGGACGACCTCGCCAGTAATCCCTGCTGGTTATAATATGAAGTGAGCAGCGACTTATTGGTGCCGGGGGATTTGGTATAGGTTTCCATCTGGCTGTAATTTTTATTGAATTTTTTTTCGCAATAAAAACCTTCGCTGGGGGTGCCGTCTGCTTCAAAGCTGTGCACCAGCACATTTCTTATCTTTTTTTGCTCCAGTGTGCTTTTTTCAGTATTTGCCTGTTTTACGCTTACAATGTCCTTATAATAGTATTGTGCAAGTGCTGGCCGGAAGGGCAATGCGGCGAGGAGGGCGCCGGCAAAAAAGTATTTAACCATTCTGTTGTTATTTTTCGCTGTAAAAATAATGCAGCGGTTTTATTTTCAGGCATCTGCAATAAGATATAACAAAAGCTTTGGCAACAGTTTTTTGATTATTTTTAACCAAATTCCCATCTGCCGTGAGCCACTTAAAAGAAAGAGCCGAAAAAAACTGCTTGAATTGCAATACCACAGTGGCAGGCAGGTATTGCCATGTGTGCGGGCAGGAGAACATTGAGCCTAAAGAATCTTTCTGGCACCTGATCAACCATTTTTTCCAGGACATTACGCATTTTGACGGCAAGTTTTTCAAAACCCTTGGGCTGCTCATTTCCCGGCCGGGCTTTTTATCGGCGGAATATGCAAAGGGCCGCAGGGCAAGTTACCTCAACCCGGTAAGGATGTATGTTTTTACTTCAGCATTTTTCTTTTTTATATTTTTTACCTTTTTTAAGGTAGATGAAGACAGCATTGTAAAAAATGCCACTATTAATGGAAAGACCTTTGAAGAAGTGACGGCAATGGACAGCGCTGCGTTTGCAGGTTATACAGCCAGGATAAGCAAAGGGAATGATCAGCCTGCTATACCAATGACAAGGGAGCAATTTAAGAAGTACTATGACAGTGTGATCACCGGCGCTCCCGTATTTGATGCGGCAGACAGCAATTACAGGAGCAGGGAAGAATATGATTCCCTGCTGCGGTCAGGCAAAATAGAGAATGGCTGGCTGGAAAGAAGATTTACTTACCAGCAAATTGAATTGAATAAAAAATATAACGGCAACAACAGGAAAATATTTACGGCTATCACAGAAGGATTTATTCATAAACTGCCGCAATTATTATTTGTATCACTTCCTTTGTTTGCCTTGTTGCTGCAATTGCTGTATATCCGAAGGAAGCAATTTTATTATGTAAGCCACGGCATATTCAGCATTCATTTATATGTGTTTATTTTTATTGCCATGCTGGTTTCTCTGGCCCTTCGCAAGTTGAATGTGCAGCTTGACTGGGCCATAATTAAATATATCAGGATAGCCATTACGCTGGGAGTGTTTTTCTATATATTCAGGGCGATGTATAATTTTTATCGCCAGTCAACAGGGAAAACAATTGTTAAATACTTGCTGCTTGCTGTTTTGTTCCTGGTAACATTGGTGCTGCTGTTTTCGTTCTTTTTTGTGTTTTCATTTTTAACTATATAAACTTATGCCGGATACAACTGCTGAATTTGAACGCCTGGTAAAAATAATGGATGACCTGCGGGAGAAATGCCCCTGGGATAAAAAACAGACCATTGATACGCTCCGGCAATTGACCATCGAAGAAACTTACGAGCTGGCAGATGCCATTACTGTACATGACTGGAAAGGGATAAAAGAAGAACTGGGCGATATATTGCTGCACATTGTTTTTTATGCCAAAATAGGCGCCGAGCAAAACCAGTTTACTTTGCAGGAAGTGATTAATGGTATTTGTGAAAAATTAGTTTTCAGGCATCCGCATATATACGGAGATATAAAAGTGAATGGTGAGGAAGACGTGAAACGCAACTGGGAAAAATTAAAAATGAAAGAAGGCAAACGTTCTGTATTAAGCGGTGTGCCGCAATCATTACCGGCTACTGTAAAGGCAATGCGCCTGCAGGAAAAAGCCAAACAGGTGGGCTTTGAATGGGAAAACAAAGACCAGGTATGGGAAAAAGTAGAAGAAGAAAAAAATGAATTGCTGGAGGCTATTGCTTCAGGGAATGCGGCGCATGCAGAAGAGGAGCTGGGCGACCTGTTTTTTTCATTGATAAACTTTGCAAGGTTTTTGCAGATAGACCCGGAAAACGCCCTGGAGAAAACGAATAAAAAATTTATCAGCCGGTTTACAAAAATGGAAGAAACCGCTTTGCAGGACGGAAAGGCATTGCAGGACATGACACTGGAAGAGATGGACAGCATCTGGAACAAGATAAAGCGGCAATGATACCGGCGTAAAAATAAATACCAGCTTTGGAAAAAATTTCTTTTAAAAAACTGTGGCAAAAGAATATGTACATGCTGCTGGCTATAGCATGGCTGGTCACTATTTCTTTTATCATTGACAATTACTGGTCTGTTGGTTCTTCTGCTGATGCCGTGCAGCGAAAAATGTCGTCTTATATAAGGGAGCAGGAAAACGATTTTGATGCGCTTGCTGCCGATACTGCATTGGTAAACAAAATTGTCTCAAAAGGATATGATGATAAGCTGCTGAAGCAGCTCACCGGGAAAAAATATTTCCTTTTTGCCTATAGCAGTGATGAATTTAATTTATTAAAGCTGGTTTTTTGGAATACGCAGGTGGCGGAGCCGGATGCCGCCACGCTTTCCCTTGAAGGCAGGAGCGGGTTTGCAGAGCTGACAAACGGGTTTTATGTATGGAGAAAGCAGCAGAGCGGAAATAATACATTGCTTGCACTCATACCGGTGAAATGGAATTATTCCATTACCAATGAGTATTTGCTGAATACATTTGCCACTGGCAACGGGCTTGAAGGAAGGTTCACATTGTCCGAAGAAGAAAACCCCAACAGCATACGGTCAAAAGAAGGTGCTTTTCTTTTTTCATTATCACAAAATGAAAATACCGGTGTTCACAAGGATAACATTGTTGCAGCAATGTGCCGCATTATAGCTGCATTGCTGGTGCTGCTTTTGGTGCAGATGTTTGCCACTCACCTGGTGCAGCAGCATTTTTATGCCGGTGTGCTGTTCCTTTTAGTGTCGATTATTATATTCCGGCTGTTAAGCTACTGGCTTCCTATCCCTGTCAATTTGCGGCAGTATGAATTATTTGATCCGCGTATTTATGCTGCGGATTCGGTTTTTCGCTCCTTGGGTGATTTGCTTATCAACGCATTTTTGTTTTTGTGGATAGTGCTTTTTATCCGTCACTATATGCAGGAAAAAAACATCGTGGTAAAAGTGGAAAATAAAACAGCAAAAGCGGGCGTAGTGCTGCTGGGGATTATCGTGCTGCTTGCTGCCACTTTTATCGGGGGCACGGTTATCCGTTCCATGGTGGCGGATTCGCAGATATCTTTTGATGTGGTGAACTTCTTTACACTGAATGTTTACAGCGTTGTGGGGTTTGTTGTGCTGGGCTCGCTGGCGATGAGCTTTTTCCTGCTGTCGCAGATAGTGGTATACCTGCTGCAGCCGCTTTTTCCAAAAAGCATTATGTCGCTGATATTGCTGGTAACGATTGTAGGCCTGGCATTTCTTTCATTCAGG
The DNA here is from genome assembly GCA_048498115.1 of Bacteroidota bacterium. Classification (GTDB taxonomy): domain Bacteria; phylum Bacteroidota; class Bacteroidia; order Chitinophagales; family Chitinophagaceae; genus Ferruginibacter. The sequence goes on along the minus strand of JBEHYP010000020.1, from coordinate 11,701 downwards.
ATAAGTGTGCCCGGGGTAATCTTTGAGCTGTACCTGCTGATATGGTTACTGCTGTACCTGTTGCTGCTCAATGCGAGACGCTTGTACTTTTTCGCTTCTCAAATTGTTTCTTCCAAGCTTATTTTCTGGCTGTTTTTTTTCTCCATTTCCATTTCAGCGATCATAATGGTGGAAAACAGCGATAAGGAAATTGAAAACAGGAAGCATTATGCAGAAGCGCTCTCCACCAAGGCCGATCCTGCCAGTGAAAGATTGCTTAATACCGTACTTACCGATTTCAGAAGTGAAGCCATTGCCCCTATATTCTCAAAATTTGAAGATGCCAATACCAACAAGGCGGTAAAGGATACCCTGCTGAATTCAAACTTTACCGGCTATCTTAACCAGTACGAGACCAAAATATTTACGTTTGATGCGCAGGAAAAACCTTTGTACAACCAGGATTCCACCACCTTTACAACGCTGATGACGATTTTGCGTACCCAAAGCAAGCCTACTGCAGTGCCTGACCTTTTTTACTTTGATGTTTCGTACGATAAATTCACTTACATCAGCAAAAAAGATATTGAGGATTCTTCAGGAAAACTGCTTGGTTATTTGTTCATACTGGCGTCCCCTAAAAAATACAAGACAGATGCTTTGTATCCTGAGCTTTTCCTGAAAGGCTACAATACTTCTATAGAAAATTCGCCTATTTACTCCTTTGCAGTCTATAACAAGCTGCAAATGGTTACTACCCACAATGACTATGCTTTTCCTTCGCACCTTACACCACAGCAGGTGCCGGCGAATGATTTTGAAACGCACAAAAAAGACGGTTATGATGAGCTTTGGTACAGGGCGGGTGCAGATAAAGTAGTAATCATTGCCAAAAAAGACAGCTTTTATATAGAATCCATCACTTTATTTTCTTACCTGTTTTGTGCATTTTTATTTATTACCGGTCTCTTCTGGCTGCTGAATTCGTTTGTGCGTTCCCGTTTCAGGTGGAGTGTTATCCGTCAATACTGGCAGGTAAGCATCCGCAACCAGGTGCATGCCACTATCATTTTTATGAGCCTTCTTTCTTTTATCGTGGTGGGGGTGGCCACTATTCTTTTCTTTATTGACAGGTATTACAATAACAACCGGGAAAGCCTGAGCCATACCATACAGGTAATGCAGAACGAAGTAAGGAACTCACTGAGCGATCTTACCGTATTTGATGACGTGGTGAAATTGTATGATCTTGCTTACAGGGACAAGCTGGCGCAAACCATTTCAAGGATATCGGAAGTGCATGCTGTTGACATCAATATGTACGACCTCGATGGCAATCTCAAAGTATCTTCCCTTCCGCTGCCTTATAACAAAGGCATTGTAAGCAGCCTGATGGATCCTGAAGCGTATTACCATTTGAACACGATGAAAGAAATCCAGTTCTTTAAAAATGAAAAAATAGGCAAGCTGGAATACCTGAGCAATTATGTACCGGTGCTGGATGAAAATGGTCACCAGTACGCCTATCTTAATATCCCTTATTTTACTTCGCAAACAAAATTGCGGCAGGAGATATCCAACTTTTTGGTGGCCATCATTAACCTGAATGCTTTTATATTTTTGATAGCAGGCATTGTTGCTTTGTTTATTACCAACCGCATTACCCGTTCGTTCACTTTTATCAGCAACAGGATGAAGCAGGTGAACCTTGGAAAAGTAAATGAGGCCATAAGGTGGAAACGGAAAGACGAAATAGGTGAGCTGGTAGAGGAATATAATAAGATGGTGGCCAAATTAGACGACAGCGCCATTGCGCTGGCGAAAAGTGAAAGGGAAGGGGCCTGGCGTGAAATGGCAAGGCAGGTGGCGCATGAAATAAAAAACCCGCTTACACCAATGAAGCTTAGTTTGCAATACCTGCAAAAAGCAATAGACAATAATACGGGTAATGTAACAGAACTGAGTAAAAGCGTGGCCCGTACACTTGTGGAACAGATTGACCACCTTAGCCAGATAGCAGGCGAGTTTTCACAATTTGCAAACATTGGTAACCCACGCAATGAAAAATTTGATCTGAACGAAGCGCTCAACATGGTAACGCACCTTCATGGCGCCGAAGAAAAACTAATACTGAATTGGGAACCGGTAAACAGGCCTGCAATGATTTACGCTGATAAAACACATATCAACCGCCTGTTTACAAACCTAATTCAGAATGCGATACAGGCAGTGCCTGCTGAAAGGCTGCCGCAGATAGATATCAGCGAAGAAATAAATGACGGGAAAGTGCTGGTAATAGTGAAAGACAATGGCAATGGTATTCCTGAGGATATGCAATCAAAAATATTTACACCCAACTTTACTACTAAAAGCTCCGGCGCAGGGTTGGGGCTTGCCATGTGCAAAGGTATTGTAGAGCAGAGCCACGGGAGGATATGGTTTGAAACCAAAGAGGGCACCGGTACTAATTTTTACATTGAGCTGCCTCTCGTTGCCTAACCGGCTATACATTCACAATAAGGATAGGTATTTTTATTCCGTGTCTTACAGTATTTACCGTTTCCCCGTAGATCATGTCTTTTAAGCCGGTGTGCCGGTGTGCACCGAGTATCAGCATATCAGCCTGTACTTCTTTTACAATGCGTACAATTTCGGCCGAGCGGTGGTTGTACCCGAGTTGCCCGTCTGCTTTTACCCCCTGTTGTGCAAGCTGTTCTATATAATTATCCAGTTGCTCTTTGTCTTTCTTTGTTTCATAATCATTGCTGAACCTTCCCAGCAATGATGCCGAGGCGCTTTCTACCACGTGTATTAGTATATAACGGCTGCTTTTATTTCCCTGCCCTAGGGCATAAGAAATTAATTTTCGATCATTGGCTGAAAAATCAAGCGCAATGGCAATCCTGTTAAACTCCGGTGCAGCAAATTCATTGATTGGAGCTGTTTCAGGATGTATTTTAATGCTGGCGGCTTCTTTTGCTTTTGCAATAAGCGGATGGATGATGATGTAAACAAGCAATGAAAGAAAAAGAACAGCAGCAATAGTGATTATGATTTTAGGCCAAAGCGAAGGAGATTGAAAAACATCTATTGCTTCATTCAGCAGCATTTTTAAATTAAGCGCAATCAGCACCGCCGCTATTATCCATGCAGCAACCTTTGTTTTTGCATCAATGGCAAACTTCCCCATTTTCTTTTTATCGCTTACAAAATGAATAAGCGGGATAATGGCAAAGCCTAATTGCAGGCTCAATATCACCTGGCTTAATACAAGCAGGCTGTCCACCTCATCTTCACCATATATCAGGATTACTATCAGGGCAGGTACAATAGCCAGCAGCCTTGTAAGCAGCCTTCTTGCCCAGGGGTTGATGCGCAATTGAAGGTAACCTTCCATTACTATCTGCCCCGCAAGTGTTCCGGTGATAGTGCTGCTTTGCCCTGCAGCAATCAATGCTACCGCAAACAATACCGGGGCTATTTTGCTTCCAAGCAGGGGTGATAATAACTGGTGCGCTTCTTTTATTTCTGCCACTTGCGAATTGCCGGTAGAAAAAAACACTTTTGCTGCAAGTATGAGTATGGCAGCATTCACAAGAAAAGCAATATTCAATGCAACAGTGCTGTCTATCCGGTTAAACTTTATTGCCTGCCTGATACCGGCATCGGTAGGAAGTATTTTCCTTGTTTGCACCAAAGCAGAATGCAGATACAAATTGTGCGGCATCACTGTGGCGCCAATAATACCGATGGCAATATAAAGCGCTTCATCATTTTCAATATGGGGAACAAAGCCCATTATTATTTCACTGCCCGAAGGCTTTGCCAGTAAAATCTCTGTTAAAAAAGAAATACCCACTATTGCCACCAGGCTGATGATGAATATTTCCATTCTTCTCATTCCTAATTTTTGCAGGTATAAAAGCAGGAACGTATCTAATACGGTAATACAAACACCCCAGGTGAGCGGGAGGCCCGTCAGCAAATGGATGCCAATGGCCATGCCCAATACTTCTGCCAGATCACAGGCGGCAATGGCAATTTCTGCCAGTGCATATAAGGCGTAATTTATTTTTTTAGGATAGGCCTCCCTGTTAGCCTGTGCAAGATCACGGCCGCGTCCAATACCAAGCCTTGCTGCCAGTCCCTGCAATAAAAGGGCCATCAGGTTGCTCATCAGCAATACCCAAATCAGGCTGTAGCCGAATTTACTGCCGCCCTGCAGATCGGTGGCCCAGTTGCCGGGATCCATGTAGCCTACACTGATGAGATAGGCAGGCCCCAGGAAACTCAGTATCTTCCGGATACCCCGTTTATTATCGGTGGTAGTATCAATGCTTTGGTGCACTTCGCTGAGGGAATGACCGCTGTGTGTATGCTGAATCATGAATGCCTGAATGGTTCAGAAGCTGAATGATTTAATTTTTACCGGTAAAATTACAAATTTATATGGTTACCTGTAAAAAATATTTAAAACTATCTAATTATTTAATTAGGCAAGGCTAATCACTGCCGGAATTTTTGCTGCCAAAAACGGTAACTTGAAAACAAATTAAAAATATTATGAAACAAAAAATCAGTTCAGGATCTCCCTGGGAGGATGTGGTAGGCTATTCAAGGGCGATCCGTGCAGGAAATATAATCGAAATAGCAGGCAGTACAGCAATGGACGGCGATATACTGGTGGGCAAAGGAGACGTATATATACAGGCAAAATTTATTTTTACAAAAATTGAAAAAGTATTGCAGCAATTGGGTGCTTCGCTGGCAGATGTGGTGCGTACACGGATGTACGTTACCAATATCGCTGATTGGGAATTAACAGGCAAAGCACACAGAGAATTCTTTGCTTCTGTAAAACCTGTTGCTACAATGGTGGAAATATCAAGGCTGATAAATGAAGATTTGCTGGTAGAAATAGAAGTAACAGCAATTATTGCAGGATAGTTTCAGTGTTTATCGTGCAACTGGTGACCAACTGAATATATTGTGTATTTTATACACAATATATTTACACTAAACCCGTTTACATCAAAAATCCAGTTATCTTGCGTCCTCACTAATTGTAAGCGTTATATGAGTTTTACGAATTTCCAGGTTCCTTATTCCGTGAATGAAAACTACAGTAAAAAAGTGGCCTATTTCTCCATGGAATTCGCCGTTCACCAGCCGTTAAAAATTTACAGTGGTGGCTTGGGCTTTTTATCCGGCTCACACATGCGCAGTGCTTATGAATTAAAACAGAACATGGTGGGTATTGGCATTTTATGGAAGTATGGTTATTACGACCAGGCCCGTAATGCAGACCAGACATTGCAGGTGCAATGGAATGAAAAGATATATAACTTTCTGGAAGATACCGGTATCAAATACCAAATTACTATTCATGATACGCCTATTTGGGTAAAAGCATGGTACTTAAATCCAGAGACATTTAAAACGGCGCCGATGTTTTTGCTGAGCACCGACCTGCCGGAAAATGACTATGTTTCTCAAACCATCACCCACCGTTTATACGATGGAAATGTTGCAACAAAAGTGGCCCAGTTTATTTTATTGGGCGTTGGCGGCGCCAAATTAATGGATGAAATCAATTTCAATCCTGAACTATATCACCTGAATGAAGCACACGGCATCAGCGCTGCTTTTTATCTGTATAGAAAATTCGGCAATCTCGCTGATGTGAAAAAACGCCTGGTGTTTACTACCCATACGCCTGAAGAGGCCGGCAATGAAAAACATGATATTTTCCTTTGCCAGAAGATGAGCTATTTCTGCGGCATGCACATTGATGATGTACGCAAAATAACCGGTATGACGGACGACCAGTTCAATCATTCGCTGGCGGCATTGCGTTTTGCAAAATTGGCAAATGGTGTATCCAAATTGCATGGCGAAGTAAGCCGGAAAATGTGGGGCAAATATCCCGGCATTTGCAAAATAGTTTCTATTACCAATGCACAAAACTGGACGTATTGGGCAGACAAACAATTGTATAAAGCGGTGGCAGAAAGCAACGATGTGTGGTTTGATGACCGCAAGCGTTACCTGAAAAAAAGGGGAATGGATATCGTGGCCGATCAAACAGGAAAATTGCTTAACCCCGATGTGTTCACTATTGTATGGGCCAGGCGCTTTGCCGGTTATAAAAGAGCTGAGCTGCTAACGAGGGACCTTAAACGCTTTGAAGCTTTACTGAACAATGCTAAATATCCTGTGCAAATTGTTTGGGCAGGCAAGCCTTATCCCCTGGATTACCCCGCTATCAACGACTTTAACCACCTCGTGCATTTGAGCAAGCATTACAAAAATGTGGCTGTTTGTATTGGATATGAGCTGGCATTGAGCAAGCGGCTGAAGCAGGTGGCGGATGTCTGGTTGAATAACCCTCGTGTACCGAGGGAAGCAAGCGGTACCAGCGGTATGACGGCTGCTATGAACGGTGCCGTAAATTTTAGTACCAACGATGGCTGGATATGTGAATTCATCAATAATGGCAATAATGGCTTTGTAGTGCCGCCGATTGATTATGAGAAAATACACGTGCAGGAACAGGATGAGTACGACCTGAATCAATTATATGAAATACTGGAAAAACAAATCCTGCCTTTATACTATGATGATAAAGACACATGGAGGCATATCATTAAGAATGGCATGAGGGATGTACAGGTGCAGTTTGACAGTAACAGGATGGCGGATGAGTATTACCAGGTATTGTATCAATAATCCCGGCCGGTACTAGGTTTTAATTAATTTATAAAGAGGGACGAAAGTCCCCTTTTTATTTCTTAAAAAAGATTCTTGTAAATAGCATAGTTTTATCCGGTGAAAATAATTTTTGATGATAGTAGTGTTAAGGAAAGTTTGTGGCCTTTGTCGGCTACAAGAAACGTGGCAGATATAAGGATTGGAATTTTAACTGTCAGGGAAAAATGGGAAATGCTGATGGCAGCTTCCCCGGTTGATACCGCAGGTCACGCCGGGTTTAATGCAGCTATTATCCCTTCAATGCAAACTTTGTTTTCAATAAATGATAAGGGAGTAGTTTCAATAACTAATCAAAATGAAACCTGTAAATTCATCCACCATGCCTGGGACATTTTCCGACTGAATGAATGGGCAATGAAAAAAGATTTTGAGCTCATTACGGCAGGAAGAACTTCACAAAAAATATCTTCCACTAACAAGATTATTTCTCACGAAAACATTTTTATTGAAGAAGGCGCCACAGTAGAGCATTGCATCATCAATGCTTCCACCGGCCCGGTGTATATTGGTAAGAATGCAACAATAATGGAAGGCGCTCTTATCCGCGGACCATTGGCAGTATGCGAAGGAGCAACAATAAAAATGGGCGCAAAAATTTATGGAGCCACTACTATCGGGCCTTATTGCGTTGCCGGAGGCGAAATAAAAAATTCAGTGATGTTTGGCTATAGTAATAAAGCACACGATGGATATTTGGGCGATAGCATTATTGGCGAATGGTGTAATTTAGGTGCCGGAACCACCAACAGCAATGTAAAAAACACAGCAGGCGAAGTAAAGATGTGGAATAATGCTGCAAAAGATTTTAAGGGTGCAGGCCTGAAGGCAGGATTGATTATGGGAGATTACAGCCGGGCTGCTATTAATACTTCATTTAACACGGGAACAACGGTAGGTGTATGCTGTAATATATTTGGAGAAGGTTTTCCGCCAAAGCTGGTAAATAATTTTACATGGGGCAATGAAAAATATATTTTTGAAAAAGCAATACAGGATATTGACAACTGGAAAAAATTAAAAGGCAAAACCATTACTCAAGAAGAAATAAAAATTTTAAAACAATTATACAACGAAGCATGAGAACACAAATAGCAGCCGCTAACTGGAAAATGAACCTTACACTGGAGCAGGGTAAGGCATTGGTAAATGAGATATTGCAATCGTCATTGACCCTGGATGAAAACCATATTGCAGTATTCGCTGTGCCTTTTCCCTATTTGATCAGTGTTAAAGAACAGCTTGCCGGGAAGAAAAATATTTTTGTAGCAGCACAAAACTGTTACTCAAAAAAATCGGGCGCTTATACCGGTGAAGTAAGCGCTGAAATATTGAAAAGTGTGGGCGTTGATTATGTGGTGCTCGGCCACAGCGAGCGCAGGGAATACTTTAATGAAAGCAACGCCATGCTTGCTGAAAAGCTGAACCTTGCTTTTGAATATGGTTTAAAGCCAATTTTCTGCTGTGGCGAAGCGCTGGAAATAAGAGAAGCAGGTACGGAAAACGCTTTTGTGGAAACACAAATAAAAGAAAGCCTCTTTCATCTTTCTGGTGAGCAGATGACAAATTTTGTAATTGCTTACGAACCTATCTGGGCCATTGGTACCGGCAAAACGGCCACCAGCCAGCAGGCACAGGAAATGCAGCAGCATATCCGCAGCGTGATCGCAGCTAAATATGGCGATACTATTGCTCAGTCTGTTTCTATTCTGTATGGCGGCAGCGTAAAGGCTGCAAATGCAAAAGAAATATTTGGCCAGCCTGATGTAGACGGAGGATTGGTTGGAGGTGCTTCGCTGGTCGCAAAAGAATTTACAGAGATTATTAACGGGTTAAAATAAAGGAGGGAATAGCTAAAACTTTAAAAGGGGTAAAACATAATAGATGTTTTACCCCTTTTTGTAAGTGTAATATTATTAATGGCTAAAAGCGATTTGTAGCAAACTCCCGAAAACAAAGTGTATTCGTGTAGATTAGTGTATTCGTGGCAAAAAACTATGGGGCTTACATCAAATCCATTGCCTTTGCAAAAAAAGTGCAGTTAAAAGGCAATACCATAGAGCAGTAACCACCGCCAATATGGTACACCAAAAAAAAGGCTGGAACAGAAAGTAAAAATAAAATCCAGTAAAGGCCGGTAGATTTTTTAGAAGTCGTCATGAATAAAATGATTTTCGCAAAAATAGGATAAAAGGGGTTTTATTAAACCTGTAGCCGAAAATTTTTCTTTTATTGTTGCGGGTGCACCTGTTCCCGTTTTATTTGTGTATTTTTTACATAATTGCGGATAGTGGCTTATCTTGCAAAACCTTAATCGTAAATGATGCTTTTGAACTTTTATCTGCGCTTTTCCACCAGGGTGGGGCAGTCACTTTATATATCCGGCAACCATCCTTCGTTAGGCGATGGCGATATTGCAGCAGCTATTCCTTTACAATACTTCAACCATGACTTTTGGTATTTGCAATTAACTATTAACGATATTGCGTCTGTTGAATACCGTTATATTTTGAAGGAAAACGATGGCAATGAAATTGTAGAATGGGGTGATGACAGGATTATTGACGATAAAAAGCTGAAGGGCAGGGAAGAAGTGGTGCTGGTGGATACCTGGAACCACGCAGGCGATACAGAAAATGCTTTTTATTCCCAGCCGTTCCAGGAAGTATTGCTGAAAACAAAATCGCCGTCAGTAAAAATTCCGCCGGTAAAAACTTTTACCCATGAATTTAAAGTAAAAGCCCCGGTACTGGAGGCCAATGAAGTGATTTGTATGGCTGGTACGGGCAATGCGCTGGGAGAATGGAAAACAGACAAGCCTGTTTTGCTTGCAAAAGAAGGTAATTGGTGGACAGCGAAGCTCAATCTTTCAAAAGACGGTTTCCCCATTGCATACAAATATGGAGTGTACAATGTGGCGGATGAAAGATTCGTTGTTTTTGAATCCGGCAATAACCGCACTTTACAATCAGATGCACAAAAGAATAAACTCACCATATTGCATGATGGCTTTGTGCAGGTGCCGTATAAGCGCTGGCGTGGCGCAGGGGTAGCTATTCCTGTGTTTAGCTTAAGGACACAAAACAGTTATGGTACGGGAGAATTCACTGACCTTCATTTGCTGGTGGACTGGGCAAAAACATGCGGTCTTAAGCTCATACAACTATTACCTGTAAATGATACTACGGCCACGCATACATGGACGGATTCTTATCCTTATGCCGCCATTTCGGCTTTTGCCCTGCATCCCCTCTTCCTCAACCTTGAAAAAGCAGCAGGGAAAAAATCACCATTGTTAAAATCATGGCAGCAAAAAAAAGAAGAGCTGAATGCTTTGCCGGAAGTAGATTATGAAGCAGTAATGGATTTTAAATATGCTGCCATCAGAGAATTGTATAAAAAACAAAAAGATAAATTTAAAGATGATCCAAAATATTTTGAATTCTTTGAACTGAACCGTCACTGGCTGGTGCCTTATGCAGCTTTTTGTTATTTGAGAGATAAATATAAAACGGCTGATTACAACCAGTGGAAAACCCACAGCGTGTATGATGAAGATGCAGTGCAAAAGCTGGTTGCCCCTTCTCAAAAGCACTACGACAGCATAGCGCTGCATTATTTTACGCAGTACCACCTGCATTTGCAATTGAAAGATGCCACTGCGTATGCCCATAAAAACGGCATTATTGTAAAAGGCGATTTGCCGATTGGTATTTACCGCTATGGTTGTGATGCCTGGATGGCGCCGGGGCTATACAATATGGATGCACAGGCCGGTGCCCCACCGGATGACTTTGCTGTCAAAGGACAAAACTGGGGTTTTCCCACTTACAACTGGAAGAAAATGCAGGAAGACGGCTTTGACTGGTGGCGCCGCCGTTTTGAGCAAATGAGCGAATACTTCGATGCTTTCCGTATAGACCATATCCTGGGCTTCTTTCGCATATGGAGTATCCCTATTCATGCGGTAGAAGGGATTATGGGAGAATTTGTGCCTGCTATCCCGGTGCACATTAATGAATTATACCAGAATAACATTTCGTTTGAGCATCACCGTTATTGCCGGCCGTATATCACACAGCAACTGTTGTGGGAAAAATTTGGCAATGAAGCTGAATATGTAAAACAGGTTTTTTTGAATGAGGACAATGGAAGTTTTGAGCTAAAAGAAGAATTTGATACGCAAAAAAAAGTAGAAGGATACTTTAATACGCTTGCGGCTACAGATACCAACCAGTTTATTAAGACCGGTTTGTTTGACCTTATCAGCAACGTAATATTTTTTGAGAAGGAAGGCTCACAGGGGCAGCAATTTCATTTCCGCATTGGCATGGAAAATACTGCCTCTTTCCGCGATCTTGATGATTACGTTAAGCCCCGGCTGAAAGAACTGTACATAAACTATTTCTTCCGCAGGCAGGATGGTTTTTGGCAAAAAGAGGCCATGCACAAGCTGCCTGAATTAAAACGCAGCACCAATATGCTGGTATGCGGCGAAGACCTTGGCATGGTGCCGGCTTGTGTGCCTGATGTGATGCAGCAGTTGGGTATCCTTAGCCTGGAGATACAACGAATGCCCAAAGATCCTCGGACAGAATTTTTTCACCCGGCCAATGCGCCCTATATGAGCGTGGTTACACCTTCCACCCATGATATGAGCACCATTCGTGGCTGGTGGGAGGAAGACACTTCCAGGACACAGCGTTTCTATAATAACATTTTAGGTAAATATGGTGCTTCTCCATTTTATTGCGAGCCCTGGATTAACCGTGATATATTGGTGCAGCATTTGTACTCCCCGGCCATGTGGTGTATTTTTCAAATACAGGATATCTTAGGCATGAGCGAAATATTGCGCCGTCAAAATCCCAATGACGAACGCATTAACCAGCCTGCTAATCCCAGGCATTACTGGCGCTACCGCATGCACATCGGCCTCGAAGATTTGATTAAA
>JBEHYP010000019.1:0-41677 GCA_048498115.1 Bacteroidota bacterium | reverse complement strand
CCATCCGCGCCAGACTTCCGACGTCCGCGCATTGCTCGCCGGAGAGAAAGGTTCGTCCCTCGTCAGCCTGCCCATTGTATAGGCGTAGGCCCGCCATACAGTGCAAACGAACGTACATATTGCCCGCCGGTCGCTACTAATACCTGGTCGCCGCCGGTAAACTCATCGGTGCCCATTACGGTTATAGCTAATGAAGGCTCAGGGCCATATACATACCTCATGCCTGAGTATAATGTAGTAACGGCGCTTTGAAAACCTGACGGCGTTTTAAAGAAATCGCCCGTGAACGTTGTGTATGGATGTTCATCCAGTTTTTTACTGCAGCTTGTATTAGACAACGTAAGCGATATAATCGCTAACGCTGCAAATGATATTTTAAGTCTTTTATTCATATAGTTCTGTTTTTATCGTTTAGAAAGATAAGTTTACCCCTAAAATAAATGTTCGTACCGGCGGTGGCGCTGCACCAATGGTGATAGTGTTATTATCGCCCTGCCCTGTTCTTATATTGCCTACGCCGCCAATACTTTGGTCGCCGGTATTTGTACCTGTCGGGTCTATGCCGGTAAGGTTTTTATACGGAGAAAACAATGTGGCTACATTATCTACTGTAGCATAAACCCTCAGGCTTTGTGCGCCAATTTTTGACAGCACCTCACGTCCAAACGTATAACCCAGGTTAATACTCCTGATTTTTACAAACGTAGCATCGTAATATGCCAGAGAAGTATATGCGTTCGTTACAGAACTTAATGTATTGCCCGGATAAGGGAACCAATTGGTTGGGTTATTAGGCGTCCAGTAATCTACTTTTACCTGGTTCCTGTCGCCGCTCATTTGTGTTAAGTACGTCCCTGTTGGCTGGTGTACCTGGCTAATCAACAAGCCGCCAAAACGGGCGTACGCTACAACAGACAAATCAAAGTTTTTGTAGGCAAATGTATTAGTCATGCCGCCCTGCAGCTTAGCATCGGCGCTGCCTATCACGTATTTGTCGCTGGCATCTATCACGCCGTCCGGCTTACCATCAGGCCCGCTATGGTCTTCTATTTTTAATTGCCCGGGAACAGAATTATATGTTGCCGCTGCTGCCGCTTCATCTTTTTGCCAGATACCTAATTTATTGTAATCATAAATAGAATTAATGGAATAACCGACAAATAACTGGTTGGAAATATCCTGTGTAACGCCATCGGCCAATTTCAATATTTTATTCCTGTTAAAAAACAAATTCAAATCTGTGCTCCAGCTAAAGCCGCCGTGCGTTTGTACATTGAGAGAAGAGACTGAAAACTCCATTCCTTTATTTTCCATTTCACCTACATTGGTAAAGAATGAATTGCTGCTGATACCTGATGTTGGCGGAATGCTTACATTATACAGGATGTTGTTTGTGCGCTCACGATAATATTCTATGCTCCCGGTAATACGGTTGTTTAATATGCCAAAGTCTAAGCCAATATTGGTTGTTTTAGTGTATTCCCAGTCAAGATTTGGATTGGGCAACGTACTCAAATTATAGCCTGTCATTACCGTTGGCCCGTAATTATACCTGATTACGCCACCGGGTCCCGACTGTCCGTTAGGTAGAATATTCAGCCCGTTGCTGTTAGATACTTTACCCAATGCCGTGTAAGGCTGTATGGCCTGGTTAGATGTTTGCCCGAAACCAACCCTCAATTTAAGATTGCTGATTTTTGCTTTCGAGAAAAAGCCTTCCCCGAATTTTTCATTGGTAATGTTCCAGCCTGCAGCTACGGCGGGATAAGAGTGCCACTTGTGCCCTGCCGGCAAAATAGAAGAGCCATCACTCCGGTATGTCATCGTAAGCAAATACCTGTTGTCATAGGCATAATTAATACGGCCCATATAAGAGAGTAATGATTGCGAAGTTTCGCCGCCACCTACTACCGGAGGGTGCGTAGCATTGGCCTGCCCTAAATTGTAAAACTGGATAAAATCCTGGTCAATGGAATCTTTGGTAACGCTGGTATTGTGCTGGTGAGATTCCTGGATACTGTACAAGCCTGTAAAATTCAGGCGGTGTTTAGAAGCAAATGTTTTATCGTAACTGATAATATTTTCTGCAGTATAGCCCCACGCTTCTGTATTGTTTACCGTGGCGGTGTTCCCTTTGCCTGCATTAAAATATTGTGGTGTTGATTTTGTGTCTGCACCTTTAAACTGGTCGCCTTCTTCACGGGTATAATTCAATCCTAAATTAAACCGGTATTTTAACCCGGGTATAAATTCATACTCGGCATACAAACTGTTGAAAGTACGGGCACGGGTTACTTTATCTACCCAATTATTATTATTGGTTTTTGTAAGCAAAGGATTGTATTGCAATGCATCATTAGCGTTGCCGGCCGGCGAAACCACCAGCACACCACTTGTATCTGTTGCAGATAACGGGCTTAATGATAAAATGGGGAACATATAGCCATACTGAACAAACTGCGTTCCGTGACTTATGCCTACATTATTCATGGTGTTTAAACCAACTTTTAACCTTTTGCCTATTTTAGTATCAATGGTTGCATGCAAAGAATATCTTGTATAGTCAACACCAGGTAATACGGCGTTTTCATTGTAATACCCACCGCCTAAGGAATAAGTAGTGCCATCGGCATTGCCGCCCGATACAGTAATATTATGGTCTTGCTTGTGTGCTGTTTGATAAATTTCTTTTTGCCAATCAGTGCTTGTCCCGGCAGCAACCCCTTTTAATTCCAAAGGCATATAACCTGCTGCCCATGTAGAAAATGCCCTCATAGCCTGGTATTCGGGAACACTAAACACAGGATACTCCCATGCCGCATTACCCAGGCCATAGTAACCATTGTAAGAAACAATTGCTTTTCCCGATTTTCCTTTTCTGGTGGTTACCAATACAACGCCGTTGGCGCCACGGGAACCGTAAATAGCCGTAGCGGAAGCATCTTTCAATACATCAACAGAGGCTACATCAGCCGGGTTAATATCATTTAAGCTGCCATCGTAAGGGATACCGTCTAATATAATTAAAGGAGAGTTAGAGCCATTGATAGACCTTGTGCCACGGATTCTTATTTGCATATTGGCGCCGGGCGCTGTGCCGGTGTTTTGAATTTCAAGGCCGGCAGCTTTGCCCTGTAATGCATTTTGAATATTGGCAGAAGGCACGCTTCTCAATGCCTTTTCGCCAACAGAAGTTACAGAGCCGGTTACATCACGCTTTTTTTGAGTACCATAACCAACCACTACTACTTCGTCAAGGCTCTTGTTTTCCGAAGCCAGTGACAGGTTGATGGAGCTTTTGTTGTTCACCTTCACTTCCTGCTGCGCATAGCCCACGGCCGAAAAAACCAGCGTGGCATTGGCCGGAACAGTGATGCTGTAATCGCCATTGTTATCAGTGGTGACGCCGGTGGTAGTGCCCTTTACCTGCACCGTAGCACCCGGTAAAGGTTTCCCGCTGTTGTCCAGTAACCGGCCTTTGACAGTAGTGGTGGTTTGCGCCAGGCCATGCAGCGACAGCATTACCAGCACCAGCAGGGCAATTCCTGCCTGGCGCCATTGGCACAAACCGGGAAAATTGTTTTTACCTGTGTTGATTTTGTTCATAAACAATCGTTTTGGTTTGAAATAGTTAGGAAATATAAACGCAGGGGAAAATGCCGAAACAATGAAAAATTTATTGAGCAGGCAACAGAAGATGAAACACACCGGACAAACTGTAATAATTCCTTTGCACTGCGGGAAGAAAGCAGGCGTTCACATAAGCAAATAATCGTTGTCGTTTTTCATCTGACAGCACCGGCCATTCAGCTATTTTTCTTTGCTAAAGGGCTTTTAACCGAGCATCCGGCAACGAAAGTAAAAGTATTTTTTTAAGATTACAACCGATTGCAAGAATTTTTTATAAAAATTACCTGTAACTTCGGTTTTCCTGATTTGTGAGGCAATTACAATATTAAATTCCGCCTATTGTATAGTTTTACAGCCTTTATGAGCAGGAATAATCACTCAATTAAAACGAAACCGATTGCAATATGGAGCCTAAAAAAGATGTTACTATCTATGACATTGCCCAATACCTGTCGCTTTCTTCCACCACGGTAAGCAGGGGCCTGCAAAACAACCCCGTTATTAATAAAAATACGCGGAAAAAAATACAGGACGCCGCCCGGGAGCTGGGCTATCGCCATAATAATTTTGCCAGCAGCCTCCGCAAGCAAACGACAAATACCATCGGCGTAATTGTACATGAGCTGAACAGTAACTTCATTACCTCTGTGCTGGCAGGCATTGAAAAAATTACCACCGATGCCGGGTATGATATTATTATTGCCCACTCATCGGAGCAGTTTAAAAAAGAAGCGGCCAATGTGCTTAACCTTTTTCATAAAAGAGTGGACGGCCTGATTGCTTCACTGGCATTTGACACAAAGGATCTTGAACATTTCCAGCCGTTTTTTGATAAAAAAGTACCGGTAATATTTTTTGACCGTGTGGAAGAAAATTCTGACAGGGCCAAAGTGATGATTGATAATTATAAAAACGGCTACCAGGCTACGCAGCATTTGATAGAGCAGGGCTGCAAAAAAATTGTAATGGTAACGGCCAGCCTTACCCGAAACGTATATGCCCGCCGCTTTAAAGGCTACCAGGATGCATTGTACGATAATGGCATCCCGTTTGACCAAAGCCTTTTGCTTATTAAAGACCTTAGTGAAAAATGCGGCAGGGAAGCTGCATTGCAGATACTGGAAATGAATCCCATGCCGGATGGCGCTTTTATCACCAACGATTTTACTGCAGCAGTGTGCATGCAAACGCTGAAAGAGCACGGGGTGCGCATCCCGGAGGATATTGCCATTGTGGGTTTTAACAATGATGCCATCAGCAAAATTGTGGAGCCTCAGCTTTCTACCGTTAATTACCCCGGCATTGACATTGGCGAAATTGCCGCCCGTAATTTAATTGCACATCTTAAGGGTGAAGTGAACATTACGCAAACCAACACCATCATTGTAAAATCAGAATTGATCATAAGAGGATCATCGCTCCGCAAAGGATGATGCTGCAACGATTGCCTGCATGAAAAGACTGACTATATTGCTTGTTGCTTTATTTTTTTGCCATTGCGCCTGTGCCGAAGACGGCTACCGGCTCTGGCTCCGGTACGATAAAATAAGCAATGCTTCTTTGCTGGCAGTTTACCAAAAGCAGATCCATTCGGTTTTTATTGAAGGCAGATCCCCAACTGTCGGTATTATTAAAAATGAATTGTCATCTGCGCTGGAGGGGTTGCTGGATAAAAAAATAACATTCACTTCAGGTGCTTTACCTGCGTCCGTCATTTTTAAAAGACCGGCCGATAAAAATATTTTAGGCGCAGAAGGCTTTTCCATTCAATCGAAAAAAGTAAATAGCAAAGCCCGGTTGATTATTACTGCCAACACGGATATCGGCTGGCTGTATGGCGCTTTTCACCTTTTAAGGTTATTACAAACAGAACAGCCCATCGAACAGCTTAGTATTGTCTCAGTACCCAAAATAAAGCTTCGCCTGCTGAACCACTGGGATAACCTTAACCGTTATGTTGAGCGTGGCTATGCCGGTATTTCTATCTTTAACTGGCACACATTACCCGGTTATATTGACCGGCGGTATATTGATTATGCAAGGGCCAATGCAAGCATCGGCATCAACGGAACTGTTTTAACAAATGTAAATGCCAATGCCACCATTCTTACGCCCCCGTATTTAGAAAAAGTAAAAGCGCTGGCAAACGTGTTCAGGCCGTATGGCATTAAAGTATATCTCACAGCAAGGTTCTCTGCGCCCATTGAAATTGGCGGGTTAAAAACTGCCGACCCTTTGGACACCGCAGTGCAGCAATGGTGGAAAGAAAAAGCAAAAGAGATTTACACTTACATTCCCGATTTTGGCGGTTTTTTAGTGAAGGCCAACAGTGAGGGGCAGCCCGGCCCGCAGGATTATAAAAGAACCCATGCAGACGGTGCCAATATGCTGGCCGGTGCAGTAGCGCCCTACGGCGGAATAGTGATGTGGCGGGCGTTTGTGTATAGCACGGCTGCCAATGACCGTTTCAAACAAGCCTTTGAAGAATTTCAGCCGTTGGATGGAAAGTTTAATGCCAATGTGCTGTTACAGGTAAAAAACGGGCCGATAGATTTTCAACCGAGGGAGCCGTTTTCTCCTTTGTTCGGCGCTATGCCCTATACGCCGCTGATGATGGAATTTCAATTAACACAGGAGTATTTGGGGCAGGGAACACAGCTTGTGTATGAAGCGCCTTTGTTCAAAGAAACGCTGGATGCAGATACTTATGCAAAAGGCAAAGGATCGACTGTTGAAAAAGTAATTGACGGAAGCTTGAACAACCATTCATTATCAGGCATGGCAGGCGTAGCCAATATCGGCAACGACATTAACTGGTGCGGCCATCCTTTTGCGCAGGCCAATTGGTATGCTCTCGGAAGATTGGCCTGGGATTACGATCTGTCTGCCGGGCAAATTGCCGGTGAGTGGGCAAGGCAAACTTTTTCAAATGATGCCAAAGCTGTCGCTATCATAAAAAGCATGATGCTTTCTTCCCGTGAAGCTGCAGTGAATTACATGACGCCGCTGGGCCTGCACCATATCATGGGCAACGGGCACCATTACGGGCCGATGCCCTGGGGAAATACACTGCCCAGGGCAGACTGGAACCCGGTTTATTATCACAAGGCAGATGAATACGGAATTGGTTTTAACAGGACAATATCAGGCAGCAATGCATTGGCTCAATATGCTCCTGAAGTACAGAACCAATGGAATGACAGCAATACCTGTGATGAAAAGTATTTACTGTGGTTTCATCATATAAGCTGGAGCCACAAAATGAAATCAGGAAAAAATTTGTGGGAGGAACTGTGTTATAAATATAAGGAAGGTGTGGATACCGTAAAAGCCATGCAGCAGCAATGGGATGGTTTGGAAAATAAGATAGACAGCGAACGGTTCAGCCAGGTGAAGCAATTATTAAACATACAGTACCATGAAGCTGCTTGGTGGAAAGATGCCTGCCTGCTGTATTTTCAAACTTTTTCAAAACAACCTATACCAAAAGAAATTGAACAACCCGGGCATACACTGGAATACTATGAGAGTTTACAATTTCCATATGCTCCGGGTAACTGAATAAATTAACCATACAAGGCATTTAAGTTTTTTTCTTGTATGTCTTGTATGGTTCAAAAAAAATAAGATGAGCAATAAAAAAATCGCAATTGTAACCGGTGGCGGCAGCGGGCTTGGCTTTGCCATTGCAGAAAAATTTGTGCAGCACGGCATCCAGGCCATTATTGCCGGGAGGGATAAAGACAAATTAAAGGCGGCAAAAGAAAAACTCGGCAGCCTTTGCGAAGCAAAGGTTTGCGATGTAAGCAACCTTTCTTCTATTCCCGCTTTTGTGGATGATGTAATAAATACATACGGGCAAATAGATATACTGGTAAACAATGCCGGCATCAACCTGAAAAAAGAGTTTACCCAAGTAACGGATGAAGAATTTCAGCGCATCATGACTACTAATGTAAATGCCGTGTTTGCAATGAGCCGTGAAGTGGTGAAACAGATGCTGGCAAAAGGCTCCGGCTGCATCATCAACATCAGTTCAATGGCGGCACAATACGGCATACCGAAAGTAATTGCCTACAGCGCCAGCAAAACTGCCATTGACGGCATGACAAGGGCCATGGCGGTGGAGCTGTCGCCCAGAGGTATCCGGGTGAATGCCATTGCGCCGGGCTTTATTTATTCGGACATGACGGCAAAAGCACTGGACAGCGACCCGGAAAGAAAAGCAAAAGTTTTTGGCCGCACGCCGATGGGCATTATGGGCCAGCCGGAAGATATTGGCAATGCAGCATTGTACCTGGCAAGTGATGCAGCAAAATTTGTTACGGGCGTTATCCTGCCTGTTGACGGGGGCAATTCAATTGGATTTTAAAAATTAACCATACGAGGCATTTAAGGATTTTTTTGTATGCCTTGTATGGTTTAAAAATAATCATGGGCAGACCGGTTATATTTTTCATGTTTTTTTCAACAGGCTTTTTGCAAAGCCATGCACAATTGATTTCTGTAAGCAAAACAAATTTTGATTTGGCCAATGCTGCTATTTATGTAGATGAAAATGATTTTACTGTTGTAAAAAAATCAGCGGAATTGCTGCAGCAGGATATTAAAGCGGTAACAGGAAAAAAGCCGGCATTGGTACATAGCATCAGCGCTCCGTACCCGGGCCTCATAGTCATTGGTACTATTGGCCATTCTTCTTTTTTAAATGAATTAAATAAAGAAAAGCTGGTTTCCACCGCACAAATAGAAGGCAAGTGGGAAGGTTATCAAATACAAACAGTTGATGCCGGGAAAAAATACATGCCGATGTCTCAGCTGCTTGTTATTACCGGCAGCGACAGGCGTGGCGCCACTTATGGTGTATTTGAGCTATCAAGGCAAACAGGCGTTTCGCCCTGGTACTGGTGGGCGGATGTGCCGGTGAAAAAACAGGAACATGTGTATATCAAAGAAAATGTTTCCATCACCGATGCGCCCAAAGTAAAATACCGCGGCATATTTATTAATGACGAAGCGCCTGCCCTGAGCAGTTGGAGCAAAGAAAAATTCGGCGGCTTTAACCATTTGTTTTATGCAAAAGTGTTTGAGCTGATGCTCCGCTTAAAAGCAAATTACCTGTGGCCAGCCATGTGGGGCAGCGCATTTTATGACGATGATTCGCTGAATATAAAAACAGCAGATGATTATGGGATTGTCATCGGCACTTCCCACCACGAGCCACTGATGAGGGCCCATGATGAATGGCGGAGGTATGGCAGCGGCAAATGGAATTACGACAGCAACGAAGCAAAGCTGAAAGATTTTTGGCGCAGCGGAATGCAAAGGGCCTGGAATGAAAAAATAGTAAGCATTGGCATGCGTGGTGACGGCGATGAACCGATGAGCCGGGAGACTGCAACGGCTTTGCTGGAAAGAATTGTTGCCGGCCAGCGAAAAATCATTGAAGATGTTACAAAAAAACCTGCCGGCGAAACCCCGCAGCTTTGGGCATTGTATAAAGAAGTGCAGGATTATTATGATAAGGGCATGCGGGTGCCTGACGATGTTACATTATTGTTGTGCGATGACAACTGGGGCAACCTTAGAAAATTGCCGAAACTAAATGAACCCAAGCGCAGCGGAGGTTATGGAGTTTATTATCATTTTGATTATGTAGGCGGCCCAAGAAATTATAAATGGATAAACACAAGCCCGATTGCAAGGGTGTGGGAGCAAATGAATTTGGCATGGCAATATGGTGTTGATAAAATCTGGATCGTAAATGTGGGTGATATCAAGCCATTGGAATTTCCTGTCTCTTTCTGGTGCGATTATGCCTGGAACCCCGATAAGATCGGTGCAGATGATTTGCAGGAATATACGGAAGAGTGGGCAGCAGCTCAATTTGGGAAGGATCATGCAAAGGAGATCGCAGAAATTATTTCAAAATATACAAAATATAACGGGAGGAGAAAACCGGAGTTGCTGGATGCAAATACTTACAGCCTTGAAAGCGGTGAATGGAGAAGGGTTGCCGCCGATTATGATAATTTATATAAAAAAGCAGAAGCGGTCAATACGCAATTGCCGGGTGAATACAGAAATGCTTATTTTGAGCTGGTGCTGTACCCGGTGAAGGCGATGGCTAATTTGTACGACTTGTATTTCAATGCAGCATTGAATAAGAGTAATTATGAAAAAGGCCAAGCAGATTCCAATATAGTTTCCCATATCACTATCAATGAATATGCCGACAAGGTAAAACGGGATTTTACTGAGGATTCACTCATTACATTGGAATATCATCACTTGCAAAATGGAAAGTGGAACTACATGATGAGCCAGACACATATTGGCTATACCAATTGGCAGCAACCACCTTTTAATAAAATGCCGGAAGTAAAATATGCTTATGTAGATAGCGCACAACTTTCGAGGATGCTTATTGATAAGACGCCCGGCGTAGACATAAAACAAAACCAGCCTCCGCGAAACCTATTCTCCGAAAGAGATGGATATATTGCTGCAGAGGCATCGCATTTTACTAAAGCGATCAATGTAAAAAATATTACGTGGAAAACGCTGCCTGACCATGGCAGAACAGGTGATGCCGTTACTACTTTTCCCGTAACTGCCCCTGAACAAAAACTAACAAGTAATTCACCGCATTTAGAATACGAAATTTATACTCACAGCAAAGACAGCTTTGACCTGTATTGTTTTTTTTCCCCTACCCTGAATTTTCACAATGTAGAAAATGGTTTGCAGTACGCTATTTCTATTGATGGCGAAGCGCCGCAAACGGTAAGCATCAACAAAGAAGCTAAAGAAAGCAAAGACGCCATCAATTACAAATGGGTGGCAGAAAATATTATTATCAAAACAACAAAACATACAATAGGCAAACCCGGCAGGCATACAATAAAATACTGGATGGTAAACAGCGGCGTGGTGCTGCAAAAGCTGGTACTGGATTTTGGCGGATTAAAACCGTCTTACCTGGGCCCGGAAGAAACATTGTTCAAATAAAAATATACTTATGATAAAACAAGCTAAATTATTTATTGCTTCCTCCGGCCTGGCCGTTTTATTCGGCTGCACCGCAAATGAAAAAGCAGCCGCCCAACCTTCATTAAGCAAAACATTTAAAGACGACTTTCTCATCGGCGCTGCCCTGAACACAGAACAAATCGAGGAAAAAGACCCGAAAGCTGCTGCATTGATATTACAGCAGTTTGATGCCTTTACACCGGAGAACGTTATGAAATCTGAAGTCATACATCCCGGATGGGGCAAGTATAATTTTGACCTTGCCGATAAATTAGTTGCTTTTGGCAAAAAACACAATATCCCGATCAACGGGCATACATTGATATGGCACACACAGCTGTCAAAATTTGCACAGCAGATACAGGATGCTGATTCTTTCAAAACCTTTTTTACTGATCATATTAAAACCATTGCCGGGCGCTACGATGGAAAAATACTTTCATGGGATGTGGTGAACGAAGCATTGAATGAAGATGGCACCATGCGGAAATCTGTTTTTTTAGAAAAACTGGGCGATGATTATGTTATTGAAGCATTTCGCCTGGCACAGCAGGCAGCGCCGCACACCGAGCTTTATTACAATGATTATAATAATGAACAGCCTGCGAAACGTGCCGGCTGCATTGCATTGATAAAAAAAATACAGGCAGCGGGTGTCCGCATTGACGGCGTGGGCATACAGGGCCACTGGCACGCAGGTAAAGTGCCCTTAAAAGATATCCGGGAAAGTATTGAACAGTATGCTGCGCTCGGGTTAAAAGTGATGATAACAGAACTGGATCTTGAAGTATTGCCCCGGGATTTTTCCGGCGCAGATGTAAGCCGGCAAATGAAAAGCGGCCCTTCCTTAAATCCTTATGTGAATGGCCTGCCCGACAGTGTACAGCAGCAATTGGCCAATGATTATGCGGCCCTGTTCAAATTGTTTTTACAGTATAAAGGCAAACTAACCCGTGTAACTTTCTGGGGTGTGAATGACGGGCAAAGCTGGCTGAACGGCTGGCCTGTGCCGGGAAGAACAAATTATCCTTTGTTATTTGACAGGGACTTTAAACCCAAGCCGGCGTTTTATAAAGTAATTGAAACAAAGAAAAATTAACCATACAAGGCATATAAGACTTACAGGAAGAACCTTAAGTGCCTTATGTCTTATGTGGTTTAAAAAATCAAATGCATGATCAACACATCATCACAAAAATTATCCGTCCTTGAAAAAATCGGCTATAGCCTCGGCGATCTTGCAGCCAACTTAGTATTTCAAACGCTGGTTACATGGATAGCTTATTACTATCTGAATATTTACGGCCTCAAGCCGGAACATGCTTCCATGCTGACACTCATTGTTGGGCTGACCGCAGCGTTTGTATTTAACCCTGTGATGGGTGCTATTGCCGACAGAACGAATTCAAAATGGGGGAAATTCAGGCCCTGGATTTTATGGACAGCCGTGCCGTTGGGTATCGTTTCGCTGCTGGCGTTTAAAACCCCTTCATTTGCCTACCAGGGAAAAATTATTTATGCTGTTGTCACTTATGCGCTGTTGCTGCTTTTGTATGCTGCAAATAATTTGCCTTATGGCGCATTAAGCGGTGTTATCACCGGCGACATGAAAGAGCGCAACAGCCTTGGCTCCTACCGCTTTGTTGCGGTAATGTTTGCCCAGTTTTTTGTGCAGGTATTCATGTACAACTTCATCATCAAAGCAGGTGGCGGCAACACTATCGAAGCAAAGGCAATTGGTATTTCCAAAGTAATGACGGTGCTGGCTATCATCGGAACCATTATGCTCATCATTTGTTTTTTAACCACCAAAGAAAGGATAGTACCCAAGCCGGAGCAAAGATCAGGTTTAAAGGAAGACCTATCAGACCTTATAAAAAATAAGCCCTGGCTCATTATACTTACTGTTACTACGCTTATATTTATTACGCTGGCCTTAAAAGGCGGATCGTATGTTTATTATTTTGAAAATTATGTTGATAAAGCGGAGCTTACTTCGTTCTTAGCGCCGTTTAAAAGTTTTTTGCCCGCCTTTGAAAATGATACTTCATTAGGCCTTGGCGTATTCAACGGCGGCGGCATTTTAGTAGGGCTTATCGGCATCATGATCTCACCCTGGTTTGCCAACAGGTATGGCAAACGCAATGTGTTCATGGCATCGCTGTTTATTTCTACCTTGTTTATCATCTTTTTTTATTTTTTCCCTCCAAAATCCATTGCCATCATTTTTGGCGCACAGGTGCTGCATGGCTTTTTCTATGGCATCAGCACTCCCATACTCTGGACCATGATTGCAGATGTGGCCGACTACAGCGAATGGAAAAACAACCGCCGTGCAACCGCCATTATTTTTTCTGCCATGATGGTAGGATTGAAAGCCGGGTTAAGCATTGGCAGCTCACTGGTCTCATGGATTTTGTCCCGATATCATTATGATCCGCAAAGCACCACCGGCCAAACCGGAACTGCCATCAACGGCACAAAGATGCTGGTAAGTATTTATCCTGCCATTCCATTCCTGCTGGCTGTGGGGCTGCTCTTTTTTTATGAAATAAATAAAAAGATGGAAGTGCAGATCGAAGCAGATTTAAAAGAAAAAAGAAATAATTAACCATACAAGACATGTAAGATATACGGGAAGGGCTTAAATACCCTGTATATTTTATATGGTTTAAAAAACAAAATATTCTTATGCCGGAAGAAAGTATTGACCATATCAATTTTGATGATCTGAACAACAGGGCTATTTCCCGGCCGCTGGTATCACATATTTACACTGCCGATCCATCGGCGCATGTGTTTGATGGAAAAATTTACATTTATCCATCGCATGACATTGACGCCGGCGATGCATTTGATGACCTGGGAAGCCATTTTGCCATGGAAGATTATCATGTGCTGTCAATGGATTCACCGGAAGATGCAGCAGCAAAAGATCATGGCCTGGCATTGCATGTAAAAGATGTTCCCTGGGCTGCAAAGCAAATGTGGGACTCTGATGCTGCGGAAAAAAACAGCACTTACTATTTATACTTTGCAGCGAAAGATCATGACGGCATTTTCAGGATCGGCGTGGCTACAAGCATTTCTCCTGCCGGGCCATTCACTGCACGGCCGCAAGCCATTAAAAACAGTTTTTCGATAGACCCTGCTGTTTTTAAAGAGGGGGATAACTATTATATGTACTTCGGCGGCATATGGGGCGGACAATTGCAACGATGGAGAAACGGTTCTTTTAACGGCGAACAACCTGAAAGCCCCTTTGCCCACTTGCCACAAGATGATGAACCTGCCCTATGTGCTAAAGTAGCAAAGCTCACTGATGATCTATTAGCATTTGCAGAAGAGCCTAAAGACGTGCTGATACTTGATGAAAATGGCAGGCCGCTGTTGCAGGGCGATACCGGCAGGAGATTTTTTGAAGCCGGCTGGATGCACAAATACAAGGGCAGATATTATTTTTCTTATTCCACCGGCGATACACATTACTTATGTTATGCCATTGGCGATAATCCTTACGGGCCTTTTACTTATGCAGGAAGGATATTAGAGCCGGTTGTGGGCTGGACAACGCATCACTCTGTGTTGGAGTTCAATGGCAAATGGTATTTGTTTTACCATGACAGCAGCTTAAGCAAAGGTGTGACACATTTACGCAGTATAAAAGTAACGGAGCTGGAATACGATGAAAATGGTTTTATAAAGACGATTGTGCCGTATAAATAATTAATTAACCATACAAGACATATAAGACATACAGGAAAAATCTTAAACGTCTTGTATGACTTATTATGGTTCAAAAAAAATGAAAAAGCTACTAACAACTCTTGCCATTACAGCATCTGTAGCTGCTTCAGCACAGGATTACAAATCATTTCCCATGTGGAATTACAGGCTTCCTGTTGAGCAAAGGGTAAATGACGTGATAAGCCGCTTAACGCCGGAAGAAAAAGTAGCGCAGATGCTCAATGCAGCGCCTGCCGTAGAACGCCTGGGCATTCCTGCTTACGACTGGTGGAACGAAGTACTGCATGGCGTGGCAAGAACGCCTTTTCATACCACATCCTATCCGCAGGCTATTGGCATGGCAGCCACCTGGGATACCGGTTCATTAAAGTTAATGGCATCTTACTCTGCTGATGAAGGCCGTGCCATTCATAATAAAGCGATTGAACTGGGCAAGGCAAATGAAAGATATGTAGGCCTTACCTACTGGACGCCTAATATCAATATTTTCCGTGACCCCCGATGGGGGCGTGGGCAGGAAACTTACGGCGAAGATCCCTTTCTTACTGCTAAGCTCGGCGCTGCATTTGTAAGAGGCTTGCAGGGCAGTGACCCAAAGTATTTAAAAGCCGCAGCCTGCGCCAAGCATTTTGCAGTGCATAGCGGGCCTGAGCCGTCAAGGCATGCTGATAACTTTAATCCCTCTGCTTATGACCTGTGGGATACCTACCTGCCCGCATTTAAAGAATTAATTACAAAAGCCAATGTGGCCGGCGTGATGTGCGCTTACAATGCAGTGAACACGCAACCCTGCTGTGCCAATGACCTGCTGATGAATGATATCCTGCGCAACCAATGGAAGTTTACAGGCTATGTTACCAGCGATTGCTGGGCGATTGATGACTTCTTTACATTCCATAAGACGCATCCCGATGCTATAAGCGCCGCCATTGATGCGCTGGTACACGGAACGGATGTGGAATGTGGCGTGGCGGTATATACTACCTTATTAAATGCCGTGAAAAGTGGCCTGATAAAAGAAGCGCAATTGGATGTTTCACTGAAAAGGTTGTTTACCATTCGTTACCGCCTTGGAATGTTTGACCCGCCTTCAATGGTAAAGTATGCACAAACGCCGGCTGCTGCATTGGAAGCGCCGGAACACAAAGCACTGGCACTAAAAATGGCGCAGCAAAGCATCGTATTGCTCCGCAATGAAAACAAAACGCTTCCTTTACATAAGAAGATCAAAAAAATTGCGGTCATCGGTCCCAATGCAGACAATGCAATCGCCGTGCTGGGAAATTATAACGGCACACCGTCAAAAGTGGTTACTGTATTGGAGGGCATTAAAGAAAAGCTCGGTAAGAGTGCAGAGGTTGTGTATGAAAAGACCGTCAACTTCACCAATGACACATTGCTTATTCACAAAGATATTTCCACGCTGTATTCTTATGATGGTAAGCCCGGCATAAAAGCGGAATATTTTGACAATGAAAAATTAGAAGGCAAACCGGTACTTACTGTTGTTGAAAAAGAGATCGATCATTATTGGCAGGAAGGCACAGCGCCTTACCCGGGGTTGAAAGCTGTTAATTATTCCGCAAGATATACTACCGGCATCACCGCAGGAAAAGATGAGGTATTGAATTTTGAATCAGAAGCAAATGACGGGTATCGTATACGGGTAAACGATAGCATTGTGGTGGATATGTGGGAAAAGAACCGCTGGGGCGCCAAACAATTTACCCTGCCGGTAAAAAAAGGAAGTACATACAAAATAGAAATGGCTTTCCGCCAGGGCGGTGGCGAAGCGATGGCAAAATTATTTGCCGGCAATTATGTAAAAACAGATTTCAATGCCCTGGCAAAAAGGCTTGCTGATGCAGATGCCATTGTTTTTGCAGGCGGCATTTCACCGCAACTGGAAGGCGAAGAAATGCCGGTGAATTATCCCGGGTTTAATGGCGGCGACAGGACAAGCATTCTTTTGCCTGCGGTTCAAACCAATTTGCTCAAAGCGTTGCAGCAAACCGGCAGGCCTGTTGTATTTGTAATGATGACGGGCAGCGCCATTACCACACCCTGGGAAAGTGAAAATATCCCTGCTATTGTGAACACATGGTACGGCGGCCAGAGTGCGGGCACCGCCATTGCCGATGTATTGTTTGGTGATTACAACCCTGCCGGGAGATTACCCGTAACGTTTTATAAAAGCGACAGCGATCTGCCCGGCTTCAGCGATTACTCTATGAATGGACGGACCTACCGTTATTTCAATGGGGAAGCATTGTACCCTTTTGGATATGGCTTAAGCTATACCAGCTTTTCTTACAGCAATATGACCGTCCCATTGCAACTGGAAAAAGGCAATAATGCAAAATTTGCTGCCACAGTAAAAAACACAGGAGCAAAAGATGGTGAAGAAGTAGTGCAATTGTATCTGCAATATCCCGGTATAAAGAACAAAGCGCCGCTAAAAGCATTAAAAGGTTTCCGGCGCATTGCTTTAAAAGCCGGGGAAAGTAAAACTGTAGCCTTCACTTTAACACCGGAAGACCTGTCGCTGGTGGATGAAAATGGCAAATCCTATCAGCCTACGGGAAAAATCATTGTAAGCATTGGTGGTGGGCAGCCGGGTGTAAAAAATAAAACAACCAGTAATGTAATTATAAAAGAAATAAATGTCCTGCAATGAAAAAATGGATATCCTGTTTATTGATTGTTGCTGCATTACACAGCTATGCCCAGTATCCTCGGGTGGTTATCCCGGGATCGGAAGTGAGAAAAATAACATCTGCTGTTGTGACCGGGCAGGAATATGCATTGCACATCATGCTGCCGGGAGGTTATGCAGGCAGTACAAAAAAATACCCCGTTGTTTACCTGATGGATTCGCAATGGGATTTTCCATTGGTCAATGCAATCTATGGCGAGCAGTATTATGATGGCTTTATTCCCGGACTGATCATTGTGGGTGTTACATGGGGCGGCACTAAGCCTAATCCAGACAGCCTGCGGGCCAGGGATTATACTCCTACAGCAGAAGCAAGGGTACCGCAGAGCGGCGGCGCTGATAAGTTCCTTTCATTTATGAAAGAAGAATTGTTTCCTTTCATTGAAAGCAATTACAGGGCCGAGCCGGGTAACAGAATACTGATGGGTTGCTCATTAGGCGGATTGTTTACCATGTACACAATGTTTACACATACGGATATGTTCAGTGGCTATATTGCTGCAAGCCCGGCTGTTGGCTGGGACAATGAAGTATTATACAGCTATGAAAAAAAATTTGCTGCTCAAAAAATAAATACTCCTATTCGTTTATACATGACCGTTGGTGAAGTGGAAAGAAGCCGCCCTGCTTTTGAAAAAATGGCAAAGATGGCAGCCGATAGAAAATATACCAATGTCAGTCTTCGGTCCAAAGTATTGGAAAATACCGGGCATTCGGGAACAAAGGCCGAAACCTATGCAAGAGGGCTTCAGTATATTTTTGAAAGGCCGCAACTAAAGCTGGATGCTGCTGTTTTAAACCGGTATGTTGGCCGGTATGAAACAACCGGTGGAAATAAAGTCGAAATTAAAAATGAAGAAGGAAACCTTTCGATCTATTTTTCTCCTGCCGATAAATTCAGTCTGTATGCCGCCGGTGAAGCTGATTTTTATTCTACGGCAGAGTATCTGGATATTCAATTCAAAAATGCAGAAGGTAAAACAGAAGGATTTCAATTGAACAGGTATGGCAATTCGCAGTTCGTTAAAAAAATAAACTGACATGAAAAAACTATTGGTTATGCTGCTTCCATTTGTTGCTTCCGGTGTATTTGCCCAAAAGGTTGGTGATTTTGAATCGCATGAAGATATAGGCAATCCTAAAAATGCCGGGAATGCAGTATATGATAATGCGGCACAGGAATATACCCTTCGTGGCTCCGGTATCAACATGTGGGCAGCTTCCGACCAATTTCATTTTTGCTGGAAAAAGATCAAAGGGGATTTTATTATTTCCGCCAGCATTCGTTTTGTTGAAAAAGGAACAGATCCCCACCGCAAGATCGGTATCATTGCAAGAGACCGGCTTACTGCAGGTTCGCCTTATGCAGACGCTTGTGTGCATGGCAGCGGCCTGGCAGCATTGCAATACCGCCAGGCGGATGCTGCACCCACAGAAGAAATAACACTGGCTTCAAACCGGCCTGTACATATCGAGCTGCAGCGCACGGGAAATGTATTTACTTTTTCAGCGGCAACAGCCGGTGAAAATTACAGATCCGTATCTAAAGAAATTATTTTAAACGAAGAAGTATATGCCGGCTTATTCATTTGTTCTCACAATGAGAATGTAACGGAAGAAGCGGTTTTCAGTAATGTCCGTATCATCATCCCGGCAGAAAAAGATTTTCGCCCTTACCAGGATTATATCGGCAGCCATATCGAAGTGATGGATGTGTTCAGCGGCCAGCGAAAAATCCTGTACAGTGCCCCCAACTCTTTACAGGCCCCCAACTGGACAAAAGACGGCAAATACCTTATTTATAACGCCGAAGGGCTTTTGTACACTTTTGATCTTTCCAATAATAACATAAACAGGCTCAACACAGGCTTTGCCGATCAAAATAATAATGACCATGTGTTATCGTTTGACGGGAAGAATATCGCCATCAGCAACCATGTTGGAGAAAAAAGAATTTCTACTTTGTTCATATTACCTGTTACCGGCACTGACAAACCGGTTCAAATTACTTCTCCCGACTCCGGTCATTCTTACCTGCACAGCTGGTCGCCTGACGGGAAACAATTAATATTTACCGGGCAGCGGAACAACCAGTATGATATATGGGCTGTTGACATTGCCACAAAAAAAGAAACACAACTTACTAATACACCCACGCTGGATGATGCACCGGAATACAGCCCTGATGGCAAATGGATCTATTTTAATTCAGTAAGAACAGGCACGATGAAGCTCTGGCGGATGAAGCCTGATGGCAGCAACCAGGAACAGGTGACTTTTGATGAATACAATGACTGGTTTCCGCATTTTTCTCCTGACGGCAAATGGATCGTGTACCTGTCATACCCGAAAGAAATCAATCCATCCGATCATCCCTGGTACCAAAAAATTTACTTGCGGCTGATGCCGGCAAGTGGTGGTGTGCCTAAGAATATTGCTTATGTGTATGGCGGGCAGGGAACCATTAATGTGCCATCGTGGGCGCCGGACAGCAAAAGAATTGCGTTTGTAAGCAACACGAAATTAAATCCATGAAAAAATTATTTCACCGGGTATGAAACGGGGCATTAAATACATTTTTGCTTTGGTATTGCTGTTAAAGCTATTGCCGGTATATGCACAACTGAGGTTGCCGAAGCTTATCAGCGAGGGCATGGTATTACAGAGAGATGTAAAAATTAAAATATGGGGATGGGCTTCTCCCGGGGAGAGAGTAACGGTTGCATTCAATAAAAAAAACTACAAAACAAAAGCCGCTGCCAGCGGCGATTGGTTCTTATACCTGCCGCCAACCAAAGCGGGCGGACCTTATAGTATAACAATAACCGCAGGTAATACAGTTACCGTAAATGATGTTTTATTCGGTGATGTGTGGTTTTGCAGCGGGCAAAGCAATATGGTACATCAAATGAACATTCATGATGTGACGTATGCAAAAGATATTGCTGAAGCCAGTTATCCGCAGATAAGGCAATTTTTAGTACCGGCTGCTACTAATTTAACAGAGCCGCAAAAAGATTTTCCAGGTGGCAACTGGGTAAAAGCTATTGGTGAGGAGGTAAGACCTTTCTCGGCTGTCGCTTATTTTTTTGCAAAGAACATTTACGATAAATATAAAATTCCCATAGGCATTATCAATGCCAGCGTAGGCGGCACACCCATTGAAGCATGGGCAAGTGAAGAAGGGCTGAAAGATTTTTCTTCTGTTATGCAAACCATTCAGAAAAATAAGGACACGGCCTATATTAATGAAACAAACCGGAAGGCAGCAGAAGCAAACAAGCCTGCGCCCTCAAAAGATGCAGGCCTGTCGGGTGAGACAAAATGGTTTGATAATAATTATATACCTGCAGGCTGGCGCAATATCAATATTCCGGGCTATTGGGAAGACCAGGGTATTAAGGATCTGAATGGCGTGGTGTGGTACAGGAAGGAAATTGATATTCCTGCAAGCATGACCGGCAAGCCGGCAAAGGTATTTTTAGGAAGAATTGTGGATGCAGATGAATTGTATATTAATGGAGAAAAAGTGGGCAACACCACTTATATGTATCCGCAACGCCGGTATCCTGTTCCTGCCGGTACGCTGAAAGCGGGTAAAAATATATTTACAATAAGGGTAACTAATTTTAATAATAAAGGCGGCTTTGTTCCTGATAAGCCTTATTACATTTTTGCCGGTAATGATACTGTTGACCTGAAAGGCACATGGCAATACAAAGTGGGTGAAGTGTTTGAACCAAAGAGCAACACCATAAGCAGCATCAATTTACTGAACCAGCCGGCAGCGCCATTTAATGCAATGACAGCACCTGTTATTAATTACAGCATCAAAGGCATTGTATGGTACCAGGGCGAAAGCAATACAGGGCAGGCAAAAGAATATGCAAAGCTCCTGCCTGCACTGATAAGGGACTGGCGCAGGCAATGGAAGGATTCAACGCTCCCGTTTTTATATGCACAGCTTCCTAATTTTATGGAGGCAAATTATTTGCCTGCCGAAAGTGACTGGGCAGAGCTGAGGGAATCGCAACGCAAAACATTATCTGTTTCCAATACTGCCATGACGGTGAATATTGACCTGGGCGAATGGAACGATATCCATCCTGATAATAAAAAAGATGTAGGCGAACGGCTGGCACTGGCAGCAAGAAAATTAGTGTACAAAGAAAATATTGTGGCGGGCGGGCCTTTATACCAGTCAGCAATCGTAGAAGGAAATAAAATTATTATTGGTTTTACAAATACCGGCACTGGCCTGATAACAAACGATGGTAAAGAACCGGCTGAGTTTGCCATTGCCGGTGCAGATAAAAAATTTATTTGGGCAAAAACTAAAATCGAAAATGAAAAAGTAATTGCCTGGAATGACAATATTCCAAATCCTGTTTATGTACGTTACGCATGGGCAGATAACCCCGTAAATCCAAATCTTTGTAACAAAGAAAAGCTACCGGCTTCGCCGTTTGAAGCTGAAATAAAAAAATAAATTGTTATGCTTATGAAAAAAATAATGCTTTTTTCTTTATTGGCTTGTTCCGCATCTGTAGTCTTTGCCCAGGCGCCATGGCAAGGTAAAAAATGCGCTGTAGTGCTCACTTACGATGACGGCTACGACCAGCAACTGGACAACGCCCTGCCCACGCTGGACTCATTGGGACTGAAAGCCACTTTTTATTTATCCGCTTATTTCCCCGCTGTAAAAAACAGGATGAATGAATGGAAAAAAGTTGCTGCGGAAGGGCACGAGCTGGGCAACCATACTTTGTACCACCCCTGCCTGGGCAATATTCCCGGGAGGGAATGGGTGCAACCGGATAATGACCTGAGCAAATACACTGTGCAGCGCATGGTAGACGAAGTAAGAATGACCAATGTATTCCTGCAGGCACTGGACGGAAAAAAGGAACGGACTTTTGCTTTTCCCTGTGCTGATACCAAAGTTGGCGACTCATCTTATATCATTCCTTTAAAAAAAGACTTTATTGCTGCAAGGAATGTTCGTAATGAAATGCACCATATCAATGAAATTGACCTGTACGATGTGGATTGCTACATGGCCAATGGTGAAACCGGTGAGCAAATGAGCGAATGGGTAAAGCAGGCCATACAAACCAATTCTTTGCTGGTAATACTTTTTCACGGCGTAAGCGGCGGCAATGGATTGAACGTTACCAAAGAAGAGCACAGCAAGCTGCTGCATTTTATCAGGGCCAATGAGAAGGACATCTGGGTGGCACCCATGGTGGAAGTGGCAAATTATATCAGGATAAGGCACAATTGATAAACAGTCATAATACCGGTACCGCAGCAGGTAATATTACCCTGCAGGCAAGGCAGCGTTTTTAATGCGAAGGAAATCTGCCATTATTAATACGGGCTAAGCGGACATAAAATAATAACCTGGTTTTTAATCATTTAAAAAGCTTCTGTCATAAATTGCGGAAGCTTTTGTTGAAAAGCTTAGCCTATATTCCGTGAAATGACAAGAAACATACTGCTTACCGTAGTAGCGGCTTTATTTTTTTATTTTTCAGGCGAAGCCTCTGTTACCATTAATTCCGTAAACACTGTACCCAGCACATGTGCCAATAATGGCAGCATGACCATACTGGCACAAACCACTACAGGCACCCTGCTGTACAGGATAACGGGAGGACCTGTAACATTTCCTGTGCAGACAAATAATACTTTTTCATCCCTTCCTGCCGGCACGTATGTGGTAGAAGTGTCCAATACGGCTAATGAAATACAAACCACTATAGTCACTGTCACCGGCAATTACCAATTGCCCGATTTTGTGCCTGCTGTAGCAAATCCCCATTGTCCCGATTCAAGCACCGGCAGCCTTATCGGTCATATTTCTCTCTCCACCGGTTTATCGCCTTATACATGGGAGCTGATTGCTCCCTCTGCCGTAACAAGGCCGCAACAGCTGAGTGATACATTTAGCAGCCTGCCGGCCGGCACTTACACCATCAGGGTAACAGACGGCTGCAACAATGTGCAAACCAAAACCGTGATCATGTCAACCATGCCTGTGCCCTTAAATTTTTATGGTGGGTATGCAAGGATTACAGGCTGCGATACGGCTGAGCTCCATCTCTCAATGATGACGCCGGCCTACAGGCCGCCTTATAAAATTACTTACACGGTGGGTGGCAGCAGCTATTCTGTTGACACGGCCGCTGTAGATAATGAAGAAAGCTTCTCCGGTTACCTCACCGTGCATTTTACCGTGCCCCATATATCCTATGGTGGATTGGTAACAAATATAACGGTAACGAATAGCTGCGGTTCGCCCACGGTTATACCGCAGGCAAATATTTGCCCCTTTATGTTTACGCAAAATTTTACCCCGGTTTCTGTGGCCAATTGCCAAAGCGGGATACTGACAGGGTTTTCTATTGGTAATCCTGCCTGCAACCTTGGTGTGTTTCCTAAATTTCCTCTTACCGTTACCATTCGTGATATGCCGGCCAACAATGTTGTTGAAATAAAGACCTACCCTGACCCGATGAACTTTAGCTTTTCTTCCGTAGCAATGGCACCGGGCAGTTCTTATAAAGTTACCATGGAGGATAGCTGCCACCATTCTTATACAGGCACTGTTAGCACGCCTTCCATCAGCAGGTATGTGGATCTTTCAATGAGCAGCCAGCAAACAATGCTGGATTCTACAACCATTGTTTACATATTTGCCCGTGGCTTTCCTACGCAGGGCACTACGCTTACTATCACCGGCGGCCCGGCCTCTGCACACAGCACAAAGCACGGATATGCTTACAGCGAAAACTATGTGTATCCCAAAACATTTACCGGCCAGCTTAATTCTGACAGCTCCACCACCTTCTCTATGAATAATACGGCGCCCGGCACCTATACTTATGTTGTAACAGACAGTTGCGGAAACCAGTTCCCCGGCACCTTCCAGGTCACCAGCAGCGATGTATCGGATTTCAAATACAGTTATAATTATCAAAAGGGCTGTGCAGGCTCATCAGGGCTTCAATATGAACTGGTGCATAACACTTTTTCTACAGTCAACATAACTGATATTGCCACGTCCACTGTCATCCATTCAGCTTACGGGTGGCAAATGAGCGGGCAAAATCCTTATTCCAATGTGGCCAACAATATAACTGCTGCCGATTACGAGCTTGCAATAAGCTATGGCGGAAGCGGCGCTGCCCATTCCATGAATAATATTTTGGTGGATGTTTTTACTGTAAAAGACACTATACACATAACGCCTTATCAGAACCCGGCGCTTAAAACAAGCGCTTCCTCCCTGTGCAGCGGAGATCTTTTTCTTGCACTCGCAGCAGACAGCAGCAAAGGCATTCCTCCATACCAGTACGAAATTATCAGTGGGCCACAAACATTCCCGCCGCAGGCAAGCAACTTTTTCCAGCTAACACAAACAGGCAATTACACTATACGCCTGACAGATAATTGCGGCAATTCTGTTTCTGCCAATGTTACTGTAAACCCAGTGAGCTTTCCTCCACTGAGCAGCCTGGGCAGCATTTGTATCAATGCCGCCGCCATGCTTACTTATGGAGCTTCTACCTATTTTTCTTATACGTGGACAAAACCCAACGGCAGCACTTATGCCGGTGATACGTTGTTTATCGATCCCGTTACACCGGCAGATACTGGTGTTTATACTATCCAGAGAATAACCACGATCAACGGGTGCAGTAATACCGAAACAACCACTTACCGTCTTTCCGGCGCTAAGCAGGATAGTGCTGCAAAAGCCATTTGCCGGGGACAAACGTTTACATTTGGAAGCAGGGTACTTACACAAACAGGAATATACAGGGATACCTTTCCGACAACAGGATGCGATAGTATTTCTATTCTTAACCTTACAGTAAATGACTTTAAAAAAGACAGCACTGCCAGAACTATTTGCCGTGGGCAAAATTTCGTATTTGGGAGCAGGATGCTGACAGAAACGGGTATTTACAGAGATACCATGTCAACATCGACCTGTGACAGCATTTCTGTTCTCAACCTTACAGTAAATGAATTGAAAGACAGTAGTGCTCAATCTATTTGCCGTGGACGAAGTTTTATATTTGGAAGCAGGACATTGACCGAGAGTGGTATTTATCGTGATACCATTTCTACATCCACCTGCGATAGTATTTCTATTCTTAATCTTACGGTAAATGAATTGAAGAGAGACAGCAGTGCCCAATCTATCTGCCGTGGACGAAGTTTTACATTTGGAAGCAGGACATTGACCGAGAGTGGTATTTACCGTGATACCATATCTACATCAACATGCGATAGTATTTCTATTCTTAACCTTACGGTAAATGAATTAAAGAGAGACAGCAGTGCCCAATCTATCTGCCGTGGACGAAGTTTTACATTTGGAAGCAGGACATTGACCGAGAGTGGTATTTATCGTGATACCATATCAACATCTGCGTGCGACAGCATTTCCATTCTTAACCTTACAGTAAATGAATTGAAAAGGGACAGCAGTGCCCAATCCATCTGCCGTGGGCAAAATTTTATATTTGGAAGCAGGACATTGACTGAAACGGGCATTTACCGTGATACACTCGCTACAGCAGGCTGTGACAGCATTGTTGTTTTAAATTTATCTGTAAATGATTTTAAAAAAGACAGCAGCACGGCAGCTGTCTGCCTTGGGCAGCAATTTATATTTGGAAGCAGGGTATTGACCGCTGCCGGCGTTTACCGTGATACCATTTCCACAGCAGGCTGCGACAGCATTGCTATCCTTAATCTTGTTGTGAACGATATACCGGTAGTACAAATACAGGCGGATAAAAACCCTGTAACGGCAGGAGCAGTAATTCAATTAACAGCTGCGCCCGGTAATTTATCCTCTTATTTATGGACATCCAGTAACAGCATCAGCCGGGATGATATTTATAATCCAACCAGTATTGTAAGCATGCCTTCCTGGTACAAGGTAACCGTTACGGATATCAACAACTGCAGCAATACAGATTCATTATTCATTGCCCTGAGGGCAGATTCCATTTTTACCTGCGATGGCCATACTGTTATTCATATTCCAACGGCATTTACCCCTAATGGTGATGAACAAAATGACCAGTTCAGGATCTTAGGGCTCAATAATGTTGCTTATAAATCATACCGGCTGTTGATATACAATCGCTGGGGCGAGCTTATTTTTGAAACCAACAATTCAACCCAGGCCTGGGATGGAAGGTACAAAGGAAGCCCTGCCAATATTGGCAATTATGTTTATTTCTTTCACTTTATCTGCGCTGACGGGAAAACATATACCAGGAAAGGAAACGTGATGCTGCTCCGGTAAAATAATAGTTGACCGGCCTTTTACCCTTTTACCAATGTGCCCACTTCTTCGCCTTTTACCACTTTCAGCAAATTGCCCGGCTCATTCATATCAAATACAATAATGGGCAATTCATTTTCCATGCAAAGTGTAAAAGCGGTCATGTCCATCACCTTCAGGTTTTTGCTGATGCATTCGGCAAAGGAAATGGTTGTGTACTTGGTGGCGGTGGGATCTTTTTCAGGATCGGCGGTGTATATGCCGTCCACGCGGGTGCCTTTCAGGATCACCTCTGCTTTTATTTCAATGGCCCTTAAAGAGCCTGCTGTATCTGTAGTAAAATAAGGATTGCCTGTGCCGGCGCCAAATATTACCACGCGGCCTTTTTCCAAATGGCGCATGGCACGCCTGCGGATATAGGGCTCTGCTATCTGCTCCATTTTGATGGCGCTTTGCAACCTTGTGTACACGCCTGCTTTTTCCAGCGCACTCTGCAATGCCATGCCGTTTATCACGGTTGCCAGCATGCCCATATAATCACCGTGCGCTCTTTCAATTCCGGTTTCGGCTTCGTTCATGCCGCGGTAAATATTGCCGCCGCCAATTACAATGGCTACCTGCACACCCAGGTCGGTAATGCTTTTGATATCTTTTGCATAGCGGGTAAGCACCTCACTGTCCAGCCCGAAATTTTTATCACCCATTAAAGACTCGCCGGAAAGTTTTAATAACACTCTTTTGTATGCAGGCATGGAAAAAATTTTTGCGAAGATATGTTTTAAAACTGTTTATTATCAATATCCTCCGGCTTGTTAAAAAACAATGGCATGCATCATCTCCCCGTTTTTTATCTATACTTTTGTAGCCTGCTTTAATTTAAATCATTATATTATGTCACCATTCAATTTACAATTGCCTGTTGCCATTGGTTGCGACCATGCCGGGTTTGACTGCAAAGAAGACCTGATCTCTTTTTTAGAAGGGGAAGGTGTGCAATACAAAGATTTTGGTACTTACAGCAAAGATGCTGTTGACTATCCTGATTTTGCCCATCCTGTTGCTGCTGCAGTTGAAAATGGCGAAGCGGCTTTTGGCATTTTGCTTTGCGGCAGCGCCAACGGTGTGGCTATTACTGCCAATAAGCACCAGGGAATAAGGGCCGCTATCTGCTGGGGAGAAGAGCTGGCAGAATTGGCCCGTAAGCACAACGATGCCAATATCATTTGCATTCCCGCCCGTTTTGTACGGGATGGCGATGCAGAAAAAATGCTGGATATTTTTATGAACACCGCTTTTGAAGGCGGCAGGCATTTGAGAAGGGTGGATAAGATTGCCTGTTAACACCGGTCGGTACCGAAGGTCAGGCCGGAACAATCATCTGATTCATTACGGGATCTTATTTCCCCATAAAAACCATTTTATACTTACCAATGAAAAGAACAGTACTCTTAGTTTGCCTGTGTACAATTGTTGCCGCTGCTTTTTCCCAAACAGGGGATGCTTCCCAATATGCCGGGCATATCAACAGCGAAAATTTAAAAAAACATTTAAGCATTATTGCCGGTGACGAAATGGAAGGAAGGGAAACCGGCACCGAAGGGCAAAGAAAAGCCGCCGCCTATATTGAATCACAATTTAAAAAAATTGGTTTGCAAAAACCCAAAGGCCTGAAAGGGTATAAGCAGGAATATCCTTTGTATAAAGATTCGGTGAACGTTACTTCCTGTACTGTAAAACTGAACAGCGAAGAATTGAAATACGGGCAGGATTACCTGGTGAACGTATACAGCAACGACAGTAAAAAAATAACAGCGAAAGAATTTGTATTTGCCGGCTATGGCATCAGTGAAGAAAAGTATGATGATTACAAGAATATTGATGTAAAAGATAAAGTGGTGGTATTTTTTATGGGTGAACCGAAAGAAAACGGGAAATTTTTATTGACCGGGTCGGCAAAATCTTCAAAGTATACTTATCCCGGCATTGCCGAAAAAATGAAAATTGCTGTGAGTAAAGGAGCTGCAGCTGCTATCATTGTAAATCCTATTGTGCCGCTGATAACAGAAAATTTGCTGAGCACCAACAGCAAAACAAAAATATATTATCCCAGGAATGCTGAAGGCGCTGCAGGGAACTACCTCGTTGCTTCACATAAAGTATTAAAAACGTTTTTTGCGGCATGGGGCGATAGCCTGGTTGGTCTGGCAAGAAGATCTGTGCCGTTCAATACAAGCGGTTACAGCGCTGTTCAATCAGCTTTTAGTTTTGATTATAAAAGAGAGCGCCAGATTATTTATGCAAGCAATGTGCTGGGCGTTATTGAAGGCACTGATAAGAAAGATGAATATGTTTTCTTAACTGCCCACTATGATCATCTGGGGAAAAAGGATGGAAAAATTTATTATGGCGCAGATGATGATGGCAGCGGCACCTGCGCTGTGCTTACTATGGCCGAAGCATTTGCAAAAGCTAAAAAAGACGGCCACGGGCAAAGAAGAACGATTGTGTTTATGACGGTAAGCGGTGAAGAAAAAGGCCTGTGGGGAAGCGAATATTACACCGATCATCCGGTTTTTCCTCTCGACAAAACAACTGTTGATCTCAACACAGACATGATAGGCCGTGTGGATACCGAAAGGCCCACTGCTGACAGCCTGAATTATGTGTACGTGGTAGGCCACGATAAAATAAGCACCGACCTGCAAAAAATAAATGAAGGGGCAAACACAAAAAATACCGGCCTGGTGCTGGACTATAAATTTGATGATCCCAATGATCCTGAACGTATCTATTACCGCAGCGACCATTACAATTTTGCAAGAAAAGGTGTGCCTGTATTGTTTTTTTATGATGGCATGCTGAAGGCAGATTATCACAAGCCAACCGATACGATAGATAAAATTAACTGGGACCTGTACAGCAAAAGAGCACAGATGATCTTTTATACTGCATGGGAAATGGCTAACCGTGATTCCATGCTGATGAGGGATATTCCTTTACCTGCAGAAGAAGAATAGAACCGATCCAAATTTTATTTGCAAAAATGATCTACGAGTTCAATGGATACAGGCCTGTGGTGCATGAAACTTCATTTGTGCATCCTTTGGCGGCTGTTACCGGTAATGTTGCTATCGGCAAAAATGTTTACATCGGCCCCGGCGCTGCTATACGGGGCGATTGGGGGCAGATTATTATTGAAGACGGCTGCAATGTGCAGGAAAGCTGCACTGTTCACATGTTCCCCGGCGTAACGGTATTATTGAAAGAAGGCGCCCATATCGGCCACGGCGCTGTTGTACATGGCTCCGTTATTGGCAAAAATTGTTTGATAGGAATGAATGCGGTGATAATGGACAATGTGGTAGTAGGCGATGAATGTATTGTGGGTGCATTGAGCTTTATCAAAGCAGATGAAATGTTTGAAAAAAGAAGCTTGATCGTTGGCAACCCTGCCAAAAAGATAAAAGAAGTGAGCGATGAAATGATGGAATGGAAAACGGAAGGAACAAAATTGTACCAGCAATTGCCTGCGGAATTGTATGCGTCATTAAAAGAATGTGAGCCGTTGAGAGATATTGATCTCCAGAAGCCACAGGAACCGGGAAAGAAATATTTTCCATGGAAGAAGTAGTTTGAATAAGTGATCCGTGGATCTGTAGATCAGTGTCAGATTTGAGCCATTCTTTGATTAACAGCTTCTTTTTGAAGGAGAAATTACTGATTTTGTTTTTCAACAGTTACCTTAGTAAAATAAAATAACTGTATGGAAGATGAGTTCCAAAAGCCAATGGGCCGAAGCTTCACGGAACTGGAAGTGTGGAAGAAAGGAAGGGTTTTAAAAAATAAGATCAAGGCACTGACTGATACCTTTCCGTCCGAAGAAAAATACAGGCTTGTTGATCAACTAATAAGAAGCTCAAGATCGGTAAACGGCAATATCGCAGAAGGGCATGGAAGGTACACATATAAAGACCAGATACATTTTTGCATACAGGCAAGAGGCTCGCTAAGTGAAATATATAATCATTGTATTGATGCCTTTGATGAAAAATTTATTACAGTTGATTTATTAAAGGAATTAAAAGAAGAAATCAACGAGTGCGAAAGATTGCTTAATGGATATATTAACTGGCTGAGGGAACAAATAAAAAAAGAGCCTCCTAAAAAATAATACACCCAACCGATCACTAATCTACCGATCCACCGATCACTGAACCAACCAAATGGAAAAAAACTTCATAGACTATATCCGCATTTTTTGCCGCAGCGGCCACGGGGGTGCCGGCAGCAGGCATTTTGCCCGTACCAAGTACAATGCAATGGCCGGCCCTGACGGCGGTGATGGTGGCCGTGGCGCCCATATCATTTTAAAAGGCAATGCACAATTATGGACATTGCTGCATTTACGCTATTACAAAAATGTACTGGCAGAGAATGGCGAAAGTGGCCT
This sequence comes from Bacteroidota bacterium, assembly GCA_048498115.1. Lineage (GTDB taxonomy): Bacteria > Bacteroidota > Bacteroidia > Chitinophagales > Chitinophagaceae > Ferruginibacter. The sequence goes on along the minus strand of JBEHYP010000019.1, from coordinate 10,792 downwards.
GAAAAATAACCAGACAGGAAGAAGCGGTAAAGACGTCATCATTGAAGTGCCCCTGGGTACGATTGCAAGAGATGAAGTAACCGGCGCCAAAGAAGCAGAGATTTTAGAAGACGGGCAGGAAATTGTTTGGCTGAAAGGAGGCCGCGGTGGCCTGGGCAACAGCAATTTTAAAACAGCCACCAACCAGGCACCTGAATATGCACAGCCCGGTGAAGATGGCACAGAAGGCTGGAAGCTGCTTGAGCTGAAAGTGCTGGCAGATGTAGGTTTGGTGGGCTTTCCCAATGCAGGAAAATCAACCTTGCTTTCTTCTATCACAGCGGCGAAGCCAAAAATTGCTGATTATGCCTTTACCACTTTAACACCGCAATTAGGCATGGTGGAATACCGTGACGGGAAAAGCTTTTGCATTGCCGATCTGCCGGGCATTATTGAAGGTGCTGCTGAAGGCAAAGGTTTAGGTCACCGCTTTTTGCGGCATATTGAACGCAATTCCGTTTTGTTATTCTTGATCCCTTCCGACAGCGCCGATCATAAAAAGGAATTTGAAATCTTGGTGAAGGAATTGGAGGAATACAATCCTGAAATGCTGCAAAAAGATTTTTTAATTGCCATCAGCAAGAGCGACCTGCTGGATGATGAACTGAAAGCGGCCATTGCAAAAGAACTGCCGCCCAAAATTCCGCACGTGTTTATTTCATCTGTTGTAGGCACTGGTTTGCAGGAGCTGAAAGACCTGCTCTGGAAAACATTGAATGCGCCGGTGAGAGGGGCTTAGCAATTGTTGTGGTATATTCATTGTTAAATTGCTGCATGGTCAAATTGCTGAAAACTTATAGCAACAATTAACCGTTTAACCATTCAGCCATCAATAGAATACAGGCTTTCAAATTAATCATCATTGACACAGGTATTCAAATATATCCGCTCCTTTTACGAAGAAGAATTTAATTTTTTTTACCTGCTGTTGATCATTGCCCTCCTGGGCGTACTTATTTACCTTAATTACTGGCATGGGCTGGAAAGAAAATATGCCGCTTCGGGCAAAACATGGTGGCGGAGCTTTGCAGGGTATTATTTTTTGTACCTCACCCCCTTCGCTGCTGCCTTTTTTCTTCAAAAGCTTTTTTATAGCAACTGCACTTATTTTTCCAGTGCATGGTTTTGGTTCATCCTGTTACTGGCGCCTGCATTTTTTTCTTTCAGGGTCAATTTTGCTTTCCACCAGCCATGGATACACGAAAAATGGCCCGGCCCGGAAAACATATTTTATCTGCGCAGCATTAACTGGGTAGTAAGGGTATTTGCAGTGCTGGTGCCTGTGTTTATCGTATGGTGGGTAAAAGACAGGAATAACCAGCCTTTTTATGGAGTGAAAACACCCGGCAGTTTGCAGCCTTATTTTTTAATGCTGCTGGTAATGCTGCCGCTGTTGCTGCTGGCTTCCCTGCAAAAAGATTTCCAGGCAATGTACCCCAGGGCAAAAATTTTGCAAGCCATCCCGGCAAAAGGCTGGCAATACATGGTGTATGAATTGTGCTATGGTTTTGATTTTGTAAGCATTGAATTTTTCTTTCGTGGTTTTTTAATATTATCGCTGGCGGCCATCTGCGGCAAACACTGCATTATCCCTGTTGCCTGCTTTTATTGCAGCATTCATTTGGGCAAGCCCATGGGGGAAGCTGTCAGCAGTTTCTGGGGCGGCCTGCTGCTGGGCATTATTGCTTACAATACCGGCAGTATATGGGGCGGGCTGATTGTGCATGTGGGCATTGCATGGCTGATGGAAATTATTGGATGGTTAGTGGCATTTAAGCCTGTATAAATATGATGCCCTTTTCTTCTGCAAGACTATTTAACATTTTTACCTTCAGGGGAAATTATTACCTTCTCTTTTTTGTTGGTATTTTTGCCGCAGCATGATAGCAATAGACAATAAATTAGTAAGCGACCAGCTGATAGAAGAACAATTCGTTTGCGATCTCAGCAAATGCAGGGGCGGCTGCTGTGTGGATGGCGATGCCGGGGCACCGCTGAACGTAGATGAACTGGATAAAATAAATGAAGTGTATGAAGCTGTGCTTCCTTATTTAACGGAAGAAAGCAAAGATGAGCTGGAACGGCAGGGAAAGTATGTGTATGATAAAGAATTTGGATGGGTAACGCCCACCATAAACGGAAGTATATGTGTGTACGGCATTACTGATGAAAAAGGTATTGTAAAATGCGCCATCGAACAGGCGTACAATGATGGAAAAATACAATGGAAAAAACCCATCAGTTGCCATTTATACCCTGTACGCATTAAATTAAGCAAAAACAGGCAAACAGAATATGTGAACTACGAACCCCGGCAGGACCTGTGCAGGGGTGGCTGCAGCCTCGGCAAAAAATTAAAAGTGCCGGTGTATGTTTTTTTAAAAGAATCGCTGATAAGAAAATACGGCACTGAATTTTACGAAGCGCTGGAGGCCGCAGCAGCATACAAATCACAAAAAAAATAAAAGACGTTATTGAATGAAAAGGCGCATTACTTTCTTGTTCCTCATTGCTTATTCCTTATTTCTTATTGCCGGCTGCTCTGTTAATAAAGCCGAAACAGACAGCACCCTGCAAAAATATTTTGACGGGTATAAAACAGATGGCTGCTTTACTATGCTGGACAATGCAGACGGCAAGATAACGGTGTACAATATGCGCCTTGATACCATGCGCTTTTTGCCGGCTTCCACTTTTAAAATTGTAAACAGCTTAATTGGTTTGGAAATAGGCCGTATTCCCGATGAAAAATTCGTGATCAAATGGGATGGAAGGATAAGGATGTTTCCCGGCGGTGATACGGCAACATCCTGGAACAAAGACCTTGATTTTACCGAAGCATTCAAGGCATCCGCCGTGCCTTATTTCCAGGAAGTGGCAAGAAGGATCGGAAAAGATACGATGCAGCTATGGCTTGACAGCCTGCACTACGGCACAGGAAAAATCACTACTGCCATTGATACTTTTTGGCTGGATAACTCTTTAAAAATTTCTCCTGATGAACAATTGGGTTTGGTGAAACGGCTTTACTTTGACCAGCTGCCTTTTCAAAAACGCAGCCAGCAAATTGTGAGGGATGTAATGGTGCAGGAAAAAAATACGCAATACACCCTGGCATATAAAACAGGGTGGGGCTTGGATGAAAAAGGAGAAAACATCGGCTGGCTTACCGGCTGGATAGAAGAAAACAGCCATCCTTATTTTTTCACCTTGCTGGTAAAAAACGGGGAAAAGCACTTTAATATGAAAGCTGCGAGAGAGGCTATTTTAAAAAATATTCTCCGGCAATACGGCTTTTTTGAAGGCAGGAAATAAATTTAACGTTTACAAATTGATGCGATCCTTCCAAAAGATTATTTTCCGTTTTACCGCAGCAGTTCATTTGTGTTAACCAGTGTACCGGAACTACCCGGTAAATTGGAATGAATTATGCTTAAGTGACTTACAATATGGCCTTTCAGCACACAGAATATCTTTTGGCGTTATGCGGCATCCCCGTAATGGCAGTGCTGTATATTTTATATGTCAAATGGAAAAAGGAAAGGGCGAAAAAAATCGGCGATGCGGCATTGGTAAAACAACTTACCGCTGACTACAGCGCCCCCAAATTTTTCTTCAAATTTATTTTAATAGCAGCAGCGTATGCTGTAGCGGTGCTTGCGTTGGCCAATCCCAGGGAGCCTGTTGGCAGCAGCAACGTAAAGCGCAACGGCATTGATGTGATGATTGCACTGGATGTAAGCAAAAGCATGCTGGCGCAGGACATAAAGCCAAACAGGCTGGAGAGGGCTAAACAGCTCATTGCCCGGCTTATTGATAAAATGCCTGACGACCGGATTGGCATCGTGGTATTTGCAGGAAGAGCCTACCTGCAAATGCCCCTTACTTCTGACCATGCCGCGGCAAAAATGTATCTGTCAACTGCCAGCCCCGATGTGGTGCCCACACAGGGAACTGTAATTGGCGATGCATTAAAAATGTGCTATGCCGGCTTCAACAGCAAAGAAAAAAAATACAAATCCATTTTATTGATAAGCGATGGCGAAGACCATGATGAAACTGCTGCAAAGCTTGCGCAATCGCTGGCAGGCGAAGGCGTAATGGTCAATACCATTGGCATTGGCTCCGCAGAAGGCGCCAATATTGAAGATCCGGCTACCGGTGAACTGAAAAGGGATGATAAAGGAAATCCTGTGATCACCAAACTGAATGAAACGGAATTAAAGGCCATTGCGGCTAATACAGGCGGCATTTACCAGTTGTTCACCAATGCAGATGCCGCTGCTTCGGCGGTGGAAGCACAGTTGAGAACAATGGGACAGCGCAGCATTACAGAAACATCACTGGCCACTTATCAAAACTATTTTCCCTGGTTGCTGGGCGCTGCATTATTTTTATTGCTGCTTGAATTTTTTATGCCGGAGAAAAAAATCAACACCGTCAAAAAAGAAAAAAAGATAATACAGGCTATGATTGCTGCTGCTGTGCCATTCCTGCTTATTCCTGCTGCTTCATTGGCACAGAATGGTAAAGAGCTTATTAAAAAAGGAAACGAAGCTTATAATAAAAGCCAATACAGCGTGGCTGCCGATAATTACAAAAAGGCAACGGATAAAAATCCTTTTGATACCACGGCACAGTATAACCTGGGCAATGCTCTATACAAAAGCGATAAGGCACAGGAAGCCCTGCAGGCTTATGATGCGGCCATCGCCGGAAACAGGGGAGTTGCTGAAAAATCAGCTGCCTATTATAACAAAGGCGTAGTGCTGCAAAACAGTAAAAAACTGCCCGAGTGCATTGAGGCCTATAAAAATGCCCTGAAACTGAACCCTGCCGATGAAGATGCAAGGCTTAACCTGCAAAAAGCATTATTACAGCAAAAACAGGAACAGCAACAACAGCGGCAGCAAGACAAACAAAAAAAACAGGATCAAAAACAGGAACAAAAGAAGCAGCAAAACGAGCAGCCCAGGCCGCAGCCTTCCAAAATGACACAAAAAGAAGCAGAAGAAAAATTAAAGGCGCTCATGCAACAGGAAAAAAACCTGCAGGATAAGCTGAAAAAAGTAGATGCCGCTTCTCCCAACAAGCCGGAGAAAGACTGGTAAACCGTATTTAATTTAACGCGATATTCTCCCCTCATAATTGTATTTTTGCCCACTGTTTTAGTGTTGTAAAAACTGTGATATGCTCTATTGTGAATCCCTCACATCTTACAAAAGATTAAAAACAAGGGAAGTAAAAATCGGCCACCTCCTGCTGGGCAACGGGCATCCCATCCGTGTGCAGACAATGACCACCACTGATACAATGGACACCCTTGCTACTGTTGAGCAGTCCATCCGCTGTATTGAAGCCGGCGCAGAGCTGGTACGCATTACCGCTCCTTCTAAAAAAGAAGCCGAGAACCTGCAAAACATAAAAGATGAATTGAGAAAAAGGGGATACACTACGCCGTTAGTGGCTGATATTCATTTTACGCCCAATGCCGCTGAAATTGCCGCAAGGATCGTGGAGAAAGTAAGGGTGAATCCCGGTAATTATGTTGACAAGAAAAAGTTTGAGCAGATAGAATATACCGATGCTGAATATGCAGAAGAAATAGAAAGGATAAGAGAGCGCTTTACGCCGCTGGTGAAAATCTGCAAAGAACATGGCACCGCCATGCGTATCGGCACTAACCATGGCTCTTTAAGCGACCGGATAATGAGCCGCTACGGTGATACTGCTGTCGGCATGGTGGAAAGCGCCATGGAGTTTTTACGTATTGCAAGAGGTGAAGATTACCATAACATAGTGCTGAGTATGAAAAGCAGCAATCCCCTTGTGATGGTACAGGCATACCGCTTACTTATCAACCACATGATGGAAGAGTTTGGCGAATGTTACCCGTTGCACCTTGGCGTAACAGAAGCCGGCGATGGTGAAGACGGAAGGATAAAATCTGCCATTGGCATTGGCACTTTGCTGGAAGACGGCATTGGTGATACCATCAGGGTAAGTTTGACAGAAGATCCGGAGTTTGAAATTCCGGTGTGCAAAGATTTGGTGAAGAGATATGAGAGCAGGCCACAGGCCACCGATAGCCGGCAACAGGCCCTTGCCTATTCGCCTTTTGAATATAAAAGAAGGGAGACAAACGAAGTTTCCAATATTGGCAAAAAGCATGTGCCAGTAGTGATAGCCGATTTTATGCAGGCAGCAGCTGTTCAACATAAAGATCTGCAGGCTATCGGCTATACTTATAATGAAGCAACAGATAAATGGAATATCAGTGACGCCGCTGCCGATTATATTTATACTGCAGGTAAAACAATTGATTTTGCCCTGCCCGGAACGCTTAAAGTGATCTGCGGCTATAAAACATGGCTGGATGCCGCTGATAAAGAAAAATATTTACCCTTATACCAGGCAGAAGAATTTTTAAGCGCTGAAAAAAAAGCCGAGCTTATCAACTTTATCGCTATTGATGCTGCAAAAGAGCATTCGCAATTAATTGAAAAAATAAAGAATGAAAGCAGCGCTGTATTGTGCGTATATTCTTCTGCTGGCAACAGCATGCAATCGGTACGGTCTTTTGTAAACAGCTTACTGATTAAGCAGGTATCCGTGCCCGTTATCCTGGCAGTGGAAAGCCAGCACGTTTCCATTGATGAACAACTGATACATTTCGCCACCGAAAGCGGCGCTTTGTTTTTAGACGGCATGGGCGATGGGATTTGGCTGATAAATGATCCTTCTAAAATTAAAAACCAGAAAGTATCGGGCAGGACGTACCTTGAAGCAAGGAACAATCACCAGTTCATCAATAATACTTCCTTTTCCATTTTACAGGCGGTACGTACAAGGATTTCAAAAACAGAATACATCAGCTGCCCAAGCTGCGGAAGAACCTTGTTCGATCTGCAGGAAACCACGGCAAAGATCCGTGCTGTTACCAACCATTTAAAAGGCGTGAAGATTGCCATCATGGGCTGTATTGTAAACGGCCCCGGCGAAATGGCCGATGCAGATTTTGGTTATGTAGGCAGCGGCCCCGGGAAAATTACTTTATACAAAGGAAAAGAAGTAGTGAAAAGGAATGTGGACAGTGTTATAGCTGTAGATGAATTAATAAATTTATTAAAGGAAAATGAGGCGTGGGTGGAGAAGTAATATTACTAACTATTGCTGAAAAGGCAGCGCAAAGCTACACCAGTATAAGTGCGCCCTTCGGCTTTGCCCAGGATAACACAAGATTTGCCACAGGCACAAATGCTTGTAACAAAAAAATATGCAAACAGATTTTCTCGTAATTGGCAGCGGCATTGCAGGATTAACCTATGCGCTGAAAGTAGCGCAGGAATACCCTGATAAAAAAGTGACCGTATTTACCAAAACACAAAGTGACGAAACCAATACCAAGTATGCACAGGGCGGCATTGCAGGCGTGTGGGATGCTGCACATGACAGCTTTGAAAAACATATTGAAGACACTTTGATCGCCGGCGATGGGTTATGCAATAAACAGGTAGTTGAAATTGTAGTGAGAGAAGGCGTTGACAGGATCAAAGAGCTGATTGAATGGGGCGCCCATTTTGACAAAGACCCCGATGGTGATTACAAGCTGGGCAAAGAAGGCGGCCACAGTGAGTTCCGCATTCTTCACCATAAAGATGTAACGGGCAAAGAAACAGAAAGGGCATTGCTGGAAGCCATCAAAAAAAGTAAAAACATTGAGCTTATCAGCCATTGTTTTGTGCTGGACATTATTACGCAGCATCACCTCGGCTACCTGGTTACCAAGTCCACCCCCGATATTGAATGCTACGGCGTGTATGTGCTGAACCTTCGCACCAATAAAATAGAGAAAGTGCTTTCATCTGTTACGTTGCTTGCCACCGGCGGCAACGGGCAAACCTACCGCACCACCACCAACCCCGCTATTGCTACCGGCGATGGCGTAGCAATGGTGTACAGGGCCAAGGGCAGGATTGAAAACATGGAGTTCATACAGTTTCATCCCACAGCTTTGTATGAAGCGGGAGTAAGGGGGCAAAGTTTTTTAATTACGGAAGCGGTGCGTGGTGACGGCGGCATTTTACGCAACCATAAAGGCGAGGCTTTTATGGAACGCTATGATGCAAGGAAAGATTTGGCGCCCAGGGATATTGTGGCAAGAGCGATAGATAACGAGATGAAGATAAATGGTACGGAGCACGTGTACCTGGATTGCCGGCATTTTGGCAAAGAAAAATTTACGGAGCATTTTCCCAATATTTATGAAAAATGCCTGGGCACCGGCATTGACATTACAAAAGACATGATACCCGTGGCGCCTGCAGCACATTACAGCTGTGGCGGTATTAAAACGGATGAATGGGGCAGAACAAGCATTATTAATTTGTACGCTGCCGGGGAATGCGCCAGCACAGGCCTGCATGGCGCCAACCGCCTGGCGAGCAACAGCCTGCTGGAAGCAATGGTGTTTGCACACAGGGCTTACAAAGATGCTGTTATAAAAGTTAATGAGCATAAAACCCCTGCCGGGGAAAGGAATTTAGCAGGGGCCATTCCCGACTGGAAGGCAGACGGCACCAATGCTCCCAAAGAAATGATATTGATAACGCAAAGCGTTAAAGAACTGAAGCTGCTGATGAGCGACTATGTAGGCATTGTAAGGAACAACGAGCGTTTGTACAGGGCAAGCAAAAGGCTCGACTTATTATTTGCTGAAACAGAAGACCTGTACAAAAAAACAATCGTATCGCCGCAATTGTGTGAACTAAGGAACATGATAACGGTGGCCTACCTGATTGTAAAATGCGCAGAGTTCAGGCATGAAAGCCGTGGCCTGCATTTTAATACTGATTACGCTTTTAAGAGCAGCATGATACAAAATATTGTACTATAACCGGGCAGCAGCATGTATTATATTATTTACGGACCGTTGTATTTATTATCGCTTCTTCCTTTTCCTGTATTGTACCTGCTGGGCGATTTCATATATGTGTTGCTGTATTATATTGCCGGCTACAGGAAAGCTGTCGTAATGAACAATTTGTCTATTGCCTTTCCCGGGAAAACGGAAGCAGAGAAAAAAGCCATTGCCAGGCAGTTTTATAAAAACTTTGCCGACACGTTTGTGGAGATCATAAAAATGATGAGCATGAGTGAAAAAGCCTTTGATAAAAGGGTGACCATTGATATTGCCGCCGCCAATGAACTGATCGCTAAAGGAAAAAACATACAATTTCATCCGGGGCACCAGATGAACTGGGAGTATGCCAACTGGGCGTTTGCCAAACACCTTAATACAACATGGATCGGCATTTACCAGCATATTTCAAGCAGGGCATTTGGCAAAATAATGTACCGGCTGAGAGTAAGGTTTGGAGGAAAGATGGTGTCAACAAGAGAGTTTAAAACAGTAGCGCATAATTTATTCAAACAACAGTATGCAATCGGCCTGGTAGCAGATCAAAATACGCATTCGCCCGCTGCCTACTGGATGTACTTTTTCAGCAAGCCCGTTCCATTTATCCCCGGCCCGGACAGGGGCGCCTTAAAAAACAATACAGCTGTTGCCTTTGTAAATTTTGTAAAAACAAAGAGGGGATATTATCATTATGAAACCAGCATCATTGCAGAAAGTACGGAACATTTTAAACCCGGGGAGCTGACAAGAATGTACAGGGATTACCTGGAAGCATGTATACAAAAGGAGCCATCCAATTATTTGTGGACACACCGGAGGTGGCGGCATACGTATAATAAAGATGCAAGGCAATTATGGATGGATACAAAGCCCGAGCCTGTTAATTAAGCACACTTGTATCTTTTTCCACCGGGATCTTCGTTTCTTCTTTTATTTTCGTCCAGCCCCCGTTGATATTTCTCAGGTTGTGCATGCCCTGCTTTTTAAGCAGCGATGCTGCAATTACACTCCGGTAACCGCCGCCGCAATACAAATACAAATTGGCGCCTTCATCCAAGCCGGCCATCACAGCAGTATCTGTAAAATCATTCAGCGGCACATTGACTGCATTTTTTACATGCCCTTCTGCATATTCATTTTCCCTTCTCACATCCACGGCAAGCAAATTGGTATCATGCGGAAGATCCATGGCAAATTCATCCGGCTCAATGGCTATTATCATGTCTATAGGCTCGCCTGCATTTGTCCATGCATCGAAGCCACCATCCAAATAACCTTCAAAATTTGAAAAGCCCACCCGTGCCAGTCTTACCACTGTTTCTTCCTCCCTGCCCGGCTCTGACACAAAAATGATTGGCTTTGTAAACGGCAAAAGGCTGCCTGCCCATTCGGCAAAGCGCCCTTCCAGCCCGATAAAAATGCTGCCTGGCACAAAACCCTCCGTGAAAACATCTGCATTTCGTGTATCCAGCACTGTTACATCGTTTGCAAGCTTGCTTTTAAATGCGGCAACAGGCAGCGGCTGCAGCGCCTTATCTTTCACCCTGTCAAGGCTTTCATATCCCTCTTTATTTATCAGCGCATTAATGGAAAAATACCGCGGCGCCTCAGAAAGGCCTTCTGTTACAGCTTTTATAAAGGCATCTTTTGTCTGCGGCTGCAGCGCATAGTTGGTTTTCTTTTCATCACCAATGGTACTGTGCGTGGACGGCCCCAGGCTTTTGCCGCAGCTGCTGCCAGGCCCGTGTGCAGGATATACGATCACATCATCTGCCAGGGGCAAAATTTTATTTTGTACCGTATCATACATGATCCCCGCCAGCTCTTCCGAAC
>JBEHYP010000018.1:0-42925 GCA_048498115.1 Bacteroidota bacterium | reverse complement strand
CTGGTCGCGGACCTCCCATTGGAAGCGCTCGAACAGCGGCCTGCGCGGTTCTTCCCGGCTTAGTTTGCTTTTTTCCATAAATATGTACAAACACGTTGGGGATATTGAGTATGGCTTCTAGCCCTTCATAATAAGCAGGGCCGCTGTACCCTTCTGCGCCCAGCAGGTTTACGATGGCCGCAGGTAAAATATGTTCCGTGTTTCCCAAAGGGTAACCAAGCATAATACGCCACAGCATATCAAACTGCGAAGAGTAGTTGGCTTCAATGCTGTGATGGCCGCTGTTGTGTACCCTGGGTGCCGTTTCATTCACATACACCTCACCTGCTTTATCAATGAACAATTCCACTGCAAACAGGCCGGGGCTTTTCAATGCTTTTACCACGGCAATGGCGATAGCTTCCACACGCCACAATATTTTTTCGGGTAACTCCGCCGGGCTTACCTGGTGGCTGAGCAGGTTCAGGTCAGGGTCAAAAACCATGTCCACCGGAGGGTACAGAGCTGTTTCGCCTTTATCATCCACGGCCACTATTACGGCTATTTCTTTGCTGATGGGTACCATTTTTTCCAGCACTGCCGGCGCATCAAAGCCAAGAGAAATATCTTCTTTCCTTTTTATGATCTGCACGCCTCTTCCATCGTAGCCGCCTTCGCCTAATTTGTGTACCGCAGGCAAAAAATTTATTTGTCGTTGCAATTCGTTTAAGTTATTGGTTACAACAAACTCACTGGTGGGTATTTGGTTGTCTTTATAAAACTGCTTTTGTAAAATTTTATTTTTTATAGTCTTTAATGCCGAAGGTTTGGGATAAATTTTTAGGCCTTCTTTTTCTAATTGTTCCAGCGCATCAGCATTCACACTTTCTATTTCTATGGTAAGTGCATCAAGGCCTTTCCCGAAATTATATACATCATCATAGCTGGTAATGTCGCCTTTGGTAAAATGATGGCACAAATGCGCTGCCGGGCAGTCATTGTCATTTTCCATTACAAATGTTTCCACGGGGTAGTTGGCAGCGGCTTGTAATAACATACGGCCGAGCTGCCCGCCGCCGAGTATTCCTATTTTTTTCATAATTGTATTTGCCCTGAGCGAAGTTGAAGGTTTTGCCGGCCAGTTTGAGCGAAGCCGGGAACTGAGCCACTATTTAATTCTCTGAATTTTGTGTGCGATAAATTCCGGCACTGTGCCAACAATTGCAATTTGTGAAAATTACCTTCTATTAACGCTTCTTTTTTTACTTTTGACCATCCTTTTAATTGTTTTTCCCTTTCAACAGCATCTTGCAGAAAAGGTATGGTTTCATAATATTTTAATTCAAGCGGCTTTCTCATAATTTCTTCATACATCCCGCCAATATGTTCCCGGAATCGCCTGATTAAATCATCTGTAAGGGCGGTATAATACGTCCCGTCTGCACATAAAATGATGTACACATAATATGCTTCCTGCCGGGTATTGTAAATCATGGCTGCAAAGTAATTTAATTTAAAGGTTGCAGGCTATATTTTTTATTCCACTATTTTTCAGGTTAGCCGGAGTTCCCGGCTTCGCTCCAACTCCTGCTACTCACGCTTCGACTTCGCTCAGGGCAGTACCCGGGTGAAAGTTCAAAAAACTATTTACCTTTATCCCTTCAATGCAACCGGATTATCCACATAAAATATTCAACGACAAGCGCTGCCAGTATTCCCTGCTGATGCTTACGCTTGCCATGGACCCGGCTGAATGATAATACCGTTTCCGCAACTATCTCTTATCATTTGTATAAAAAATATTTTATGGACACAATTACAGTTCAGCCAAAGAATACAACTACTGCTGCTGCAGATTTTCTTCCCCTGCATGGCACCGACTACGTGGAATTTTATGTGGGCAATGCCAAGCAGGCTGCTCATTTTTATAAAACAGCTTTCGGCTTTCAATCGCTGGCTTATGCAGGGCCTGAAACAGGCGTAAAAGACAAGGCAAGCTATGTGATACGGCAGAATAAATTAACGTTTGTATTGACCACGCCATTAAGAACGGGTAATGCCATTGCTGACCATATTTACAAGCACGGTGATGGCGTAAAAATGCTGGCGTTAAAAGTGGATGATGCCGGCAGCGCCTGGAAAGAAACCACGCAACGTGGGGGCAAATCTTATTTAGAGCCGGTCACTTTAAAAGATGAGCACGGCGAAGTAGTAATGAGCGGCATACACACTTATGGCGATACCGTTCATTTGTTCATCGAAAGAAAAAATTACAACGGCGTTTTTATGCCGGGCTATAAAAAGTGGGAAACCGATTATAACCCCACGGAAACCGGCCTGCAATATGTTGACCATTGCGTGGGCAATGTAGGCTGGAACCAGATGAATCCCTGGGTAAAATTTTATGAAGACGTGATGGGCTTCCGCAATATTTTAAGCTTTGATGATAAAGATATCTCCACCGAATACTCGGCGCTGATGAGCAAGGTGATGAGTAACGGCAACGGTTATGTGAAATTTCCCATCAATGAACCGGCAGAGGGTAAAAAGAAAAGCCAGGTGGAAGAATACCTTGATTTTTATAACGGCGAGGGCGTGCAGCATGTGGCCATTGCCACCAATGACATTGTAAAAACGGTAACAGAGCTGCAGGCGAGGGGAGTGGAATTTTTGAAAGTGCCGCAGTCTTATTACGAAACAGTATTAGAACGTGTGGGTAAAATTGATGAGGACCTGACGCCTTTGAGCCAGCTCGGTATTTTGATTGACCGGGATGATGAAGGCTACCTGCTGCAGATCTTCAGCAAGCCTTTGGAAGACAGGCCCACGCTTTTCTTTGAAATTATCCAGCGAAAGGGCGCAAAAAGTTTTGGCAAGGGCAATTTCAAAGCTTTGTTTGAAGCGCTTGAAAGAGAGCAGGATGCAAGGGGGAATCTCTAACCCCAGTCTGACCGTCCCGGTCTGACTGGGGATTTTTTCTCTGCAATCTCTGTGCCTCTGCGTGCCAGATCAATTCCACGCGGAACTAAGGAGAAGGCAGAGAGCCGGATTGAATTCTATCTAATACACAAAGCCAGGCTATTAAAGATATTCTAAAACTATCTTTAATAGCTTTTTTAATTTTATATTTGCCCTGCAAAACATCTTTATTTAATAACAAAAAGCTGTATCTATCGTCAACACCTGTACCTGATTAACATTGTTATTCAATAATGAAACCTGTTTTTTTTCACCTCTGCATCGCATTGATACTGTCACTTACTGCCTCACCTGTAAGTGCACAAAATTCTTATATCAGCCTGAAAGCAGGCAGCACCAAGGCCACTGGCGGATTTTCCAAAGTGGAAGATTCTCTCCGCAAGCAATTTGAGGCAAAAAAAATAAACTGGCCGCCGCAGGAACTGTACATCCGCAGCTTTAAATATGACCGCCAGGTGGAAGTTTGGATAAAGGATAACAGCAGCGCCTCCTTCAAATTATTTAAAACATACAGGTTATGTATGCAGAGCGGTACCTTAGGCCCCAAGCGCATGGAAGGTGATTACCAGATGCCCGAAGGTTTTTATTACATCAACGAATTTAAGCCCAATACCAATTTTCATCTGGCGCTTGGCTTAAACTATCCCAATGCTTCTGATAAAATGCTGAGCGATGCCCGCCGACCGGGGGGCGATATTTATATTCACGGTGGTTGTGTTTCCACCGGCTGCATTGCAGTAAGCGATAAGCCTATTGAAGAAATTTACGTGCTGGCGCTGAACGTAAAAGAGCAGGGGCAGGAATTTATCCCGGTGCATGTATTCCCGGTAAAATACAATGTGAAAAAATCTTTTGAATACCTGGCGCAGGCCACCAAAGAAAACCAGTCGCTCCAAAAATTTGCTATTACCCTTAAAGAAGCCTTCGATAAGTTTGAAGAGAAAAAACAATTGCCTTTGATATTGGTAAACAAGAAAGGTGAGTATATCGTGGAGTAAAATCTAATTTCCCCAAAATCAGGTTTGTTCTACTGGTTAAATTGTTAAATCGCTAAATCATTTATTAAGCGCTTTGCTATAGCCCAACAATGCGGCAATATAACCATGCAGCAATAAAATATTTATTACTCCAAACAATTTCAGAGAGTACCTTTGCAATTAATCTATCAGCCAGGCTATCGTGGTGCCGTTAGGCGCCAAGGAAAGTCCGGACAGCACAGGGCAACACACCGGTTAACGGCCGGGGTTCCGCTTCGGTGGAAGACAGACAGTGCCACAGAAAATAACTACCGGCTCATTGAGTTTGGAAAAGGTGAAAATGTGGGGTAAAAGCCCACGGTTTTTTACAGTAATGTAAAAAACGGGTAAACCTTGTGTGCTGTAATGCCACATATATCAGCGCCTGAAAGCGGCCCGCTTAATCCCGCCCCGGCGGGAGCGCTGAAGGGTAGGCAGCAAGACCCCAACAGTAATGTTGTGGCCAGATAAATGATAGCCCACGACAGAATCCGGCTTACGGCTGATAGATTTTTTTAGGAAAACCCTTTGAATATATGTTCCTTTACTTCTGGCCACTCTTCGTCTAAAAAACTGAAGTAAACAGAATCCCTCACTGTGCCATCATCATTGATAAAATTCTTTCTCAACGTGCCTTCTTTCACTGCGCCGATTTTCAGCATGGCCTTTTGAGAGCGCAGGTTGAGAGCGCTCGTTTTCAGTTCTACTCTTATGAGGTGCAGTTGTTCAAAGCAAAAACGCAGTAAGAGAAATTTGCAGTGCTTATTAAAACCTGTTGCATGCAGTTTTGGATGCAGCCAGGTCCAGCCAATTTCTAATTTTTTATTTTTAAAATCAATATTTCCAAAACGGGTGCAGCCAAGGTATTGATTTTGTTTTTTGTCAAAAATGGCAAAGGGATATGATTTTTGTTGTTTGCGTTCTTCCAGCGCTGCGTCAAAATATTTCCTGAAATCTTCCGCTGAGTAGATTTTTGCCATCGTAAACTCCCAAATGCTTGCCTGCAGGGCAGTAGGCAACAATAATTCAAAATGTTTTTCTTCCAGCGGTTCCAGCCTTGCCCAATCATCTTCAAGGATAACAGGCGTGTCAAAAAAATGCACGTAATTCATGGCTGTACTGATTGTTGTTTTACTATGCCGGCGGCAACTTTATCCAGCGGCAGCGTCACCGCTTCAGCAGAAAAATCATCCCAATCAATAAAGCGGAAAGTTTCCACCTGTTTTTTTTCATCGTAAATCTTTAGTTGCGCTTCATCAAAATCAAATGAGCGGGTGCGGAGCGGCACAGTGATATTTTCCAACGCTTTTACAAAATAATATATAGATAATATCTGGTGGGCATTGTTGAAAGCGCTTTGCTGGTAAATATCGGTAGTGTAAATATGGCTGCCTACTTCCACCTGTAAATTCATTTCTTCCATAAATTCTCTTTTCAGGCAATCCCTTGTGCCTTCTCCGGTCTCCAATCCTCCACCGGGAAACTTGGTGTAATAATTACCCCTGATGTATTCATCGCTCACCAGCACCTGCCGTTGATCATTAATTAATATGCCGTAAACCCTTACTGAGATCATTTCCTGTTTTTTGGGATTACACTAATTGTTACGAATTACACTAATTAAAAGCAATTCGTGTAATCCGTGTAATTAGTATAATTCTTGACATAAAACCTAAAACCATTTCTTCTTCATAAAATATGCGCTGATGATGATTGATATGATCAGCGACAGCACGATTGGCACATAAAATGAATGCGGCCAGTTTTGCCCCGGTATCGGCACGTTCATACCATAAATACTGGTAACAAGCGCCGGCAGCGACAGTATAATGGTAATGGAAGTAAGCCTTTTCATTACATTGTTCAGGTTATTTGAAATAATGCTGGCAAATGCATCCAGTGTGCTGCTGAGGATATTGGTGTAGGTATTGGCCATTTCAAGCGCCTGGCTGGTTTCCACTATAAGGTCATCCAGGAATTCTTTTTCATCTTCATTCAGTTGTAAAAAATTTGTCCTTGCTATTTTCATCATCAGCAGCTCGTTGCTGCGTAAAGCGGTAATGAAATATACCAGGCTTTTTTGTATCCGCATCAGTTCAAGCAGCTCCGCATTGCGGTTGCTGTCATACAGTTTTTGTTCCAGTAAATTCCTGCGCTGGTTTATCTCTTTCAAATGCTCCTGGAAATTGGTCACCACTTTTTCAAAGATCTTCAGCACCATCATGTTCTTTTTATCAGGGCTGCGGTTTTGAAACGTGTTCAGGAATTTTTTGATCGCTTCGTTCTCAAAAGAATTTACGGTTACAATCTGGTTGTGCGTTAAAATGATACAAATGGGGATGGTGATATAATATGCATCGCTTTCATTAAAAGAATTGTTTTCGGTAGGGGTCTTGATCACAATGAGCTTTACATTGTCTTCAATTTCAAAACGGCTCCTTTCATCAATATCCAGTGAATCTTTTAAAAAATCTATTGGTATGTCGAGGGTTTCGCTCAGTTCGCTGAATTCTTCCTGTTTCAATGGCGGCAGCACATTTACCCATGCTCCTGATTCGGGCCGGTCAATGGCCACGGTGCTGTAATCAATGTTTTTAAAATACTGTATCATTTATTTCCGGTCAGAGGTTTGGTAATGGTTGAATTGTTAAATGGTTGAATTGCTGGAAAAGCCTTTATAGCATGGGCTACCAACAATTTAGCAATATAGCCATGCAACAATTTTTATTTCTTATATCTCAATCTCTCCTGAAAACACCAGCTCTGCCGGGCCGCAAAGCCAGATGTCTGTAAAATGGTCGTCATCCACTTTATTAAACTCCACGCTTAAGCTGCCGCCGGGTGTTTTTACATTTACTGTATTAAAGCCGTTTTCATTATGCGCTGCCAGCAACGCAGAGGCAGTAACGCCGGTGCCGCAGCTTAATGTTTCATCTTCCACGCCGCGTTCATAAGTGCGTACAAATATTTCATCTTCGCCAAGGGTCTCTACAAAATTTACATTGATGCCTTCTTTGGAAAAGTTGGGGCTGTACCGGATGTCACGCCCTGTTTCCACCACATCAATATTTTCCACGTCAGGTGCAAATTTTACAAAATGCGGGGAGCCGGTATTCAATATTGCATAGCCATTGTGATAGTCCACTTTGTCAACATTGTTCATCTTTAAACTAACGGTGCCGTCTGTATCTATTGCTGCTTCATGGGCACCGTCAATTGCATGAAAGTGGTATACATTTTTGTGGATGCCGGCGTGGTGGGCAAATTTTACAAGGCTCCTGCCGCCGTTACCGCACATGCTGCTTTCATTGCCATCAGCGTTATAATATTTCATGTCAAAATCATAGCCTTCTTTCCTGTTCAGCAGCATCAGCCCGTCAGCGCCAATACCAAAATGCCTGTCGCACAGCTTTTTTATTTGCCCGGTGCTTAATGCAGGAATTTGCTGGTGGTAATTGTCAATAATGATAAAATCGTTGCCGGTGCCTTGGTACTTATAGAAAGTGAGTTTCATTTGTTTGTTGCTGTTCTGAATTTGTTTGAATGCCGGTTTTCAAAAACCGAATTTCGCATTTATTCAATAAAAATTCCCTTATTTTTGCGCTGCTCTAAAATAAAAAGCCGGTTATTTCGTATTAGTAATTGGCAAATGTAATGGTCCTGTGGCCGAGCGGCTAGGCAGAGCTCTGCAAAAGCTCCTACAGCGGTTCAAATCCGCTCGGGACCTCACACTAACAATTCCCTCTCCGCACGGAGGGGGATATTTTTTAAATATGCTTCCTAAACTGTTGCAACGGGCGGGCCTGGTAGCCTGCATTGTATTGATAATTGCCTGCTTTATGCCCTGGGCTTATTATGCAGATATCAATCAAAATTTCACCGGCTTTTATTCCTACCAAAATGAATATGGCAGGCCGGGCAGGTTCCTGGCTTTTGCGGCTGTAGCGGCCTTTATCTTTATGTACCTGCCGAAAGTATGGGCCAAGCGGACCAACCTTTTTGTATGTGCACTGGTGGTAGGCTATGCCATCAAAACCTTTATTCTTTTCACTTCCTGCTACAATGCTTATTGCCCCGAAAAAAAAGCCGGTATTTATTTAATGCTTGCTTCATCAATCATTATGCTGCTGGCTGCTGTTTTTCCCGACCTTAGTATAAAGCATAAAAAAGGTGCAACTGCATAAGCACGGACTTAAATTTAAAACTTCAGGTTTAACACAGAAAGGATAGCTTCGCTTAACTTGTGCGATGGTGAGATCGGCGGCAAAATACCTGTATTCACCTTTACAACCTGCGGCTTAACCTAAAAGTTATTTATTTTTGGCGGCATTGACATATTTTAAAAGCAGTTAAAAAATTATGGCAAACATTTTAATTATTGATGATGAAAGGGCCATCCGTAAAACCCTTGGCGAAATATTAAGCTATGAAGGGTATAAAATTGATGAAGCAGTAGATGGTGAAGATGGATTGAAGAAATTCTCTTCCGGCACTTATGATGTGGTGCTCTGTGATATAAAGATGCCTAAAATGGATGGCATAGAATTTTTGGAAAAGGCAAGGGAAATAAACAGTGATGTACCCGTGGTGGTTATCAGCGGGCACGGTAATATTGAAACAGCGGTGGAAGCAGTGAAAAAAGGCGCTTTTGATTATATCAGCAAGCCGCCGGATCTTAACAGGATGCTCATTACCCTGCGGAATGCGCTGGATAAGCAAACGCTGGTGACTGAAACCAGGGTGCTGAAGAAAAAAGTGAGCCGTGTGCAGGAAATGGTAGGCAACAGCCCTGCTATTAAAAAGATAAAAGACACTATTGAAAAAGTAGCCCCGACAGATGCAAGAGTATTGATAACCGGCGAAAATGGCGTGGGCAAAGAATTGGTGGCAAGATGGATACATGAAAAAAGCAACCGCAGCAGCGGCCCGATGGTGGAAGTGAACTGTGCAGCTATTCCCGGCGAACTGATAGAAAGCGAATTGTTTGGCCACGAAAAGGGCTCGTTCACCTCTGCCATTAAGCAGCGCATTGGTAAATTTGAGCAGGCTAACGGCGGCACTTTGTTCCTGGATGAAATAGGTGATATGAGCCTGGGTGCACAGGCCAAAGTGCTGAGGGCATTGCAGGAAGGAAAGATCACGAGGGTGGGCGCAGACAAAGATATTAATGTGGATGTGAGGGTAGTGGCGGCCACCAACAAAGACCTGTTGAAAGAAGTGGAAGAAAAAAACTTTCGCCTTGACCTTTACCACCGGCTGGGTGTGATCATCATCCATGTGCCATCGCTGAATGAAAGAAAGGATGATGTGCCTGACCTGGTAGAATTTTACCTTGATAAAATTGCTTCGGAATACGGCCAGCCCAAAAAGGCCATTGATAAGGATGCCATGGAACTGCTTACCAAATATAACTGGACGGGTAATATCCGTGAGCTGAGGAACGTGGTGGAAAGGCTTATCATCCTTTCAGGAAAAAATATTACCAGGGAAGATGTGAACAGCTATGTGCTGCCAAAGTAAGTGATCAGTGGTCAGTCATGAATTTAATCAATGAAAAAAATATACTGTATCAGCGGGCTGGGCGCAGATGAAAAAGCTTTTGCAAGGATAAAAGTGCCGGGATACGAGCTGGTTCATATCAGGTGGCTGGAGCCAAAGAAAAATGAGCCTCTTGAAGCTTACGCAAAACGGCTTGGCAAAACAATTGAAGAAGACAATCCCATTTTAATGGGCCTTTCTTTCGGCGGCATGATGTGTATCGAAATTGCAAAGCTGCGGCCTGTTGAAAAAGTGATCCTTATTTCAAGCGTATCCTCTTTTAAGCAGTTACCCCTTTGGATGCGTACAGCCGGCAGGCTTACGCTGAACAAAGTAGTTCCCCTTCATCCTTCTTCCGTTTTGTTGCGCCCTGTACAGGATTTTTACTTGGGCGTATCTGCAAAGCAGGAGAAAGAAATAGTACAGCGCTACCGGGAAAATGTTTCTCCGCAATACCTGCAATGGGCCATTAATGCCATACTTAACTGGAAGAATGACAAGCAGCCTTGCCGGGTATTTCATATTCATGGGGATGCAGACCGGATTTTCCCTGCCAGGAATGTGAAGCCGGATCGCATAATAAAAGGCGGCACTCACTTTATGATATTTACCAAAGCAAGGGAAATCAACCAGTGGCTGGCATCGGTGCTTAAATTATAGCCCGGTTTTTGCTTACAGGCCGTTAACATTTACAATAAGCTGCATTCACGCCTTTTCTGTATTTTTACGGGCGCTTTATTATTAAAAATTTAAATAATGAAATTGATTTTTACCAGGATTCCCGTCCTGTTGATTGCTTCCGTATTGTCTTTTAATGCCGCCGCCCAGCAAAACTTTTTCAGTGATATTTCTGAAAGCGAAGCCCTGAAGAGTGGCAATAAAAGAGAAATTATACCTGAAAAATACCGCACCCTGCAGCTAGACACTGCAAGCCTGCTGCCTTTTTTACGTTCCCTTCCCTCGGAACAAACTATTAGCGACAGGAATGCTACGCCGGTGCTGGCGCTCCCTATGCCTGATGGCTCAACAGCAAGGTTTCATCTGTGGGAAAGTTCTGCAATGGCGCCGGAACTGGCGGCTGCTTATCCCAATATCAGGACTTATACCGGCCAGGGCATTGATGACCGTACTGCCACTATTAAGTTAGACTGGACGGAATTTGGCTTTCATGCTATGCTGTATTCAGCCATTACCGGCGATATACTGATTGATCCCTACGATCAAAAAACCGTGACGGCCTATATTTCTTATTTTAAAAAAGATTATAAAAAAAAAGGGACCTTCCAGGAGCTGGGCCCGATAGGAAATACAAAGGGAAGTACGGCCGCAAGGCCCGCCACTGTAGATGCTAACGGTATATGTATTGGTGCACAATTGCGTACCTACCGGCTGGCTGTGGCCTGCACCGTGGAATATGCAAGGGCAGCCACAGGATCATCAACTCCTACCAAAGCGCAAACACTGGCAAAAGTGGTAACCACTGTAAACAGGGTAAATGGTGTGTATGAAAAAGAAGTGGCTGTAAGATTGGTGCTGATTGCCAATGATACTGCCATACTTTTTACTGATGATTCCACAGATCCTTTTAACGGTAATAATAATGGAAATACCCTCATTAACGAAAGTCAAACTCAAATTACTAACAGGATAGGCAATGCAAATTTTGATATCGGCCACACTTTTAGTACAGGAGGCGGTGGCCTGGCAGCAGTAGGGGTTGTATGCAGAAACGGGAATAAAGCAAGCGGCATTACCGGCTCTACTGTGCCGGTGGGCGATGCTTATGATATAGATTATGTGGCGCATGAAATAGGCCATGAATTTGGCGGCCAGCATACTTTTAATTCTCTGCAGGGCGCTTGTGAAGGCAATGGGAATGCCAGCACTAACACAGAACCAGGCAGTGGAACTACCATCATGGCTTATGCCGGTATTTGTAACAGCGATGACCTCCAGCCACACAGCAACGATTATTTTAATGCCATCAGTTTTGATGAAATAACACAATATACCAATAACAGCAGCGGAAATAACTGTGCTGTAACTACCTCAACCGGCAATATGCCACCCGTTGTTAATGCCGGGGCGGATTATGTTATACCCAAATCTACTCCCTTTGTGCTTACCGGTACTGCTTCGGATGCTAATGGCGATGCCCTTACTTATTGCTGGGAACAGGTGGATATCGGCGGGTCTTTTGGCGTGTGGAATGCTCCTTCGGGAGATGCACCGATATTTCGTTCATTCTCCCCCGTTAGTACAGGTATAAGGTTCTTTCCTAAATTATCAGACCAAATAGGCAACACTACCACTATAGGTGAAGTTTTGCCTTCGTATGCAAGAACGATGCATTTTCGTTTAACGGCAAGGGACAACAGGGCCGGTGGCGGCGGTGTTTGCTATGATGAAAATGTAGTAACGGTTGCCAATTCGGGACCTTTTACCGTTAGTTATCCCAACGCATCCGGCATTGTATGGAATGTAAATGAATTTCAAACTGTAACATGGAACCCTGCCGGTACTGCGGCAGCGCCCGTTAACTGTGCTAATGTTTCCATACAACTATCTACCGATGGTGGTAATACTTTTCCTATTACAATTATTAGCAGTACGCCTAATGACGGGATGGAGGAAATACATGTGCCTAACAACGTTAGCGCTACCTGCCGCATAAGGGTAATAGCAGCAGGCAATATTTTTTACGATATGTCCAATGCAAATTTCAGGATACAAAATCCTGCTTCCGCAGGTTTTTCATTTAGTAATCCTGTTCCCGTGTCTGTATGTGTTGCTACCCCTTCCGTTTCTTTGTTGACATCTTCACTGGGCGCTTCTTTTTCTTCCATTAGTTTATCAGCTACTTCTCCCGCCGGTACTACTGTAAGTTTTAGCCCGGCTACCTTATCTCCCGGCGATAGTACCATCGTTACTTTAAACAATGCAGGCAGCCTTGCGCCGGGTACTTATACTATAACGGTTACCGGTGTTTCGGCTGCGGCTACCAAAACAAGAAATATACAATTTATTATACCGGCCGCCGCTACGGCACCTGCACTTGTTACGCCTGCTGCCGATACCATCGGCCAGCCTGTATTCCCTTCATTTAGCTGGGCCACTACAGCCAGCTTATCATATACACTGGAAATTTCTACGGCCAGTGATTTTTCTGCTGCAGTGCAAATCATCCCGGGCATTACGTCAGTACCCTATGTACTTACTGCTCCATTACTTGAAAATACTATTTATTACTGGCGTGTAAAGTCCACTAACTTATGCGGTGCAGTAAGTTCGCCGGGAGTCACATGGAAATTTAAAACAGGTATTAGTTCCTGTAAACCCTCTTATGATGTGCCTAAAACCATTTCTGCATCAGGTACGCCAACGGTTACTTCCACTATTACCATTCCTGCTGCTGCAGGTGTTACCATCACCGATTTGAATGTTATCAATGTAACAGGAACGCACAACTGGGTGGGTGATCTTACTATTTCACTTAAAGGGCCAAACAATACGAACATTATATTAATGAGCCGCAGGTGTGACAATGACCGGTATTTAAATTTTGGACTTACATTTGATGACGCTGCTTCTATCACAAATGCTAATATCTCATGCCCGCCTACAGGTGGTGCTATAGTACGCCCTGCTTCAGCTCTTTCTGCATTTAACGGCATTAACAGTGCCGGTACCTGGACGTTAACCGTAAAAGATAATGCAGATGGAGACGGGGGTGAGCTTACGGGCTGGGGACTAAATATTAATGCCGGCAGCGCTACAGGCTGCTTTGTTACCAGTACTCCTTTGGCTATAATCTATACCTTTACCGGTAATGGCAACTGGGATGTGCCTGCCAACTGGAGCAGCAATACCATACCACCCAACCCGCTGCCCGCAGGATCGTCTATTGTAATTGACAATGCCGCAGGCGGAAGCTGTATTTTAAATGTGGCACAAACAATTTCACAGGGCGCTACATTTACGGTGATGACAGGCAAAAACCTGGTGGTGCCGGGCGCCCTGACAATTCAATAACGTCTGCAATAAGAACCCACAAAAAAATCACAGGCAATTGCCTGTGATTTTTATTTAATGCGTACCCTAAATACCATAGCGGGGGCTACGATAACAGATTACTTTCATAGGGATAATCAGGTATATTGACAGTTGTTTTTATTTCAGCAGTAAGAATGTATCCCAGTGATGGCAAACTAAGTTTTACCACTGTATTTTCTTTTCCGAAATACAAACTGTCTGCAGTAACTTCCCCGGCGGGCGCCATTGCGTTTCTTACAATCGCTGTTTTCTCAAGCTTAATATTACGGTACACACTGGTAAAGCGATGGATGCTTTTCAACTCAGCTTCCGGTATAACGGCGGGCCTGCCCAGCCAGTACAGGAAATTGATCACATCTCCTGCCTGCCTTACCGTAGCCAGCTGGTTTTCGGTGATCTGTACAAAAACAATGGAGGGAAACAATGCCTGCATGTTCACCTTTTTGCCAAATCCTCTATACACCGAAACGGGCGTCAGCGGGCAATAGGTGTCAATCTTTTTCCTTGACAGGGCAGCAACTACTTTCTGTTCCTGTTGGGGTTTGGTGTAAACTGCATACCAATGCTTGGTCATGGTAATAATAATTTATTGTCATAATGCAGTTTTTAAAGGGGATGGGATTTTCGGAACGGTGAAAAGACAGGACATGACAAATTTCAGTTGCATCCTGTGGAAAAGTATTTCAGCCAGAGGTAAGGCTGCAAGGTACAGCATAAAATGCTTTTGGCAAAGGAAAGGGCATATCATAACGTTTTTATCTTCTTATTAGCTAATTTCGGCGCCGGGTAGACGAAAAAAGCAACAGGAACAGTATTTTATTTAAAAAATATATTATTTAAAGGTGCCGGAGAGGCTATGGCGCTTCCGGCAGGTATTAATGTATGAGAAAGACAGCAGTGATCGTGGCCGGGGGCAATGGCACCAGGATGAATACACAAACCCCCAAGCAGTTTTTATTATTAAATGGCAAACCGGTATTATATTATACCATTACTGCTTTTTTAAAAGCGTACGATGACCTTGCCGTTGTGCTGGTATTGCCGGAAGAATACATTGCGGCAGGGCAGGAGATCATTGATGCCTATTTTGATTATAACCGGATACAGATAACAGCCGGGGGCAGAACAAGGTTTCATTCTGTACAAAACGGGTTGAAATTAATAACGGAGGAAAGCATTGTTTTTGTTCACGATGGCGTGCGTTGCCTGCTAAGCACCGAACTGGTACAGCGTTGTTATGAAACAGCATTGGAATATGGCTCTGCCATACCGGTGATCGATTGTAAGGACAGTGTAAGGCTGGTAACGGAAGATGGAAACGAAGCAATAGAACGCAACCGCATTAAGCTGGTGCAAACACCGCAAACTTTTCACAGCAAAATATTATTGCCCGCCTTTAATATTGACTACAAGGATAAATTTACTGATGAAGCCACGGTGGTGGAAGCCTTTGGTTTAAAAGTCCACTTAACAGAAGGGGAGGAGAACAATATAAAAATAACCCGTCCTGTTGACTTGCTGGTTGCTGAAGCTATACTCGCAGGTAACATGCCCTAATATTTTAATAACATGCCTGTTACAAATAAAATTAAGCAATGGCTTGAGAAGCATGAATGGTATATTGCTGTAAGGTATTCGCCAACAGTAGTTGCTATATGGTTAATGCTCCATCCTGCGGCGGGCAGAGAGTTGCGTAAACAAAAAAAATTATACTTGACCATACTAAAGATGTTGCCGGGGCATGTTAAAGTTATTTTTGATATTGGGGCTAACGAGGGCTTTTTAACATCAATTTTTGCGAAGGCGGGTTATACTGTTATTGCTGTAGAGCCTGCAAAAAGAAATACTGCTATTTTGAAAAGAAGATTTAAGAATTGTAAAAATGTGCAGGTAGTGGAAGCCGCCGTTAGTGATACCGCTAAAATGATAAAATTTTTTGAGCCGGAGAGTGAATATGCGTTTGGTACTGCAAGTCAAAAATGGATGATAAGCAGATCGCAGAATGAAAATGTAAATATAGTATATAGAAAGGAACCTTGCAGTGTGCCGGCCTTTACTTTAGACCATCTTATTGAACGGTACGGCCTCCCTGTTTTTATCAAAATTGATGTAGAAGGGTATGAAGAAGTTGCACTAAAGGGACTTACACAAAAAGTACGGTTTATTTCTATGGAAGCGATACTGCCTGAGTTTATTTCCGAAACAGAGAATGCTGTTCAGTACCTCTCAAAACTTAGTGAAAATATCCGCTTTAATTTTGCAATAAATCACCTGTTGCAATGGAATGATTTTGAAAGCGCTGAAAAGATAATAGAAGCAATACATCGATTGCCTCAGGGAACGATAGAAATTTTTTGCAGTATGTGATTTACCGTTTCAGCCATTTGATTATGGATGGCAACCTGTTTAGTTTAAACGAGGGATAATGCTGGGAAATGGCGCCAAATGATTTATAGAATAAGCCGACAGACGGAATATCTGAACCAACGAAATCAAGAATAGAATATTTTTCCGAATTTTCTCTGATAAACTGGTCGAGTAAATAATGGGATGCCCCTGTTTTTTTTCCTTTGGGGTTATTACCTACAAGTATGTAATAAGCTCTTTCATTATAATAAAAAAAAATGCAAGATGCCATTAGCTCATTTAAATAATAAACGCCGCTGGTAGATGCCTTCTTCTGTTGTGCTAAAAGAATAACAAGATTTTTAAATCTGGCAATATCGTCTTTTTGCATCCGGGTATGCTGCGCCAGTTGTGCTGTCGCCAGTTTCAGAACATCATTTATCGGAATGTTTTTTTTATACACGCAGCCTGTTTTATTGGCCTTGCTGATATTTCTTACAAGGTTGCCATTGTAATGTGCCGAAATAGTGTCATAAGGCCTGTGGAGATCAAGGCAGTAATTTATTTTTGTTTTAAAGTGTATGTCTTCTGCTTTGAAAATATTGCCGGTATTCATGTTGATTTCAATGTACCGGAATTTTTGAGGTATTTCTTTTATAAACGACTCTGTTATCTCTTTTGATATGCTCCTGCCAAATACTCCTAATTGCGGGCTGTAGAAAGGCTGGTACAAATAATAAATGCCATATTTTCTTTTCCACGTAAGCGGCATTACCGCTTCGTAATCGTCCAGCACCAGCGCATCCCAGTGCTTCGCCATTGCGTTCAAATAAACACTTTGTGCATACACAAGCCCGTTAGTTGCAGATCCAATACAGGCATCCCATTTTTTCTGGTCAATATCCCGGTATGGTACATATTGTATCGCCACTTAGAGTGCAAGTTGTGGAAGCAAAGTTTTCAAATTCAGTTTTTGAAACTCAATGCTGAAAGTGATCTTTTTGAAGAATTTGTTGGCTTCGCTGTCGGTTTTCAGCTGGTCTTTAAATGCAGTGCTGTAAATAAGCGGTGCATAAATGTTCAGCACATCTTTAAACAATGATAGCTGCAACCCACCCACATATAAAAATTTCGGTGTCGATGCATTCTTGCCCCATGCTTCTGCATAAGAGCCTGCATCAAAAAATATTTTCAGCGGCAGCTTTACGGGAAATAATTTTTCCGGCAGCGTAGTATTAAGGTTTATGGCTGCCATCCAGTTTTCAGAATAGCCCTGCACGCTGCTGTACGGATCAAGCCGCAGTGTAAGCCCGCCGGTATTCTGTATCATTACCTGCTGTGCTGCCAGCCCCTCATTTTTTACAGGTATATCGCCATAGGCGGTAGAAGCGGTGCGGCCGATAAAATAATTGCTGTTGGTATAATCGTCTGTACCATTGCCGGCAAGCAGCTTGGGCTGGTATAAAAATGCTTCAATCTTTTTCTCTCCTATATAACCAAACTTGGCTGCAAACAAGCGCACCTGCATGCCGCCGCCTTTTGCATAATTGAAAAAATAATGGCCGGTGGCGTTGATCCTGTAAAAGCCATTGCCCTGCTGCACCTGCAATTGATAATCGTAAGGATACAATACCCTGCTGTTTTCAACAGTGAAGGTTGCCTGGTTCACATAGCGGGTGTTTTTAGAAAAACTTTTTGGATAGGTAAAAGCGCTGTCACTGCCAATGGCATAATCAAAATTGTCAAAATGCCTTTCATTGAGGATATAAGTGCGAACATCAATAAAGCTGCCGATGCTGCTCCTGTACCCGTGCCTGAAATACAATCTTGCATAAGGCACTATTTTAGAAAAGTTCTCAAATATCTTTTTGCCGGTAGTATCGAGGCTGTGGTTACTGGAAAACCTGGATCCGTTGATGCCAATCTCAATTTTTTGCAAGCCGTTCTTTGGCAGCCAGTGATAATTGAGTGTGCCGATACCATTTACTTGTTTGCTGCCCGTGGCATACAATGGCGAGAGGAAGAACTGGAATTTTTCAGGAGGTAGCGTGTAATTATGAAGGGCAATGCCGATCATCGCCTTATCATACATATTGTAGCCAACGGCAGGCAATACAAAAATATATTTGTATTTATCGGTGTCCTTTAAGCTGAAGAAGGAAGCAAGCTTTATTTTCCTGCCGGCATTCGTTTTTTCTAAAGCCCCTTTTTGAGAAAGCAAAGAAAAACTGCTGTTGCTCCTGTTGCTGACATTTTCTACCACGGCATTAAAATCTTCAGGATAAGGATGCCTGAATTTCCATTGGCTGTAGTACGCCTGCATGCAACTGTCAAATAATTTTCTGCCAAGCGAATGTTCAAGAGATTGCATCCATTTGCCTGCTTTGTAATATACTGTACTGTTATAATTGGTTTCAGAAAAATCTTCTGAACTTGTTTCTACCGGCTGGTCCTTGTTTTCTGCTATTGCATAGCGTAATTGTAATTCTCTTACATTGCCCGGCATCCGGCCCTGCACAAAATTCTTTTTTTCTTTTTTTGTATTTGCTGGTATTGGATCGGGTGTATAGCGGTAATTATTATAATAGGTATTCATGCCCTCATCCATCCACGCATGCTCTCTTTCATTGCTGGCTAAAATGCCATAAAACCAGTTGTGCCCTACTTCATGGTCAATCACACTTTCGAGGCTTCTGGCGCCTGGTATTCCTGATAGCACGGTGATGGTTGGATATTCCATGCCACCGGCGTATGTAAGGTTTGCCTGCACAACAGCAATGGTTTTATAAGGATATTCACCAATCAGGCGGCTTCTTGTCAATGCACTTTTTTTAATGTACTGCAGCGCATTTTTCCAGGTATCCTGCTTTGCAGGCAATGAATAGGCTGCCACACTGATGACTTTTCCTGAAGGCAGGGCCAGCGTATCTTTGTGTACAATAAAATTTTTATCGGCAAACCAGGCAAAATCTATCACGTCATTTTGTTTGTAAACAACAGTGCGTGCCGTTTGATTGCTGTCTTCTTTTATCCTTTCGCCTGTAGCAGCCACTATGTATTTTTTCGGCAGCGTGATAGTCACTTCGTAATTGCCGAAGTCGCTGTAAAACTCTCCTTCGTCCAGGTAAGGCATTTCATGCCAGCCCTTTTTATCATACACTGCTGCCTTGGGGTACCATTGTGTTATTTGGTACGATTGCCCCACGTGTCCGCCCCTTGAAAAATTATAGGGCAGCTTTACATGAAAAGGTGTTTCAATAGTGCAATGCTGGTGCGGCGCCAAAGGAGCAGGCAAATTTAATTTTATGATATCCTGGTGCTGCGGATGGTCTTCTATCGTGGCGATGCTGCCGTTCACTTTAAAAGCCAGCCGGTTGATATAGCCCCTGTCTTCGGGGCGGCTGAAATAGAAACCGGTATTCCCATTTTCCAGCTGCTGGTCAGTAAAAGCGGTACGGTCATTTTTATACGCATTCATCCATACATGCACCCATATAAAATGAAGGCTGTCATCAGAATTATTGAAATATTGCATTGTTTCGTGGCCGTCCAGCGTATGGTCTGCATCATTAAGGCTTACTGTAATGGTATAATCCACCCGCTGCTGCCAGTAAGGTTGCTGGGCGCCCGCCATCATATAAAAAAAGCTAAACAGAACCAGCAAACCCGTTGCTTTCATAACGCAGTGTTTTATCAAATATAAGGAAGTCAAGTTTCAAAAACTTGACTTCCTTTGAGTTACTTCCCCTTTCCTTTGGAAATAGTTGCCAGTGTAAGTATCATTATCCGCATATCGAGCAGTAAAGAAATATTCTCCACGTACATCAGGTCAAAAGGCATGCGCTGTATCATTTCATCTACCGATGACGCATAGCCGAACTTGACCATACCCCAGCTGGTAAGCCCGGGCTTCACTTTAAAAAGATAATTGTATTCGCTGTGCTGCTGCACGATCTGCTCCACGTAAAATTTCCGTTCTGGTCTTGGTCCCACCAGGCTCATTTCGCCTTTGATGATATTCCACAACTGCGGCAATTCATCCAGCCTCCATTTTCTCATTGTTTTGCCCCAGCGGGTAATCCTGGTATCGTTCATGGAGCTGAGCATGGGGCCGTTCTTTTCTGCATCCTGCACCATGCTGCGGAATTTGTAAATGGTGAACGGCTTTCCTTTATAGCCAATCCTTTCCTGCCTGAAAATTACAGGGCCTTTGGAAGAAAGCATGGTACGGATAGCGGTATATAAAAGCAGTGGCGACAATACCACTATGGCCAGTATGGAAACAAAAAGGTCGGTAAACCGCTTGATATTTTTTTGCCAGGAAGGAAGCAGGCCTGTATGCACATCAATCAGCGGCATACCCATCACATCGGTTGTTTGCACGGCGCCGCTAATGATATCAACAGCATCGGGTGTAAGCTTGATGTTTATATCTTTGTCGCTCAGCTGCTGTAATATTCTTGTCAGCAATGCCCTTTCTGTTTTTTCCACTGTAATGATCACCTCTTCAATATTGTCGCTGCTGATGCTGTCCCTCAATGCATCAAGGTTATCGTACTTTTTTATACTAACAGGAAGCTGTATCCCGTTATTGCCGTTGGTATTTAAAAAGCTGGTGATATTATAGCCGCTGGTTTTATTGGTATTGATAAACGTTTCAAAAAAAGAGCCGGCGGTTTTGCCGGAGCCTACCAGCAATACGTTAAAGAACACTTTCTTTTTTGCCAGTTGCCCGATGGCAATGCTTACAAAAAGCAACCGGGTAGCAAGCGTTACAAAAAACACCGGCAGCAGCAGGCTTGCAAACTCTTTGTAGTACACATGGTTGTTGGTCTGCGGGTTCTTCAGGATAAAAAGAAAGAGCAGCACAAAACAACCGATAAGGCTTACAAGCAGTGTTCTTATAAACTCCGTGATCTTTGTTTTTTGATAAATGCTTTCATAAGCGCCGCTCAGCAGGTGCAGGCTCAGCCATCCCACTACATACAATACGGCGCCAATATAAAACCCCTTTGGTAAAATAAAACTATGATGGTAGATAACGCTGCGTAAAAAATAAAACAGCCACCAGGTAAACAGGCAGCCGGCAATATCAGCAATAATATACCAAATGATATGTATCCGGGATTGGTTCAAGCGATCAATTTACAGGGCTGAAAAGATAATACATTTTTGTAAGCGTCAGTTTGCATGCACAGTGCCGATTTTTTCCAGTATCTGGTGCGCCACATCCATTGCCCTGAAGCCGTCTATTACCGTAACAGGGGTATCGGCGTTATTTACAATGGCGTTGTAAAAAGACTGCAGCTCCATTTTTATTGCATTGCCGTCTTCCACCAGGGGATTGCTGATGGCAATTGTTTTTTTGCCATTGCTGGTGTCAATATCAAATGTAAAAGCCCCTGCATCGCCATGAGAACTTAATTGTATCACTTCTGTTTTCTTTTCCAGGAAATCAATGCCGATATAGGCATCTTTCTGGAACAAACGCATCTTCCTCATTTTTTTCATGGAGATGCGGCTGCTGGTAAGGTTGGCCACGCAGCTGTTGTCAAATTCTATCCGCACATTCGCAATGTCCGGCGTATCGCTCATTACAGCCACGCCGTTGGCAGAAATATTCTTCACGTTGCTTTTTACCAGGCTTAAAATAATGTCAATGTCATGTATCATCAGGTCGAGTATCACGCTTACATCGGTGCCGCGGGGATTGAACTGCGCCAGCCGGTGCACTTCAATGAACATAGGCTCCAGCGGCCTGTTCTTTAATGCTAAAAAAGCAGGGTTGAACCTTTCCACGTGTCCCACCTGGAATTTGATATTGGCCTCTTTGGCCAGCTTCACTAATTCCCTTGCTTCGTCCATGGTGTTGGCCAGCGGCTTTTCCACGAACACATGCTTGCCCCGGGTGATGGCAGCTTTGCACAATTCAAAATGAAAAGAAGTGGGGGCGATAATGTCAACTGCATCGCAGGCATCAAGCAATGCCTCCACTGTATCGAACCTTTTAAGGCTGTATTTTTCACTTACCGCGGCAGCAGTGCTGTCATCGGGATCAAAAAAACCAACCACTTCGGCGCCTTCAATTTCCTTCCAGTTATTCAGGTGAAATTTTCCCAGGTGGCCTGTTCCAAAAACGCCTACTTTAAGCATAGCAAAATTCTTTTTTCAAATATAAGGAGCAGGGTGCAGGGAGCTGCTAATACGTTTGCACATCACCTGCATAAAAAATGCGGTCTATACGGTTGCCGGCTGTTCATTCCAGAAGCCCATTTTGCTGAACTTTTCTATCCGCTGATTGCAGCGCTCAGCAGGCGGAATGTTTTTCAATTCTTTTATTACGGGGATTAAGAAGTTCTTTAAAATGTCAGCAGCCCCTGCATAATCCCAGTGAGCGCCGCCCAGCGGCTCGGGTATCACCCCATCCACCAGGCCAAATTCCAGCATATCCTTTCCCGTTAGTCTCAGCTGCTCTGCGGCCAGCTCTTTTTTGTCCCAGCTTCGCCACAAAATGCTGCTGCAGCTTTCGGGGGAGATCACCGTGTACCAGGTATTTTCCATCATGTACACCCTGTCGCCTACGCCGATGCCCAATGCCCCGCCGCTGGCGCCCTCGCCAATGATCACGCAGATCACGGGCACTTTCAATCGTATCATTTCATAAATATTCCGGGCAATGGCTTCGCCCTGGCCTCTTTCTTCCGCTTCCAGGCCGGGATAAGCGCCGGGTGTATCTATCAATGTAATAACAGGCTTGTTGAATTTTTCTGCCAGCTTCATCAGGCGGAGCGCCTTGCGGTATCCCTCCGGGTTGGCCATGCCAAAATTCCTTACCTGCCGCATCTTGGTATTGATGCCTTTTTGCTGGCCGATCACCATTACGGTCTCGCCGTCCAGCTGTGCAAAGCCACCGATCATTGCTTTATCATCCCTCACGTTCCTGTCGCCGTGCAGCTCAATAAAGTTGCTGCACATCTTTTCTATGTACTTTGATGTATAGGGCCTGTCTGGATGGCGGCTCAGCTGTACCCTTTGCCAGGGGGTTAAATGTTGAGTGAGGGATCTTTTTGCTTCAGCTATTTTATCTTCCAGCCCCGCAATGGCGGCGCTCATATCTGTCTTGGTTTTTTCGGCTGTTGCTTTCAGCACTTCCAGCTGATCGTATAAATCTTTGATCGGTTTTTCAAAATCTAAAAACTGTCTGTTCTTTAATTCCGGCATAATATCGGTTTGCGGTTTTTGTCTGGATGTGAACAAATCGGAAATACAAATATAAAATGAAGCAGGCAGATTTTTTTAATAAAAATTTTGGAGTGGAATAGTAATCACCTTATCTTCGCACTCCCTAAAAAATGCAGGCAGATCGATCGTGATTTTGACTGTAGGAAGAGGGTTCCGGGGTTGATAGTTCAGTTGATTAAGTGAAGTATTGTTCCGGGAAAAGAAATTAAAAAAAATGTAATAAAGTGTATTTGCAATGGTTGTAAAGCCGCCGGTAAATATGCTCAATATTAGGATTGGTAGTTCAGTTGGTTAGAATGCCGCCCTGTCACGGCGGAGGTCGCGGGTTCGAGTCCCGTCCAGTCCGCAGAAATTTAGAAAAATTGCCTTGTAATTCAAATAATTGCAAGGCAATTTTGTTTTTAGGTACAACATAGGTACAACATTTTTTCTGAGTGTGTTATTCTTCAAGGATAATGCGGTTAAGCATTAATATTAGCTCTTTTCTTTTTTGTAATAAGTAAGCTAATTATTGTTACGACCAAAATAACAATCAATCCAATGCCTGCATATACATAATACTTTGCCAATGTAAAAGTCTTCTCATTGACTGGAGAGATATCTGTTTTGTTAAGCGTAGTTTTAATTTTTACAGCATCCAAAATTTCCTTTGTTTTAATAATTGAAATGCTATCTGCTCCGTATTTTTTTAAATCACCAAAATTCACTTGGTCTGTATAAGCCCATACAGCATGTTGCCCAACCATGTTTTGCATATAAGCTGCTTCTAAATACTTCGCCAATTTCAGCAATGAGCTGTCAGCCATTTTTCCAATACGAAAAGTTGTAGCCACTGTAGGTGCCCTGTCATGAAATTCTGTACACATGGCATAAAACCTCGTTGCATAAGTACTATGTGGATATAGTGGAAACTGTGCCTCATGGGTGGTAATCATTATTTGGACTGAATCATCTGTTGGAACCAACAAAGTACCACAATCAAGCTTAGGATATATAAAGCTGTCGATTTTGCTCCTTAAAACAATTGCCATACACTTACCATAATGCACTCCGTCTCTGTCAATCACTTCCCAAAAAATACGGGGGTCATAAGCTCCGGTAATGTTAAGCTCAAGCATTCCTTTGTCAAGGGCTTCTGTTATTGGAATAGGGATTGGCTTTTTATGCTCTAAAGCGTCTTGAGCTAAGGAGTTGATAGATAACAACATTACAAGAGGAATTGTAAGGAGTAATTTGTTGCTCATTTTTTGTATTGTTTGGCTTATAGTTTTAGAAGAGGTGCGTTTCAAGCATTTTTTGTGAGCTCATGTACCTCTGGCATTTCATCATATGTTCTGCCGTTTAAGATACGCCCTGAAGCTTTTTTATTTTTTCCACCCCACTGTTTAAAGAAAAAAGCAACTTTAGCTTTATTGCATTGATTTTGAATGTCCAATACCCAATCAGGATCCATTGGCCTTGGATTATGTCCACTTTCTCCTCCAACAATAACCCAATCAATTTTCTTAAGATTTAAGTTAGGTAACTCGCCTATTAAAGGTTCAAGTGATAGAAATTTTACTTTTGCCCTCGTTTTTCTTAAGTAATTTATCCGTTCTACAACTTTCATATTTTCAACGGAAACTCCCATCCAAATATTATGAGTCCACCTAAGGTGTTTATGAATTTCCAATAATCGATCTGCACGTTTAGTTAGTACTTGAAAAAGATGTTGAGGATTTTCATTCATTACCTTAAAAACTTGCTTTATGTAATCAAGCGGTACGTCTTTATGAAAAAGATCGCTCATAGAATTTACAAAAACAATTTTAGGGGTTTTCCAAGTATAAGGAATTTCTAAGGTCTCTGGATGGGTTTTTACAATTTTAAATCCATGTTTATACTTCTCTTGTCCCATTGCTTTTAACCTTCTCGTCATAATCTCTGCATAGCAAAATTTACACCCTGCAGATACCTTTGTACAGCCGGTTGTTGGATTCCAGGTCATTTCTGTCCATTCTATAGATGAGTTTGCCATTAGTTAAAATTTAGGATGCATTCTTTTGAAAGTAATACACTTTTTGTATGAGTTTTTCCGTCCGTATATGTTGATGTAATTTTTTGTTCTTCTACCAGTCGTCTCAGTGCTTCTGTATAATGACTCCTGCTATACAAGCTGGTAGTTTGATGAGTTTCAAATACCTCATTTGCAGTTAATTTTTTACCTTTGAAAATAGTTGCAAGTTCATCTTTCAACTTGTCTATGTTGATTGAGTTTAAATCAAAAAGTTCATTAAAATGTTTGTCGAGTTTTTTGGCATCAAAAGTATATGTGTTTATGCCATCGAAAATAGTTCCAACGTTAGCAAAATCATTGTAAGTTGTTTTGATTAGATCATATCCCCGTGAACCTTTTGTCAAATGCAAAATGTAATGACTTGTAGCATCGCTGTCTTCTTCTTGAAATTTAAAAGCTGTATAATACACTTTGCCCCCCAGTAATGATTGATATTCGTTTCCCAAGGAATTAATAATAAGATTTAAACGTTCAGAGACGTTCGATTTATATCTTCGATCAGTTTTAATTTTTTGCAAAGTAGTCGGAAACAAATCATTCATCATGCTCTCAAATTTTTCGTTCTCAAGGGCTGGATGAATTCGTTTTGTATTTACGAATAAAAAAATTTCATTTCCCCAATTTTTTAAAAACTCAGCCAGAACTTTGGTTTCAATACCCTTATACCCGAAAGGGTCAATGAAGAGTAAGGAAGGCTTATCATTAAATTTTCCGTTATGTGTATTCTTTATTAAAAAGTCTGTAATAGCTTGTGTTTCGCCTACTGTACTTTTGCCGAAGTGAATCATTTTTGAGAAAGTTCCTTCAGGAAATTCGTTGCAAAAATTTCTTTTAAGTTCTTCATGGTAAAAGTTGTCATTGAAGATGAAACTAACTTTTTGTTTCAAGAAATCCGCATTTGCACAATGTCTCCCAATCAAAATAGGGGTTGAGGCGTTACCGTCTTCATAAATGCCCGGGCCTGCAAATAGATCAATGTATCTGATTTCACTTGGCATATTTTTCTTGACTATTATTTTGCAATAGCTGGGAAAATATTCGGAAACAATGCTTGCTTTGATTTTTGAAGAAATCGTTTGCTTTTCAAAAAATTGATTTTCTTTCATGATTCTATTGTTTTATGGGTTTCAGTTGGGCAGGAAGTTCTATTGGAATAAATCAACTAAAGCATTGCTAAAATAAAGAAAATTAATTAATCTTTCCAATGCAAACCGATTAGGGGAAACTTCTTGTTTCATTATGTAAGCACTTTGACCTAAAGGATAGAAGTAAAAAACCTGCTGAAACCTTGCGTACATCTCCAGAGGCGGCTCTTAACGAATAGCTTGATTTGAAGGGGATCTCAAGTATTTTACAATCAGCTTATTTCAGGACAAGACAATCTAATGCTGAAATTTCTTCCGTTTACTCCATTTCTCAGCAGTACTTTTGTTAGGCATTCGTCTCTTTATCGTCAATCTTAAATGTTAGTGATACTGAAGTAATAAATGTAATAATCACTAAAAAACTTAAAATGATTTCAGAAGATACGAGTATTCTTGGTAACATATCTCTAGAGGGTGTTATATCACCATAGCCCACTGTAGCAAATGTTACAATACTGAAATACAAGAAGTCAAAAATGGTCAATGGTGAATTAAACGGATTATTAAAGGCGCTTCCATTTGAATTGGAATAGTTGCTATAGAACAAAACTGCAAAGCCAACAACAATTGAAACACAAAGTCCCAAGAAAAGATAAAGAAAGGCTTGCAATTTCAATTTTGAAGTTTTTCCACCAAAATTTCTAATAAGTAAAGGATTTGGCAATCCATTTCCGCTAAGGTAAAAATCACTGCCGTATTTAACTTGGTCAACCAATATTCTTATCAATTGGATCCAAAGGGCGCAAAATAAAGATACCCCTGAGACAATATCTGTCCATTGTTTTAAAGGGAAAACAGACACTAAGATCAGTAAAATGACAAGAGTTTTAAATCTAAAAACGATAGCTAATATTTGTTGAGGAATAATAATTGACAGCTTTGCTATTAGTGAAGTAATTGGCCATTCTTTAGTCATATTTTCTTCTGACAACGTCAGTGATGGATAATAATGTAGCATATGATAAACAAGCTCGATAATCTTTAGCCACATTAAGCTTGAAATTATAATCTGCAAAATTTCAGTTACAAACCTCATAATGATTTAAACTAGTCCTTTTAAGTTTCCTAAAATGAATTTAATTGCGGATATAACAATGATGCCTAACCCTTGTATTGGTATAATCCTTTGTTCAATTCTTAAGTAACTATCAACAAAACTTGAACAAATACCAAATGGGCTTTTGTTATCCAAAATAAAACTTATTATAAAATGGGTCAAATAATTTTAAATATGAAATCTCTGTGTCACCATTGCCTCATAGTTTTCCTAGCGCAACAAGATTTATTAAAAATGCGGACATAACAGTATAGCACAGGATAGTAAACTTATTTACCCGCTATACTTTTACTCCGTGTTATCTTATAACACGTAACGAAAACTACAATGCTATATGAAAAAAGGTCTTCTTTTTTGGCAAAAAATATTTTTGCTGTTACTTCTCTTTGCGGGCGTGCAGGCACAGGCGCAGGACATCTCCACTATTTCAGGAACAGTTACCGATGCAGCAGGAAAACCTTTAAAGGGCGCTACCATTGAAGTGAAGGGCACTGCTACCAGCACGGTGGCCGCTGACAATGGCTCTTTCAGTATTGCGGCCCGGCCCGGCAATGTGCTAACCATAACGGCAGTAGGCTATGCAGCTACTGAAGTGACGGTGGGCCCGCAAAAACAAATTACCGTTTCACTCAACAGCAACATCAGCACACTGGATGACGTGGTGGTGATCGGGTATGGCACGGTTAAGAAAAGAGACTTTACCGGTGCTTCTTCCGGCGTGATTGCCAAAACCATCGGTGAAACACCGGCCGTTACTTTGGAAAATGCATTGCAGGGGCGCATGGCAGGCGTAAACATCACGAGCACATCAGCAGAACCCGGCGGCGGCATCAGCATACAGGTAAGAGGGGCTACTTCCTTGTCAGGCGGCAACCAGCCATTGTATGTAATTGACGGCGTGCCGCAATACAACGACAATACAAGATCAGCAGGCGAGGTCAACGGCTTTGCACCTACCAATGCCCTTGCATCTCTTAATCCCAGCGATGTGGAATCCGTGGAAGTTTTAAAAGATGCGTCTTCTTCTTCCATCTACGGCTCACGCGGCGCCAACGGGGTGATCATGATCACCACGAAAAAAGGAAGGGCCGGGAAAGGCGTTGTTGGGTTTAATTACTATACCACCATGGCGGAAACGCCCAAAATAATACCGCTGGCAACTGCCAAAGAATTTGCTGATTTTATCAACCTGGCAAGGACCAACGCCGGCGGGATGCCTTACTACGATGGAACGTATAAAGTAACTTCCAACGGGCAGGACAGCATTTACTTTCCAAAGCCGGAGGAGCTGGCTACCGGAACAAACTGGCAGAAAGAAATATACAGGTCTTCCGTTACGCATAACTTCCAGCTAACGATGAGCGGCGGAAATGATGCGGTGCGTTACCTGGTTTCCGGCAACTACTTAAGGGATGAAGGCGTTGTAAAATATTCGAAATACCAGAAAGCTGCGGTAAGGGCCAATATTGATGCAAAGCTGAACAGCAAATTCAGCACCGCTGTCAACGTGAGCTATGCTGCCGACTTAAACGACAGGGCCGAAAGCACCAACGAGAACACCACGCCCGGCGGCTTATCGCCCGGTGGCTCCATTTTAAAAGCCCTGCTTGCCAGCCCCACTTTATCTACCGACAACAGGGCTTACGAAATATATTTGTTATTACCTGACAGGGGCGCTTCCTCCGGCATGCTCAATCCTGTTCATGACCTGGCAAACACCATCAATCAAAGACGGTACAATATTTTCCAGGCCACTGCAGACCTCATATATAAATTCAACAACAATTTCAACTTTACAGTGAGGGGCGCATACAACGGCGGCACCAGCCTGAATGATATGTACTGGAGCAACAATACAGAGCTGGGCTATGACCGTGGTCAGAAAACATTTCAAAGCACCTGGAGGACCGAGTCTTATATTAATGAAGACTTTGTAACTTTTAATAAAACTGCCGGCGATCTTAATGTGAATGCAGTAGCCGGTTCTTCCTTTCAGTTTGAAAATGCAAGGGGCACAGAGCTGGGCGGCGAGCTTTTATCTGTTCCTACAGACAATGGCCTGTACCTGCTGCCGCTATATGCAAACCGGTCTGTTCCCGTAACGAACTATGCCAAATCATTCCTTGTATCAGGCTTCAGCAGGTTTGCATTCAGCTATAAATCCCGCTACCTGCTCACGCTTACAGGCAGGGCAGATGCCTCCAGCAAATTTGCAGAAAATAATAAATGGGCTTTCTTTCCTTCTGTCGGCCTGGGCTGGACTTTTTCGGATGAAAAATTCTTTGAGCCACTGCGCAATACGGTATCCAATGCCAAGCTGCGGTTCAGCTATGGCACCAGCGGCAACCAGGCCATCAGCCCGTTCCAGTCACTTGCATCACTGTCGCCTATTTCTTATGGCTTTATCAACGGGGCGGCAACCGGTATCATAACCAATACGTCCGAAAACAAAGACCTTACCTGGGAAACCACCAAACAGGCGGATGCAGGGCTGGAATTAGGGTTTGCGCAGAACAGGTACAGGCTTACAGTGGACGTATATAAAAAGACAACCGATAATCTGCTCCAGTACAAAAGCATTCCTGCCGAATCAGGCTATGCTACCATCCTTACCAATATGGGTTCTATAGAAAACAAAGGCCTGGAAGTGGAATTGGGAGGGTTGCTGATGAAGAATAAAAGCTTTTCCTGGAATGCATCCGTTAACTATTCGCTTAACAGGAATAAAGTGCTGGACCTGGGCCCCGGTGTTGAATTTTATAATGCAGGCAGCGGCAATGCAGATTACACACACCGGTTACGTGTAGGCAGTCCGTTAGGTGATTTCTGGGGTTATAAAACCGATGGCTTATTAACAGCCAAAGATATTGCTGACGGGGCGCCTGTTTTTGGCGGGTCAACTTTTGAAGGCGACCTGAAATTTGCAGACGTAAACAATGACGGCAAGATAAGCGATGAAGATAAAGTGAAATTAGGCAATGCTTTTCCCAAATATACTTTTGGCTTTTCCAACAACTTTACTTACAAGAACTGGGCGCTGGATGTATTCGTAATGGGCATGATAGGGCAGGATGTGCTGAACCAAAACCTGCTGTACAGCACGTATGGTTCTTACTTTGGCGTGCCTTCGCAAAAGTACCTCAGCGATTACTGGACACCGGAAGATAAAGACGCTTATTATCCCCGTCCTTCTGCAGGGGCAGTAAACAATGTTACTTCTGACCGGCTGATAGAAAAGGGATCTTTTGTAAGGATCAAAACCGTTTCGCTGCGCTATAATTTTAATAAAAAGCCAACATGGTTAAGCAAGCTCCAGCTTTATTTTACCGCTACCAATCTTTATACATTTACCAGCTATGACGGGTACGATCCTGAGGTGAGCGGGTACGGGCAAAATATACTTACACCCGGAATAGATATAGGCAGCTATCCACGCACCCGCATGTGGACACTGGGTGTAGATGTTCAATTTTAAAACAATAAAATCAATCGTATGAAACGCATAAAATTTTTATTGATAACGGTTTGGGCCATTGCTTCTTTCTCCTGTAAAAAG
This sequence comes from Bacteroidota bacterium, assembly GCA_048498115.1. GTDB lineage: Bacteria > Bacteroidota > Bacteroidia > Chitinophagales > Chitinophagaceae > Ferruginibacter. Next base: position 11,958 of record JBEHYP010000018.1, on the reverse strand, counting down.
CAACTGGAGGAAAAGCCCCTTTCTACTGTTTCCCCGAATAATTTTTATAAAACACAGGCGGATTTTGAAACAGCCACTTTAGGCGCCATTGGTATACACGCCGGCATGAACCTGTATTCATGGGGCATACATTATGCAGCCACTTGGCCCGCTGGAGATTACCTGAGAGGTGCAGGCGACCCCTGGGAGAACCTGACTTTTGAATCCAACTGGTACTTCTCTGACATATTATGGACAACAAGTTATCAGCTGATCAATAATATTAACCTTACACTGGATAAGATACAGGGAGTATCATTTGATCAAGGCAGGAAAGATGCGCTGACAGGTGAATTGTATTTTTTAAGGGCGACAGCTTATTTTGACCTGGTAAGATTATTTGGCAAAGTGCCGCTGCACCTTACGCCCACCACCACGCTTGCCGATGCATCCCTGCCCGAATCATCTGAGGCAGAAGTGTACCAGTCAATTGTGGCAGACCTGCAGCAGGCAGCTTCTTTACTGGCCCTTCAAAATCCTTATGGCCCGGGCTATGCTACAAAAGGCTCGGCGGTGGGCCTGCTGGTAAAAGTATATGTGTATATGGCCAGCGCCCCCCTGAATGATGCTTCCAAGTGGCAGGATGCGCTTACGCTTGCTAAAACGATCGTGAATGAAAATACACCTTCGCAGGCGGCCAGTCCCTTTACTTATTCACTGGAGCCGGATTTCCAGCGCCTGTTTTACCTGGTGGTTTCTCCTGCTTATTCAGGGGCAGGCGGCGCCAACGTGCCCAACATAGCGCAGGCAGCCGACGAGAACGGGCCAGAAGCAGTGTACGAGATCAATTATAAAACTACGGCCGGCTATTTATCTTCTGCTTTTCCCACTTCTGTGGCCGGCCTGTCAATGAATACCTGGGCAAGGACCTTTTATGAAGAAGGCGATTACCGCAGGGAAGTGACGATGGTAACCACCGATGTTGATCCGCTGGGCCCCCGTTATTTAGAAAAGAAATTTCAAAGCACGGGCACCACGTGGAACGATAATGAGAACAACTGGCCTTACCTGCGGTATGCCAACCTTGTGCTTTACCTGGCCGAAGCCGAAAATGAAGTGAACGGCCCTACGCCTCTTGCTTTCCGTGCGCTCAATGCCATCAGGCAAAGAGCCCGCAATGGCAAAGCAGGTAACCCGCCACGCAGCATTCCTGCTGATTACACCACTGCGGATGCAGGCTCAAAAGAAGCTTTCAGGGAGCTGCTGTATAAAGAAAGGATGCTGGAGTTTATGTGCGAAGGAGAGAATTGGTTTGACTGGATAAGGACCGGCCGCCTGGAGCAGGAGCTTAATTTGCAGGGCCGGTCGCAATACTATAATTCGAGGCTGAAATTATTTCCAAAGCCACAGGCGCAGGTAACTTTATCTAATGGAAATATTACGCAGAATGATGGGTATTGATCGCATGCGTTGTTAATGGAATTGTACCAGGCCATATTTATTATTACATACTTCAATTAAATAAATACATGAAAAAACTATTTCTTGCCGCGGTGTTGCTTACCACCTGTGCACCCATGCTTTCTTTTTCTCAATCGAAAAATAAACCTGTAAAGCAGGAGCGTGGCGGGTACGAATATTTTATTGGCATCGTGGGCAACCCTTCTGCCATTAAAGATATAAAATGGGACGATGAGCAACTGGACGGCCTTAAAGAGCTGGGTGTAAATATGCTGCAGTTAAGTGTGGCATGGGGTGGCAAGCCTGATAACGAAGTGATCAACATGGAAGATTTAGATGCAGAGCAGACCGCAAAATGGAAGTACAGGATCAGCCAGGCGCAGAAGCACGGGTTTAAAACAATTGCCCAGTTTGGCATTCCAAAAGTATTGAACGGAGATCCCGTGAAGCCCGGCTGCATACTGGAAGATACCATCAGGAAAAAGTATGCAGACCTCATTAAGAATTTTATGACCACTTTCCCCGAAGTGAATGACATAATGATATATACTTATGACCAGCAGGCATGGATCTGCAGCGAATTCGGGCCATGCCCGCGGTGTACAGGCATACCCATCAGCGACAGGCTGCCGGGCTTTTTAAATATGCTTAAGAAAACCATGCAGGACAGCCGGCCCAATGGCCAGGCCAGGCTTTGGTGGAAGCCCTGGGAAATTTCAAAAGGCCAGACGATAGACATCCTGAAAAAAATTGATGCGGATGGCTTTGGGCTTATGCTGAATTCATCCACCAGCAATGAAGTATATCCATTCAATGACGGCTCTTTTAAATCAGACCTGGGTGTAAAGCGGCTGGTGCAGTTTGCTTACGAGCATAAGATCCCGGTGATCGGCGAGATCAACCATACATTGTACAAGCCACTTTACCAGATTGATGATTATTTCCCCCGCCTGGTGTATGAACAAATGAACGGCTGGAAGGAGATGACCGGGGTGGTTGGCGTTAAAGAATATTATGGTTTTGCACCTTCTACTTATTCTGTAAACTTCGCTATGCTGAAGGCATGGATGAAAGAGCCGGATGCATCCATGGATGTGCTGCTTCAAAAAGTGGCTAGCCCTTATGGAAAGAAAAGCGCTCCCTGGATGATCAAGGCATGGGAATATGTGGCGCAGGCAGTGGAAGCCTTCCCCTGGGATGTTACTTATAATATCGGGCCGATGGGGCTGGACCTGCACAGCGTGGGAGAGCACGACTGGGATTTTGTAAAGATTGTGAACGGCACCTGGAATACTCCGATATGGGAAGCCAACCGGCGGGCCAATTTTATGCTGACGGATGCCAAGATAGCGCACCCCTGGATATTTGAAGATGCAGGATTGCGCCTGGAAGATGCTGCCGCCCTGGGCTTTAAAGCCGTGGAGTATTTTGACAAAGCCATTGCTGAAAACGAAAGCATGGTGGAGGATATTAAAAAGCAGCGGGAGGCCATCAACAACATGGCACGCTCCGTTAAAGGAAAAGGATTGCATTTTGCATTGACCATTGCTTCCCACGATGCCCGTACAGTACAGGGCGATCCTGTGCAGTTTGAAAAAGTATGCGGGCGGATACGGAAGCTTTTGCAGGAAGATATTGACAACGGGTATAAAATGGCGGCAGATAAATTGAAGGAGTTCAATCAAAATCCAAAAGAATGGCTCAACAGGAATTTCCACCCGTTGACATGGGAGTCTGATGCGCAGCCCAACTGGAATATCTGGATCGCTCCTGAAGGGCAGCGCTGATGAACGGGCATTAATTTTTTCAGCTAAAATATCATTTTATGAGACGGTTCATTTGCCTCAGTGCACTGCTGTTGCTGCACTGCAAAGCTTCGCATGCCCAAACGATGGGCACCACTCCTAAAGGATTACGGTTATTGGCCCCCTGTCATTATTCTTACGGCACGGCTGTGGCAGGCAATGGCGCTGTGTGGTTTACCGAGTACGGGCACCAGCAGCTGCGGCAACTGAATACCAACGGCACTATTGCAGTGAGGCGGATAGGCATGACGGGAATGTTTGGCCTGGCAATAGACGGCAGCAACAATGTTTTTGTAGGCAGGGAGCTGGGCGATGTAAGCAACCCCAGCAAAATCACCCGTATCACTGCTGCGGGTGCAGAAAGCGATATCGTTACAGGAATAACGAGGCCGAGGCAGTTGACAACAGACAATGCAGGCAATGTATATTTCGCAACAGAATCGCCTTCACGCATTTCAAGATGGAACCAGTCTTCCGGCACGGTGGATATTGTAATAAGCGGGCTGCCTTATTCCGCTGAGGGTGTAGCAGTAGCTTCAGACGGCACAATATATTTTAGCGAATATGGCAATCCTGAATTTGGGGTACCCGGCACCGTTAAAAAAAGGGCCACCAATGGAACCATTACCACGCTGGTGGACAGCATCTGGCGCTGCAGGGGCCTGGTGCTGGACGCTGCACAGCAGTACCTGTATCTATGCACCGAGTCTGACCAGGCAGATCATGGCAATGCAGGTTTGCTTGCAAAGATCAATGTATCAAATGGTACATGGACAAAAGCCCTGGAAGGAATTGACTACCCGCAGTTTCCCTCCCTGGGCACTGACGGGAATATCTATTTTTCCCTTACAAGGGATAGCTGGGTGGGAATGTACAATCCTGCTGCCAGCACTACAGACAGCAGCTGGAGCAGCAATTCTTCTGTCAAGATCGGCATCAGCGAAGGACAATGGTCTTCCAGCGGAACAGGAGCATCACTGACCATTAATGTCGGCGCACTTTCTTTCAGCGGAATGGTATCTTCTGCCAACAGCAACGGTACAGTGCATGGCTGGATAAGGATACCTGAAAACCTTATTGCGTTAGATACCTCCGAATTATATACCGGTTGCTTACCTGCGGAGCATCCCACACCCGGCATTTACCGGCTGCCTGAAGTAAAATACCACACAGATTCCGGCTCCTGTCTTATTTCAGTGATTGCATTGCGGGGGCATACGGGGCAGAGATGGCCCATGCAGAACGTTGGCACCTGCAACGAAAGCCCTGCAGCAGGGTTCAGCGAAAAACCTGTTGCCTACCTTGTTTACTTTGCATGGAACAATAAAGACAGGATCGATACTATCCTGTCTCCCTCTTATACAGAAGCTGCCCATTCGCTGGATATCATAAAGGGCAGCGAACCGGGATGGATATACAGCGGCACGCCTTTCAGCAGCTCCGGGCAAACCTGGCTGAACGCAGGCAAGTATAATACTTCGCCGGCTTCCTCCAGCTGGGCAGAACAGGACCTGGGCGCTTTCGCAGGTAAATCAAAATACATTTATGTAATGTGGCATAAAAACGGGCCTTACCGTCCCAATGCAGCGAGGTACCGCCTTTACGACTACACAGAAGATAAATTTAACGGCACGAAAGACCAGACAAAACATGCCGATAATATCAGCCATTCAGACGATACTTATTCCGGCTGGTACCTGCTGGGAAATAAAAAATTCAATATTACCCCGGGCACAAGGCTCCGTATTTCGCAGGATGATCCTGTAGATGGTACAGAATATTTACAAAGCGATGCCATTATGCTTTCTGACTACCCGATCGTGGATAATACTTCGTTGGGCACAGCTACGGATTTTGAGAGCATGCCTGTTTTATCGGTTACCAGCTCAGGCTCTTCAGGTGTGGGCAGCCATTGGGGTATGCAGGGTTTGGGTTATCAATATACGGTCACCAATGGAAAATCTTTCGCAACAAAACTTGACCCCAATGTATTTGCCGATCTGCCGGCAGGTGATTATTATATTGATGTGTCATGGGACTATCTTAATTCAGATAACGTGAATGCTACCAATGCAAAGTATGCTGTGAACGGAACAAACACCAGCGATGCAATTAATCAAAACCGGTCGGCAGCAAACCAGGGCGGCAGTTTCCAGCAGGGCAATTCTGTTGGAAAGTGGTCAGGCTTTTACCGTTTGAACGGCACTTTTTCCCACAGCACGCTCAACCCGATTATTATATCTAACAGTTACAACAGCACTACCTATAGTTCAAAAAAATATGTGCTGGACATGATACGTTTTGTGCCTGTTTCAGGATTCCCCGGCGAAATGAGGACCGCCAATTTTTCTGAACCACCAAAAAATGAAGAAGCATTGCCCAGCCTGCACGCGGATGTGCTGAATTATCCTAACCCTTTCAGCGCATTCACACATATAGCTTACAGCATTCCTTCCGGCGCTAAGGTTTCTTTAAAGATTTTCAATGCTGTGGGTGCGCCTGTAGCAACAGTTGCAGACGGTTTCCAGCCGGCAGGGCAGCATGTTGTTGTATTTAACGGGAACAAATACCCGCCGGGTGTTTATTATTATGTTTTGACAATAGATGGTAAAGTAATTACAAAGAAAATGCTTATTGCCAAATAAGATATAATCAAAAAAAACAAGCATGAAGAATACCAATGTATGGGCAGGTTTGCTGCTGATAATGCTGACTATATTTTTTACACCGGGCTGTAATACGCCAAAAGAAAAAAAGGGCGCTGATGCAATTGCCCTGCGGGTAGGCATTATGGGTGCTCCTTCTTTTCCGCAGGTGGAATGGAATGATTCCAACCTTTTGAAATTAAAAGCGCTTGGGTTCAATGCCATGCAACTGGATATTGCCTGGGGCTACAGGCCTAATGACGAAGCGCTCAACCTGGAAGACGTGGTAAAGCTGCCGGAGGAATTTGCATTTGCGGTGGACAGAGATTCAGCTAAAACCCTGCGGACAGATGAACGGATTGAAAAAAGGGCTGCAGCGCTGCAGCAACGGATTGCCTTGTGCAAAAAACACAGCATGCGCACTATTTTTCATTTCGGCGCCCCCTTTGTAGGCTATCCTCCACAAGACCCGTTTGATAATTGTATTTCTTCGCAGCATACCATTGACAGGTACATTTATTTGCTGAATGCATTTTATAAAAAATTCCCGGGCGTTGATGACCTGCTGGTATATACTTATGATCAAAACGCCTGGCTGTGCAGCGAATGGGGTACGTGCAAAAACTGCCATGGCAAACCGGTTGATAAACGTGTTGCCCATTTTATAAACACGCTGGCGCAAACCTGGAAAAAGCTGAACCCGGACGGCAAATTATGGTGGGAACCCTGGGAAATTTCTGCAGGGGAAGTGTACAGCGCCATTGATCTGTTAGACTCCACCAGCGTTGGATTGTCCATTCACTCCAATATTGCCGAAGTGCAGGTAGCGCTACCGGCAGACAGGTGGTTTAAAAATGTATTGACCAAAGCCGAAGCAAGAAAAATAAATGTGATAGGCGAAGTTTGGCTCGGCAGCCCTACAGAGGAGCTGGAGCCTTACCTGGATATTGCTGCGCCTTTGGCTACGCTGAGGGCGCTCAGGGCAATAGCAGCAGCAGGTAAATTGACGGGCATAAAAGAATATTATGGCAACATTCCCGGGAAAGAAGATCCTAACCTGCGGGCATCTTCTTTGTTCTTTTCAAACCCCGGCATTACTGATGAAGAAGCGTTGAGTAAATTATCAGCGCCTTACGGGCCGGTTGCCGGTAAGGCCGGCGCTTACTGGAAGCTTATATCAGAAGCCATCGAGCTGTATCCCTGGGATGTATCATGGCTGGCAAGGGAAGTAGGCAAAAGCGATCCTGATCATTTGCTTTCTGCCGCAGCCTTGAAAGGTGCCAGCTGGCAAACGCCTTCCTGGCAATCTACGAGGCGTACTTCCTTTATGCGTACAGATGAAACCAATGAACCTAATTTCTGGATGAGGGAAGATATCCAGCTCCGCTGCGACCAGGCAGTAAAAAAAATGCAGGCCGCCCTTGACCTGGGCAATGCCATTAAAAACGATGTGCCCGATGCATATAAAGAATATTTCAGCAACGGGTTAAAAGAACTGAACGGGTTCAGGAGAACCACGCTGTCGTATGTGTATCATTTAAGGGAAACCAACCTGGCCAATATAATGCGTGCTTCTGTAAAAATGGGTATCCCCATTGCTGAAGAGCATATCAATGAAATGAAAGAGCTGCTTGCAAAAGACAGCGCTAACAGGAACGACCCCACGCTTGTAATGGCGGCGCTGAACCTACTGGAAAAAAATACCAATGCATTCCTGGCCAAATATTTTATTTATACAGCACCTACGGGTCAGAAATCACAATGGAGCATAACTTCCAATTAAGCCCGGGCAACTTTGAGGGCTGCAATACAGAAAAAATAGTAAGCAGGAATAGTACACTTTTTCAATGAATGAAACATGAAGAAATATACCTGGATAATAGCAGGGGTTTTGCTGTGCTGCGGACATGCTGTGGCAGCCGGTACAGATCCGAGTAAAGAAATTAACCCCGGCGATGAGTGGAAGGAGACCCTGGAAAAAAGCGCTATAATAAAATCCGGGACAGACCAGTTGAACTATCCTTACTATCAACATGAATCGATCGGTCTGGGAGGTACGGTCCTTCGTGTAGATCCCTGGGGTTTTGGGTATGATAAAGCACCGGGCCTCGTTAAAGAAACGCCCTTTAATCATCAACATAAACCCTATTTCAGCCATGAATACTGGTGGGATAAGGAAGGCCATCGCTTCAATCCCTTCCTGCTGCGATCAGGATATGGGGCTTCATTTGAGCCGGGTACGATCACGGCGTTTAACCATCACCTGGATATCAGTACGGGCATGCTCGAGATCGATTTAAAATTAGTGGTGAATGGCGTTTCATTCTCGACAAAGAGGAACATTTTCGTGACTCCCGAGGGTGTATTAGTTATACGTGTTCATGATGCCGGCGCACCTTCTCCCTTACAACTGAAAATTGAAGTAGAGCAGGACGTAAGAATATACAACAATCAGGGTATTTACGCCGGGCCGCATGCCGGGTGGCAGGAAACATCCGTTGCAAAGCAAACGAATGGAGCTATGCTTGGTGGAGTAATAACGGCAACCCGGCGGGGCACCAGCACTGCATCCATGGCTGTTGCAGCAGGGGCTCAATCTGCTATTCATGTTTCGGGCAACAATATGATCTACCGCACGGAGGAAGCTGGTAAAACAGTTACTTTTTATATTGCCCCGGCATCGTCCTTTGATCCCAAAACCGGGAACAACCCAGCAGCATACGCATGGAAAACAGCACTGGCTGCCCGGCAAAAAGGCTATGATAAGCTGCGGCAGGAAACGGCCGCCTGGTGGGAAGCTTATTTCAACCGGTCAAAGATATCTGTACCGGATGAATCCGTAATGAAGCTCTACGCCCAATCCCTGTACTATCATGGTGTTTATTTTGGAGAGTCCCACATTCCGCCGGGCTGCAATTCAACAGATGTGGAAAGCTTTGGGGGAGCAGTGTGCACAGAGTATGATCTGACACTCAGCCAGCTTGCCATGGTCTATACAGCACACTTAAATGAAGCAAAAAATATTGCCGGCTGGCTTTATACTATCCTGCCCAAAGCAAAAGAAAATGCGCAAAAAGGGCTTCAGCATCACCTGGTGCAGGAAAAGTACCCGGCAGGCGCAAAGTACACTACGCTGATGGGCTATGACGGGGCATTGTGCATACAGCCCACTGTGGGTGAAGGAAGCAACCTGTATTCAAACTACCCCGGCGCCAATGCGGCAGTGATGGCCCTTGCGTACCTTGATTTCAGCGATGATCAACCTTACAGGGATGCTGCTCTTGACATACTTAAATCCACTACGACCGTTTCTTTATCCGACCTGGTTTTTGATGATAGGTTATTAAAAGGATACCGCTGCAGGTATGCGCCCAGCACGGTGCAGCAAGCCTCTGCATTGATGGGGTACACTGAATGTGTGAAACGGGGTATCGCAGACCCGGAGTGGTCAAAATATGAAGGCCGCATTCTCATACCTTCCACGACTTTGAATGGTGATTCCCTGGTTGCCGGCAGTATAGGCGCTGTTGCAAAAGAAGGAGTTGGCGATGCTACCTGGCTGCAGCCTGTATGGTGGGATAATGTTATGCAAAAAGATAACCCACTGGTTTTGCCCAGCTATAAAAACGCGGCCAAATCCACAACCGGGAATTATGTTTTTAACAATGGCTGGATGGGAGTCATTGCTTCAAAGCTTTATTCAGGCAATGATGCTTTGCTGTGGCTGAGGAATTTTGAAAAACCGGATATCCTGTATGATAAAACCTGCTTTACAGAATCGAAAGGATATTATAATTTAACACCGGAGATCGGCGCACATGGAGCTTATATATGCAATGTAACGCAGATGATGGTAGATCCTGATAACAGCGAGTATATTGATGTTTTCCCTGCATTGCCTGGTGCATGGGACAATAAGAAAGTAGCATTCAGTAATTTGATGGTTACGGGAGCGCTTTCGCTCTCGGCTGAGCGGGATATGGGCGGCATGAATATTACCATTTCAAATTTATCAAAAAGCGCCCGGCAAAGGCGTATCCGTATTAAGATGCCCCTGCACTCCCGGGTTAAAGAAGATCCGTCTTTTTTCATACAGGATGGGTTTATTATTATGAATGTAGCTTTACTTCCGGGGGAAACAAAAACATATGAGTATAAGTTTGTCTCCCGGTAATGTACTGCCGGGATGACTACTGTATAATTTCAAAAAAATATGGAGCAATCAAATGTAAGGATAGGCTTGTTTGGTGTAGGTTTAGATACCTACTGGCCGCAATTTGACGGGTTAAAAGAAAGGCTGGAAGGTTATTTACAGCAGGTGGAAGAAAAGCTCACGGGGGTTCATCCCTTTGTTGTGAACGCTGGCCTGGTAGATACAACGGATAAGGCATTTGCTGCAGGCAAATTGTTCAGGACAGAGGATGTTGATTTGATTTTTTTGTATGTAACCACTTATGCGTTGTCTTCTACAGTGCTGCCCGTGGTGCAGCGTGCAAAAGTGCCGGTAATTATTTTAAACCTTTCACCTGAGCCCGCTATAGATTATGCTGTGTTTAACGCCATGCAGGACCGTACAAAAATGACCGGTGAATGGCTGGCTTATTGTTCTGCCTGCCCCGTGCCGGAGATTGCCAATGTATTCAACAGGACAGGCATTGAATTTTACCAGGTTACCGGTATGCTGCACAACGATTCCCCATGCTGGAATGAAATAACCGAATGGGTGGAAGCTGCAAAAGTGGCCCACACCATGGCGTATAACCGCATGGGTTGCATGGGACATTACTACAGCGGTATGCTGGATATTTATACAGACCTTACCCGGCAATATGCCCATTTTGGAGGGCACATGGAGATCATTGAAGTGGAAGAGCTGGCTTCATTACGGAAAGAAGTATCAGCTAAGGAAACCAAAGAAAGGCTGGAATTCTTTTACGAAGCATTTGACATACAGGAAGGCTGCAGGAAAGAAGATCTTGAGAGCGCTGCGGCTACTTCTGTGGCGCTTGATAAGCTGGTGCAGCAATATAAGCTTGGGTCATTAGCCTATTATTATAAAGGCACCGGTAATGCAGACAATGAAGAAGTAATGGCATCCATCATCCTGGGCACTTCTCTTTTAACGGCCAATGGCGTACCGGTGGCTGGTGAATATGAAATTAAAAACGTGCAGGCTATGAAGATAATGGACAGCTTTGGCGCCGGCGGTTCCTTTACCGAATATTATGCAATGGATTATAATGAAGATGTGGTATTAATGGGGCACGATGGCCCAGGGCATATAGCCATTGCAGAAGGCAAAACAAAAGTACGGTCGTTAGGCTTATACCATGGCAAAGTGGGAATGGGTGTTTCAGTAGAAATGTCTGTAAAAAACGGGCCGGTAACATTGTTATCGGTGGTTGAAAAACGCGGCGGGGGATTGATATTGCTGGTTGCCGAAGGCGAATCGGTGAGCGGGCCAATACTCCAGATAGGCAATACGAACAGCCGGTATAAATTTTCTGTCGGCGCAAGAAAATTTGTGAATGACTGGAACAGCTATTGCCCTGCCCATCACTGCGCCGTGGGCATTGGCCATATCAGCTCAAAAATAGAAAAGCTGGGAGCGTTGCTAAAAATTGATGTGGTAAAAATATGCTGACGGGCATTACAGTGAGCTCCGCATCGTTAAATAAAAAGGTATCTCCACGTGCTCGGCAGATTTATTCAAAATTAATTCAGCAGCTTTTTCGCCCATCATTTGAAAATCGGTGGAAATGGTGGTGATGCCGTTCAGGATAATTTTTTTCAAAGGAGTTTCGTTATACGAGATGATGCCGATGTGCTTGCCTACTTTCATCTTTGTTGCCAAAATCTTTTCTATCAAAATTACCAGGTCGTTTTCCATTAAATTAATATAAGCAGTCCCTTCTTTTATAGGATCATTGGCAATATTGTGCACTACTTTGTAATTGAATGCGTACTGGTTGCAAAAAAGATAAAACCCTTTCAGTATTTCCTGCGGGTGATAAGTGTACTCGGGAAAAATGATCTTAAGCGTATGGTAGTTGCTCAGCTTTGGCAGC
>JBEHYP010000017.1:0-43063 GCA_048498115.1 Bacteroidota bacterium | reverse complement strand
AAAACCTGGCGGTTTTGTTCCGCTTCAATAGCCAGCTATGTTTTGGCATGGCCAAAACGCTGGCTTTCCTCATGCCGCCTTCGGACGGCATTCGGAAAGATAATACAGCAGACACTTTAATTTGTTAAAGACTTTATGAAATGAGCGTGACAGAAAACGTGAGCAGGAACAAGGGCGGCAGGCCGCCTAAAAAGATAAAATGCGACCAGCAGATTACCGTGATGTGCAATTTGATGGAAAGAAAGGTGATTGCCTATAAGGCCAAGCAGGCAGGGGTAACCCTTTCGGAATACTTGCGGACAATGGGTGTGAACGGTAAAATTGATAGTTCAAAGTCCGGGCTTATCAAAGACATATTACTGGAAAAAGCGACACTCAACCATACCGCAGAAAACATCAACCAGTACACCCGTAAGCTTAACAGCACAGGTGTATTATCTGTTGAAGAAAGAATGTTTTACCGCAACCTTTCTTTGGTCATGAAGGAAACCGCCTTGCTCATCAAAAACAAATTATTATGATAGGCAAAATAGTAACGGGCAAATCCTTTTACCATGCCATCGCTTACTGCCTTGAAGATAAACGGGAACTGGCACTGGAACAGAAACTGGAAATGTCCCGGTTGGATGGCCTGCAGCACCTCAACCGGGCAGAAGTTTTGTATTACAATATGTGTTCTGGAAATAAGAAAGATTTGGTCAATGATTTTTCAGAAGTGGCACACTTAAGCAGCCGAGTGGAAAAGCCCGTGCTGCACCTTTCCTTAAAGCTGGCACCGGGGGAACACCTGGCAAAAGAAAAATGGGTGGAGGCAGCACAGGATTTTGCCAAAGCGTTTAAACTGGAAAACAACCAGTATATCGCCGTGCTGCACAAGGACAGCAAAGAAGAACATATCCATATTCTGGCCAACCGGGTGGGCTATGATGGCAAGGCAGTAAGCGACAGTAACAGTTACAAACGGGTAGCGGAATTGTGCCGCAAATTAGAACTGAAACACGAGTTAAAACAAGTACTAAGCCCGCACCTTTTTTTGACCAAAGAACAGCGCCTTGAACACAAGCTGGAAAACCGCATTGATATGCGCAAGGAAAAGATGAAAGAATTTATCCGCAACAACCTGCTGGAAGCTAAAAATTTTGAAGACTTCCGGCAGAAGATGGAGCGGGATGGTTTCAGGCTGCAAAAAGGGCGGGGCATTTCTTTTACGGATGAAAAAAAAGTAACGTTCAAGGGCAGTGAACTTGGCTATTCCTTAAGCAACATTGAAAAGATACTGGAGCAGAAACCGGAAATGCGGCTGGCGTTAAAACAACGCATTGAACAGGAAAGAAAACAGGAACAAAAACATACCGCTGGCGGCGACAAGCTGGCCAAAGAAAGAAGACAAACGCTGTTGCCCAAACATTCCCTGGCCCAAAAACAGGATGTGAACCGGGAACAAAAAAATGATTTGCCCCTGTTAAAAGACCTGCGGGCAGAAAGGCTTATTGCGGAACTGATGAAGCCGGAAATGGGGCATGGCATGCCTTACGAGTTTACCGTTGAAGCAGAACACCGCCGGAAACAGCGGCAACGACAACAGCAGCAAAGCATGTAACAAAATTATCCACCGGTAAAAAAGATGTATGGAAAACAATAAACAAAGAACAGGAGACATTGGGGAAATATTCATGGATAAAATAACCGCTGTGGTGGTTCCGGCGATTAACGACGTGGAAACCAGTTTGGGGAAAGTGAACGAGGCACAGGCAAAGCTTGCCGGCCAAATGAACGACATTAAGTTGGAAGTTGCCTCATTTAAGGACAAGTTACAAAACATAGAAATAAAGGCAACGCCGCCAAACACAGCCGTTTTTGAAGCGCTGGTTGGCGGTTGGTTCCAAAAGGTTATTAAAACGTTAGAGGCTTTTCCTAAAAAGCATTCTTTCAGGATATTGTTTTTTCCCGAACACAATACGCTGGAATATCTAAAAAAGCTATGGCGGCTTGTTTTTAAATGGCTGTTTTTAATAGTTTTAATCAAATGTTTTTACACACTTGGCAACAAGTGGTTGGATAACCATGCCGAAAGCAATTATAAAAAAGCATGGGAAACGCTCTATAACAACCAGGGAAAGCAAAACAAAAAAATAATGGATAAACTGTTAACGCAGCAATAAGGACGGGCTGCACAGCACGCCAGCCGCGAACAGCAGCTTTACCTCTTTTTCAGCAGCAGAGTATCTTGGCTTAATCTTCGTGTTATACTGATTGCACAGGGGCAATTGCCCTTTGCCCGGCTGTAGGACATGCAATCAATATAACACGAAACTTATTGTTTTTTAACTTTTACAGGCCGTCGCAAAATATCAAACCCCAATTTTAAATTTAATAAGCAGCGGGTTGTATGTATTGTTAATTACAAGGCTTACAAATTTCCCTAACCTAAAATAAATTAGTTCTTTCATTCCTGAGAAATAATGCCAAAAGCTGTGCATCGACTAACATTCTATTTTCCTAAAGCTGCTATCGTTTTATAAACTGTTACTCTTTTACTAACTTTAATGTTTTACTATCTTTATCACCTATTATTATAATCATGTAAGTGGCCTGTTGTAAATTATTAAGGTCAATAGCAACCCTGTTGCTACCGGCTGATGCTGCAATGTTTATAAGCTTCACAAGTTTTCCATCTGTGGTGATTATGTTAATAGTATATTTTTTAGCGGCAGCAGCTGTGAATTGTAAAATGGCTGATGTGTGCGTCGGGTTAGGGAATAGCACCAGCGTTTTGTTTATGTCGTCATTCTGCAAACTAATGATTTTGCTGTAGCTGTAGCTGCCATCTTTATCAGCAATTTTTAAACGATAGTATAATGTGTTAGTATTAAGTGAGGCAGCATTATAATCAAGATAGCTGTATGATTGCGTTATAAATGAGTTGCCTGTAGCACGCACACTCCCAATGCCTGCAAAATCAAAACCATTTAGACTGCGTTCTACAAAATAATTGCCAGCATTAATTTCCTGCGTTGCTTGCCAGCTAAGTTGCACATCTGTTTTAATGCGGGTGCCATTAAAGCTTAACAGGGTTACAGGCAGGGCTTTGTTATTTCCAGTTCCGCCACCTCCACCACCGGAAAAGCTTGCCACACTGTATTCAGCATACTGGGTACTGTCGGTTAGTTTATGATATGTCCATGTGCTATCATTTGCAGTGGCACCGTTTAAAACGCTTATTATTTTCGTAGCACCTGAAAGGTTACTGGTAGGATCTGGATTTCCACCAACTGCTTTATAAAAAATAATTTTGTTATTAGTAAGATTGTGCGTTGGGTAGCTACTGTTAACATCGTTTAAATCTTGGTTGTTATAATAGAACCTTACACCGACGCTGGTTTTCGGCTGCTTAGTTGCTGTTACCTGCCAATACCTGTTCATTACCCAATAGCCGGAGGTGTTGGTAATAAGCGGGTTGGTAAGCAATGTACTGCTATCACTGCCGGCTTTTGCTGTTGCCACCATCTTAACAGCAAATTTGCCATCTCCAATAGTACCTATATTCTGGCCATTTTTCTTTAGCGATAACAGCAAGGTATCATCTTCATAAACATTTGGCGTGTTGTTATCATAATAATAGTGTGTCCACCCGCTTGTATCTGTAATTTCACGGTTAGCATATAAACTATCGGGCTTTGCAGGAAGTATGGTTGGCTGCCCGGGGCCAACATATTTCATTAAGCTTACCGCTCCGCCGGCATCGTTATTGGAGAACGCTACCCAGGGGGTGTTGTTGTTATCTGTAAATATTGCATTGCGAACAAAACCGAAAGCATTAAAGATCCCCTGTCCTCCCAAAACCTGCCACCTGCCGGTTTTATTGTTAAAGGTCATTACCGTGCCCTGATTGTTATACGAAGCATCATCGAATATCACAAATGGATTGCTTTTTTTATCCATCGCCAGGTATGGATAATATGCGTGCCCTTTTGAGAAATATTTATAGCCTACCGGGCCCCATGCCCCATTATTAAATTTGTATACGCTGGTCCTTTCAAAGCCATTGTCATCCTGAAAGGAAGCTACCGGGTTGCCGTCATTATCAAATTTTATGTCGGTGTAATAAACTCCGCGGGGCGCCGCTGCAAATCCCGGCTGGCCCACGTAGGCCCATTTACCCCCTTCAAATTTCATAATTGAGCCATAACCCTGGTAATTAAGTGGTGAACGTTGGCTGTCATCGTCAAATGCAACGTAAGGGGTATTAGTAAGCGGGTTTATTGCCACTGCAAAATCACCGTCGCCTGACCTGGCAAAGTCATCCCCTCCAACTTTCGTCCACGAAGCGCCATCAAATTTATATAAGTTTAATAGGTAACGGCTGCTGCTGGCGGTTGTTAAAATATACAACTGGTTATTACTATCAATCGCCATTGAAAATGGTACCATTCCATTGCTTGATGGTAGTATAAAACCCTCGGTTCCCAATACCTGCCAGTTGCCATTATTTAATTGTTTAACCGTAATGCCATTGTTATGTATTGCATCTATGTAAGCAACAACGGGGTTATTACCAGTGTCAAGAACCAAATTAACGTTGCTGCACGGCCCCCCGGATACTGCTATCCCCAACTGCTTAAATGTATTTTTATTTGTTAATTTAATTATTACCGCCTTTTGGCTTGCTGCATCCACATACGCCACTACCGGCAGGTTATCCTTGCCGCAGGCGCCGCTAACAAAATTTGCCCTGTTGTTTGATGCCTTAACCGGCCCGGCATATTGCCATCCGGCATCCAGTGGCTTTGGCACGGGCGTATATATAAAACCACCGAGCGAATCGGCCACAATACTAGTTGTTGGACCATTGGTATAATACGATCTAACTATTACCGACCCACTGGCACCGCTGCCAACCCAGGCTTCAATTTTGCTGTCAGAAATAATTGCGGCAGAATCAGTTTGTTGGCCACCGATAGTAATTCCATAATAAGAATAACCATCGTCAATATATGAAAAACCGCTGCCGTTAATAGTTACTTTCGTTAGATAGGTGCCTGATTTTGGTGTAAAGGAAGTAAGAAATAACGCCAGTAAAGAATCACTGTTTAATGTTAAAGCTGCCGCTATTCTATTGGTAACTACCACGCGGTAAGAGCCTCCGGTTGCAGGCTTATAAGTAGAATCTCCTTTTATGGTGGCTATAAGTTTATTGCTTTTATACCATTTGTAAGTGTTGTTGCCAACGGTACCGCCCGCTGGGGCATATAAAGTATTATTAAGAAATTTGAGGGTAATATTCTGCTGTGGTGCGTAATAAATTATCCCTCCAATTTTTTGGGCAAGGGCTTCCATGCCATCAAAATTAAAATAGTTGTTATCAAGATATATGTATAATGCTTTCTTAAGGTTATTTAATGTGGAGGGTATTTTACCACCTAACAGGTTATGGCTCAGATTAAAATAGAGGATATTAGAAAGATGGCCCAATGCAGGAGGGATATTGCCTGATAACTGGTTTAAGTTTAAATAAAGGCTTTGTAAATTTGACAGATATCCCAATGACGAAGGGATACTATCCGTGAATGAATTTCCGGAAAGGTACAAAGACTGCAATTTTGAAAGATTGCCCAATGAAGAAGGGATGCCGCCCGATAACCCATTTGATGACAGTTTTAAAACAGATAAATTGGTAAGATTGTCAAGGGAAGAAGGTATTTTACCAATTAAATTATTTCCTGTTAAAATAATACTTACCACTCTTCCGCTAACATCAATCGTAATGCCATACCAATTTTTTACAGGCCCTGCCAGCCACCCGGTATTATTCTTCCAATGTGGGCCATCGGTGCTGTTGTATAAATCAACAAGCGCTGCTGAATCCTGTTTATTCGCATCAGCGTATTTAAGTGTGATAGTATCGCTGGTTAATAGCAAATAAGTAGCCTTGCTATTTCGAACATAAACAAAATAATCCCCACCATCTACTGGTGAGTATGTTGAATCTCCGGCGACTGTCTTCTCAAGCAATACGCCATTTACATAATAGTACCAGTAGTAGGTATTGTTGGATAAAGTGCCCCCCGCCGAAACAGATAATTTGTCGTTGTTGTAATGTATAGGTAAAATTGTATCTTGAGAAGAGTACGAAGCATTTTTAAACTTAGTAGCCAAGGCTTCCATGCCATTAAAAGTAAAACGATTATTGTCTAAATTTAAAGTCGCAGAGCTATCTAAATTGAGAAGAGATGCAGGTATACTCCCGGTTAAATTATTATGCTGCAGTTCTAAGTCATTTAAATTTGCCAAATTGCCAAATGAAGAAGGTATATTGCCATAAAGATTGTTGGAACCTAACCTGATAATTTGAACCTCCTTGAGATTCCCTAAAGATGCCGGAAGGTTGCCTTTTAATCCGTTATTTTCCAAAATAACATAAAAAACATGCCCATCCCCCTGAATGAGAACACCATTCCAGGTAGAAACCGGCCCGTTTAACCACCCTGAATTATTTATCCAGTGCTGTCCATCTGTGCTCTCATATAAATCAACCAAAGCAAGAGAATCTTTAATATTGGCTTTTTGGGCAAAAGTGTGGTTCGGCCTAATAATAATCACTGCAATTAGAAAAAAAAGAGTAGCAATTCTTTTCATAAAACGTTAGTTTAGGAGTTTTGTTATCAACAGTAACCAATATCAATTTATCCAATTTTTATTTTGTATACTTGTTAGTCAAGAAATAGTCGTTGTTTTATTTATTGGCCACCTTTCCGTGCGCTAAATTTATTTTCTTATGTATTGTCCTAAATAAACCACATCCTTCGCCCAGTCAAAATATAAACTTAATATCTCACCGGGTTCAGGTAAATGCCAATAAGCATCTGAAATTTTCCCTCCCGGAGGTACGCCAACAGATTCATCAAAATAAACAACCCCCTTTTCTGTGGAAACGTATTTTCGATAAGCTTTTATAAAAATTGTATCTTTTGTGTTATTTGCAAAGCCATCAAGTACCATACTGCCATCCTTTTCTTCCAGTTCAGTCTTCTTACCAACCGTATGCCCATAAGCATCTATTATATCATAATCAACAGGTGCAGCCCCTATTGTCTGCAGGTTTACTTTTGTAGGGGTAAGTAAATTGCATTTTTTAAACCTTGCAAAAGTTGTATCCAAATGGTGCTTAATTACTTCAAGAGGAACATACCCTGCTATTTCAAAATTGTTATTATAAACCCCAATCCTTGGAATTCCATTATAAGAAATTGTGCCTAAGCCCTGAGCTTCACCATCAATCCAATTAAGCATTGAAATTTTTTCATTATCTTGTTTCACTAATGTTCCTTTGCCACTAAACTTACCCTCTTTAAAGCCACCAACATAATATTTATACCAGCTTTTTAGATATGTGTATGTGCCATTTCCGTCAAATTTTCCATTCTTAAAATTTCCCTCATAGTGAAATTCGCTCGATTCCTGAATGCCATAACCGTTTTGGCAATCGCCAGAAATACATTTAGCTATTGCTGCCGTATTCGCATTTATATCTTTTAAATTGTTTAAATTTTTTGAAGCTTGGGTGGCGGGAACAGAATTTCTTTGTGACGGATCCTGAAATTTTCCTGACGTTTGTGCGCTTACAAAATAGTTTGTTTTTGATTGTGCTGTGCTGTTTAAAACTATGCTCTTGGCTGTATATCTAAACGATACCGAAGGTGGATTAACCTTTGTAGGGTATGATCTTGTAGCTGGGTCATAATTATTGCTAGTTGTTTCTTGTGAATAATTTTCAATTATCAGGCTCATTACAATATCGCCATTGTCATTTGCTGAAAGTGTTATTTTACCTTCAAAGCCGCCGTTAGCATATGTTGCAGAATTCCAGTCAGACCTGCACTTTTCACCAGTCATCTTACCGTTTAATACTTTCTGAAAATTCGTAACCCGAAAAATCTGCGGTTTATCGGTAAGCACGGTAAAGCTGTCAATTTTAATTTCGGCATAACAGTCGCAGGTAACAAATGCGTTATAAGCTAAAACAGCCTTCCCTTCATAGTCAAGAAGCGCTACAGCTTTTTTCTCGTGCTTTTGATATGTTGACGGAAAAACATAATCATCTACATCAAAATCTAATTCGGCCGGTGTGCCGATAAATCTCCATTTAGGGCTATATCCTTGCGGGTACCTCCCTTTAATATCAACGTACAAATTCTTTGCAATCATTACCCTGGTATTATTGGAATCGCGGGGAGGATTGGTCAAATTTTGAACAAAATCCTCGTCTTTTATTAAAGAACCCTTCGGACGGGTGTTGCCAGCACCATTTCTATTATCGCTGCCGGCACCAGGTTTAGACTGGCCATTGTTGTCTTTGCCATTAATCAACTTATCAACCTTATTACCGGCGACGCTGTCAATTTTATTAATTATCTTATCTTTTTGCTTTTTAAGCCATCCCGTAAGCTGTGCTTCCGCCGGAGTATGATTTGTCAAGACAAATAGAAGAATTATTGCTTTAAACAGGCTTTTACGTTTTGCGGCCATATTTTTTAAAAGTTTAGTTTATGGTAAGAGACATAAAACTGTTATTAAAAGTAAATGTTGATTTAACAGAATTACCCTATTAAGGAAATTAATATCCAAGTCGCCGCCAACACCTTATATTTTGAAGAAATCAGCACCTTCATTTATAACCGCCCGGTTAGGCTCATAAACAAAAGCTTGCCACTTGCAGATACCGGCACTACGTCATCACTGCTCATAAGTATTTCATTACCGCTGGTTTTACGCACAACCATTTTTTTTACGTGCAGCAGGTTTATCAGGTAGCTTTTGTGGACAAGGCAAAAATGAAAAGGGGTAAATGACATCTCGGCCTCATTCATGGTCATCCGTTTACGCCATAAAAGGCACTCGTGGCCGGGGGGCTTTGCACTGCACCTGTGCAATACAAGATACGGAGCAAGTTCGTTGCTGCTCGCGGCGGTAATCAATTCGGTATTATCTGAGTAAAATATGAAGGTAATAACCGGATCGCTTGAATAACAGTAAACAATATCTTTTATTTCTATGGGGAAAATACTCGAAGCAGCCTTTATAAAGATTGTTTTTTGCTGCGCTTTGCCATCAAGAGAGATTATGTTGAGCGACTTAGCTGTTTTTTTGGTTTGAGGGTTTTTTGTCAATTTCCCCTTGGGCTTTTTCATTATAGTATAAAAAATACTTTTAAAGGCTTTTGTGAAAGTGCGAACTTTCTATCCTACTATTATTCAATTGATCAATAGAAGCAAGGGCCTTATTATAATGCTCTTAACTATCCTAAAAATAAAGCCCTTGAGCAAAAGCAGCACAGCTGGAGGGAAATTGATAATTTTGTGGGGGAAACCAACTTATTTAGCGCGGAAATTACAACCTGCCTGTTCGTTTTAAAAATGTGTTTTTGCCATTTGCTGAAACTGGCAGAACGTCGCCATTCGACATTATGATTTCACTAGGCCGTGTTTTGCGGGAGACAAATTTTTTAACATGAAGCAGGTTCACAAGGTAACTTTTATGTACCGGGCAAAAAAGTAATGGGGCAAAATCTGCTTCGGTTTGTTTCATAGTTAACTTAGTATGCAAAATAAGGCATTCATAGTCTGCTGGTTTTGTATTGCAGGGGTGCACTGAAAAGCCTGCATTACCACTATTCTTTTTTGAGGCGGCGATTAATTCACTATTGTTTGAATAAAATACAAGGCCCAAAACAGGATCATTTGTATAACAATAGATAATATTCTTTATGCGCAGCGGATAGCTTTCATTCGCATTGGTGATATAAATAGTTTTATCCTGTATATTGTCTTCAAGAAGATTGGCTTTGAGCGCCTCAATATGCCCCGTGCTGTAATTTTCGTGTGTTCTTTCCCAATACCTCGTAATAACATCGTTTACCTCTGCCTGTATATACGGCTTGACAAAATAATATAGGCCGCACCGGCGTATTTCGCTTATGTTCTCATCAATATAAGCTGTGGTAAAAATTATATCAAATTGTATATCTTTAATCTGATAAAGCAATTCAAAACCACCTTTGGTATTACCACCCAAACGAATATCCAGAAATACGAGGTCAGGTTTATGCCTGTTAATAGCAACTAATGCATCGTTGATGTTGACACAAGTTTCTTTAATTTCAATAGGATAGCCGGTATTTTGCAGCGCTTCGGTTAAAAGATCACTATGCGGTGAATGATCTTCAACTATAATGCTTTTTGTAATCCTCGCCATTATTTATTTATTTTTCAACAAACGGAAAAGAGAATTCAGCTTTGGTGCCAGACAGCTGATTGTCCTGATCAACTAAATCGGTGATGTCATATGTTGCTTTACCAAATGTTTCACTCCATGTTTGTAATAATTTTTCTGCTAGGGAATTGCCATAAGAATGCCTGCCAGCAGTTTTAGCTGCCGCTACACGGCCCATTCCATTATCTTCAACAATACAATAAACAATATTATTGCTTTTGTTGACACGAATCGTGATCATGCCCCCCTTATCCCTATTAAACGCATGATGCACAGCATTCTCCACAAGTACCTGTAGAACCATTGGAGGCATAAAGGTATTATCTGTATCAATATTTTCTGCAACTGCTATAGAAATTGTAATGTGATTTTTAGGATATTGTAAAAGCGCGAGGCTAAGATAATTATTAATGAATTCAATTTCTTCTGTTATGCTCACCGTCTTTTTAAAAGATGTTTCCAGTGTATCACGTATCAGGCCACCAAAATTTAATAGATGCCCGCTTGCAGAATTGCTATCGCTGCTTTTGATAAGGTGATTAATAGAAACAATGGTATCACTTATAAAATGAGTATCTAATTGGGCCAGCAGCGCCTCCTGCCTAAGTTCCGCTATCTGTGCCCTGTGGCTGGCCTTCTCCACTCGCCTGTAAAAATAGAAGCTTAAAAAAGTAATGATAATTATCGCTGCCGCAATAAGGCTAATGGTTATAATGTTTGACCTGCGTTTTTCCTCCGCTATGGCGAGTTGCCTGGTATATTCCGCTTTGGCTACCAACTGTTTCTTATCAAAATCATATTGCATTTGCGCCTGTACTAATTTTTTGGTATTGTCCTGGTTAAATAAGCTGTCTTCAGCCTTTGCAAAAGCTTTGTAATGCTGCAATGCATCTTTAGACTTTCCGGTTTGCTCATAAACCCCAGCCAATGTTTCATGCGCATTTTTAATCCAAATTAATGCTCCTGATTTTTCTGCGAGTGTAAGCGATTTAAGCGCGTAGTTTTCTGCCGTAGCGAAGTTCCGTTTGGTTACATACAGTTTAGCCAGATTGCCGAACAGCGCCGCCAGGCTACCGGTATCATTCACCTTTGTTTGATATATATACAAGGCGCTGTCGTAATTATTAAGGGCTGCGTTAAGATTATGCATGTCATAATATACTTCGCCTATGTTGGTGTATGCGTTTGCCACTACTATACTATCTCGCATATCTTTTCCCATTTTAAGAGCTTTATAAAAATGTTGAAGTGCAGGCCCCAAGCTATCCCAATCGTAATAAGTGGCCCCAATATTACTGTATTGGGCAGCAACATTATATTCATTGTGTAGCCGTTCAAAAAATTGTACGGCCCTAAAATGGTTTTGTAAGGCTTCATTGTAATCTTTATGTGATTGGTACAAAATGCCGATACTACTATAATCTGTGGCAATATTTGTTGTATCCCGCATTTGCTCGTCAATTTTTAATGCAGACAGAAAGTTGTTCAGGGCTTCCGGGAAGTTTCCCTGTGCCCTGTATATACTGCCTATATTGTGGTAGTTTGCAGCTATACCTTGCAGGTTATTTATCATGCTGAACCCTCGCAGTGATTTTTCATAATATGCCAATGCCTGTACCAAGTTGCCCTCGTATTCATATAACCCGGCAATATTGTTGTATGAAGAAGCTACGCCTTTTTTATCACCTATACTTTCACGTAATTCCAGGGCTTTAAGGTTATATTTCAATGCTTGTCCGAAATCCCCCGTATAAGTATATATCATTCCGATATTACTTAGGGCATTCGCGGCATCTGGTTTGTCCCCTGTACTGTCCAGTATTTTAAAGGCTGCTGAATAATTATCTAATGCTTCTTTAAAATTACTGGTATAGGAAAGCCCGTTGCCAAGGGCATTATAGGCATTGCCAAGTCCTTTTTCCCAATGGAGTTTTGCTGCAAGTACAGCGGCCTGTTTTGCGTAGGCTATTGCTTCGTCGGGATTATTTGTTACAAAAGCTTTGCTTACAATATTTAAAAGATTTACTTTGTTGGTATCCGCTTTGGCTGACGCAAGCCTCGCTATTAGTGAATCGGTATTAGTTTGAGCATATGCAAAAGAGTGCAGACCGAAAAAAAGTAAAAGGGTAAGCAGTTGTTTCATAAACTCAATATTAAAAAAAATTTATCAGTTTTTTACAAGTTGCAGGACATATTAGCTGTTTTCGATACCGGACTTTAAAATGTTGTCAAACAAATTTACTTGGTTACCTGACTTAATTACCCAACAGTTAAAAGCTGCCGAAACATTTGATATCAATGTTTTTTATTTGGTTGCTCAACCATTTCTTAAATCTTCCATATCTTAAGCATCCTTCTTCTAAAGGAAAGCAAAACATCAGAATAGGAAGACAAGGCTGGTAAAGAAACGTTAGAACAAGGTAACATAAGTACTTTGTTTGCAAATTGTTTGCAAACAAAAAAGCAGTCACGAAACTTACATCGTAACTGCTTGATTTTCACGTGGGCCCACTCGGGCTTGAACCAAGGACCCCCTGATTATGAGACGGGCGATTTATGGTTTCATTTGGTGTCATCTGAATTAATTTGTTTTGATTATCAATGATATACAAATTTATAAATTCTAAATGACTTAAAAAAGACCAGTATTCTTGTGCAAATCTTGTGCAAATTTTTCGTACCTTCAAGGTATGCTAAACACGAATATTGTTGTGTCTTTAGACACAAGACGCCGTAAAAAAGATGGCTCTTGTCCTTTGCTTCTGCGACTTGGCCACAACGCAATGACAGTGCCCATTTCCCTTAACATGAGTGTCCCGCCAAAGGACTGGGATGAAGATACTCGCGTCGTTAAGAAATCATATAAAGGCACATTATCGGTCGCCCGTTTCAATAACGACATCCTGCAAAAAAAACTTGAGGCCATGCAGGTCGTTAACAAGCTTCATGAAGCCGGTACTTTGCAGTCGCTTTCGATTATAGAGTTGCAGGAGAAAATTAAGAAGCGGCTTAAGAAGGATAATGACAAGGATTCATTCTATGAATACGGCGCACAGGTTGTACAGGAATTGCGGGCGGCGCAGCGTTTTGGCACAGCGCGCTCCTATGAAGACGTACTTCGCATTTTAAAGGTCTTTCATCGTAAACCTGACTTATCCTTTCAGGAGATAAATTTTTCATTCCTTACAAAGTTTGAAAATTACCATCTTGGTAAAGGCAACGAGATTAACGGCCTCGCCGTTTACATGCGCAGTATTCGTGCTGTCTTCAATCGGGCAATAAAAGAGGGCACCGTCGAAAAAGAATTATATCCTTTTGATACCTATAAAATCAAAATCGCGCCGACACGCAAAAGGGCGCTCGAATGGGATCTGCTGAAAAAGATTATCGACCTGGCGTTAACTCCAACTGATATTTGTTTTAACGCGCGTAACTATTTTCTCGCCAGTTACATGATGTACGGCATGAATTTTAAAGACATGGCGTTTTTAAAGAAAGCAGATATTGCAGATGGCCGTATTTCCTACAGGCGCGATAAGACGAGCAAACTGTATGATATTAAGATAACCCCTCAGCTTAAAGAAATCTTCAGCTACTACGCGGAGAAAAATCCAGATTCCGAGTTTGTTTTTCCGATTATTCATCGCGATACACCTTTGCTGCAGGATAGGGATATTCTTTGGGCAAGAAAACGCTATAACAAGAAGCTTAAATTGCTGGCTGACCTGTGTGGGATTGAAAGCACTTTGACCACTTATGTAAGCAGGCATTCCTTCGCTACACAGGCCTTAATGCAAGAAGTGCCCGTTGCTGCCATTAGCACCATGCTTGGGCATTCCAGCCTTAAGACTACTGAAACTTATTTGAAAGCATTACCGTCGAATATTTTGGATGATTATAATTCCAAAATTCTAAACAGAGTTTAGCAACAATTCGTCGTGCTTATCAGGAATGCTGCATATTCGGCTCAAATAATAGCATATTTTGAGCCGAATAATCGAGTTAATCGGCTCACGAAATTGGGTGTTATTGGGTATATAATTTAGTAAGAACAGTATATTTATGAACTTTTCTGTCCAGTTTATTAAATAAAAAACTGGACAAATTGAGAATTATTTGCGATATTTGTAGCGTATGAAAATTGCCAGCATCATAGAGCCTAAAATAAACCGTCTTCCCAAAGGGCATGTGTTTACCCAAAGGGACTTTATTGAGGATGTGCAGCGCCCGGAAGGTTTAATTAAGGCACTTAATCGGATGGCGGAAACAGGGAAAATAACAAAACTCTCCAAGGGCAAATACTATAAACCGGAAGACACACCTTTTGGCAGCTTAAAACCATCCCGAATCCAACTGGTAAAGGATTTACTGGAAAGGGGAGACACAATAACCGGCTATCTGACGGGGCTTAGCGTCTTCAATGAATTGGGATTGACCACACAAGTAAGCAACTTAATTCAAATCGGCAAGAAAACTGCACGGCCTCGGCTAAGAAGGGCGCAGTATGTGATTAGTTTCGTGCAGCAAAAAAATGCTATCACCAAAGAAAATATCCCCTTGCTGCAACTATTGGATGCCATTCGTTTTATCAAAAACATTCCTGATACGACGGTTGCTGCTTCATCAAAACGTCTCTTATTCATCATAAAGGGTTTGTCCGAACAAGATAAGTCTGTCATGGCGAGGCTGGCGTTGAAATACCCTGCCAACACCAGGGCTATACTCGGCGCTATGTTTGAAATGCAGCAAAACAATTTACTGGCGGAAAATCTGCGCAAAACACTTAATCCTATTACTACCTACAAACTAAAGGGCATTGGCGAAGTGCTCACCAACGCTAAAAACTGGAATATCCAATGAGGCTACACGAAAACAAACAGCTATTCCGGCAAGCCATACAATTCACGGCGCAGCATATGAATTTACCGGAAATTTATGTCGAAAAGGATTATTGGGTGACGTATGCGTTGCGCGCAATTTTCTCTGATAAAATTGGCAAGGAAACTGTTTTCAAAGGCGGCACTTCCTTACTCAAATGCTTTCGCTTTATTGAGCGCTTTTCTGAAGATATTGACTTAGTTGTTTTCAGAAACGCCGGCGAGTCGAATAATCAGCTTAGCAATAAGATTAAAGCGATAGGCAACGTGGTTTCTAAATCGCTGCCCGAAATACTTGTGGAAGGTGTAACTCAAAAAATGGGCATGAACAGGAAAACGGCACACAGCTACGCAAAAGAATTTGACGGTGCCTATGGCCAGGTTCGCGATGTAATCATTATTGAAGCAACATGGCTTGGCTACTTTGAGCCGTATGAAACGCGGCCCGTTTCTAGCTTTATTCATGATATGATGATAGCCACACAGCAAGAAATCCTGATTGGAGAGTATGAATTACAGCCTTTTGATGTTTTGGTATTACAACCCAGGCGCACGATCTGTGAGAAAATTATGAGCTTGGTACGGTTTTCTTACGACGAAGATGCGATAACCGCACTACGCAATAAAATCCGCCATCTGTATGACCTTTACAAACTTCTCCAAGACGAAACGCTAAACGAGTTTTTTCATTCAGCTGAATTTGAGCAAATGGTCAATAAGGTAGGTGAAGATGACATCATAAGTTACAAAAACAATAATGAGTGGCTCAAACATCATCCTAAAAATGCGCTCATATTTGCAGATGCAAAAAACGTTTGGAGCAACCTTGCACCAACCTATGAGGGTGCTTTTAAAAATTTGATTTTTGATGCCTCGCCACCAGCCAGCGACGAACTATTTACATTTCTATCATCAGTATATGAACGGCTAAAATTGCTTTCTTGGAAATTAAGCAATAGTGGGCGCACATAAGTTTCATTTGTTCTAAAACATTGCCAAAATATCCAACGGACTTAAAATTGACTTATAAGCCATTCTGTTTAATCACTTTTTTCTAATTTTGACTTTTAAGGGTTTAGGGTTGAAAAACGGCTTCTGTATCCACAGAAGCTTTTTTATTTTTGAAAAAATTTGCTATCTTGATGGAACAAAACTACCGCTTATGGCCAATGCCATTGAGGATGCCTTAAGCCGCGCCAGTGCAGAGCAGCGCGAGAGGGCGCAACAAGCCATCGAAGAAGCCCGGCAGAATATCAAACTCGTTTCCATGCGGCAGATGGGTGATATTTCTTCAACGGATGCTGACAGCGTTGCCAGAAATGCGCAAATCATTGAGGAAGCCAAACGTACTATTCCTGCTGAAACCATGAAGGACGTAAACGAAATCTCTCCACCGCTCAATACTCCATCCGCAAGAGGCTATTATAACTCCAACGTGATAGAAATTCACCCTAACGTTCAATCTCAAATCGAAACAATTGAGCAAGGCGAGGGCAATAACTATCTGCGGGAGAATGCTGTTGACCGCGCGATGGCACGGCCATCGCAGGAAATGGGCTACGAGCCGCAGCAGCAGGCCATGAGCCGGTAATAAATCTCGGAGCAAAAAGTCTTCTCATTCCAATTTTCTTTTTCCTAAAAATCTCCCATGGTATTTGAATTTGTTTTTGACGACCAACAATTCCTAATCGAACTTCAGCATCTTCAACATGGCAAAGACAAAACTGAGGTGTTCGCGCTCCGATATAATGACAACCTCGATGATTCGGATGAATATGAAATTAAAATATGTCGTGTCGAGGGCGAAAATTTGACACGTCTTAAAGTTATGGAGCTGCCTCAACATGTTTTGGATATCATGGGTGAAGAACTAAAAAAAGCCATGCCCCAAAGCGTTTTTGCTAACCCGTACTTTGACGAGCTAATGATCTTTTTTGGCATCACAGTTCTTACCTCACAGGATAGGTACGTACAGGTTTCATGCAGCCAATGTGAACGCAAACAACTTTACGAAAAAAAGGAGAAGGACAATAAAACAGATTATATTGCGGCGATACAAGAAAAGTTACGCAACAACCCAAATCCTGCATGGCCTTTTAAGGGAAGGCTTCATATTCAATTCTCAGTATCGGACAAGCAGAGCCGTCTAAATGACATTGACTTAGACAATCTTGCGAAAACCATACTTGATAGCCTGCAAGGTGTGGTATTTGAGAACGATGCCCAAATTGACGCTTTGGTTGCAACCAAAGACTTCACACAAGGAATGATAGCTAACTTAGTCGCAATTAAAGAGCTACAACCAGGTGAAAAGCCCAAATTTCAGGAGTTTTTATTTTCTGGCAGGTACAAATCTTGGCGTGAAGAATATAAGCAAAAAGAGGCAGTTGGAAGGCCAACTCGATTTGTACGCTATTAACTGCCACTATCAAATTGCGTAGTTCCCGCTTTGAAATACCAATCTTATTTTTTATATTGGTTGAAACTGCTTTGCTATGGTGGATTTCAGCCTTGACCGTGTAATTTATTCCTTCAACGACCAAGAGCCCTTTACCATTGGCAACGCCTGTGAGGGGGTGCAGATTTTTGGCGGTATTGGTTCAGGTAAGACCAGCGGCAGCGGCGAGGCGCTGGCACGTGCGTTTTTGCAGGCAGGCTTCGGCGGCTTAGTGCTTTGTGCTAAAAAGGATGTGCTTGATGATTGGAAGCGTTATGCGCGCGAAACCGGCAGGGAAGAACAGCTACTTATCTTCGATGCATCGGGCGATTTCGTGTTTCCCTTCCTGCAGTATGAGATTGAACGCAAAGGTGAGGGTGCGGGCTATACCGATAACCTTGTGCGGCTATTCACGACCGTTTATGAAGCCATAGACCGGCATGTACATAGTGAGGGCAGCGACCCTTACTGGACACGCGCCATGCAGCAGCTTTTGCGTAATGCGATTGATTTATGCATGATTGCGCGTGGCACGGTATCGGTGCCGCTTATTCACGATATAGTGCTTTCCGCAGCTACCAGCACCGCAGAAATAGATACAGACGCGTGGAAAAATAAAAGCTTATGCTGGAAGCTATTGCTTGAGGGCCATGCCAAAGACCTCGATACATGGACAAAATGCGACTTTGATATTACCGCTGCCTTTTGGCTGGAAGAATATCCTAATCTTGCCGAGAAAACGCGCTCCAGCATTGTTTCCACGCTCACAACCATGATGGATATTTTCTTGCGCAGGCCATTTCGGCGGCTGTTTTCGGAAAAGCCCGACGACCGCCGGAAAATCGCTTATCCTGAACTTACCCACCGCGGTGTTATTACCATTCTCAACCTGCCGGTGAAAGAATTTGGCGACGCTGGTAGGGCTGCCCAGGTAATGTATAAATATCTCTGGCAGCAATCAGCGGAACGGCGCGAGGTGAATAGTAATACATTGCCCGTGTTCTTATGGGTCGATGAAAGCCAGAACTTCTTGTCTGAATACGATATGCAGTTTCAGGCAACAGCGCGCAGCACCCGTGTTTGCACCGTTTACCTCACACAGAACTTACCAAATTATTATGCCGTTATGGGGGGAACGCAAAGCAAGTACCGGGTGGATTCCCTCATTGGCAATCTGCAAACCAAAATCTGGCATGCCAACAGCGACCCAATGACCAACGAGCATGCCGCAGAAACCATCGGCAGAAGCTGGCAGCAGCGGCAAACATCCGGCGAAAGCTATGGCGAGAGTTTCTTCAATCTTAGTAGCGGCAAGAATGAAAGCTTCGATTATGACGTTTCGCCGCAATCCTTTACCAAACTGCGTAAAGGCGGCAAACAGAATAACTCTATTGTAGAGGCTATTGTCTTTCAAAATGGCCGCCTCTGGAAAAACGATAAAACCTATTTCCCCGCACGGTTTAAACAATATTCACAATGAAACTAACGCCTAAACCCATCGCCGTTACGGACGAGATTGACCAGTCACGCGATATTTCCGGGTTCAATAAATGGGCGCGCTCCTCACGCACCATTGGCTTTATTATGCTCATTCTTGGATGGTTCACCATCCCTGCGGAGGTTTTGCTTCGGCGCGATTTTGGGCAGCGCTGGTTTACTGCGGTTAATTATTTTGCCGGGTTCTTCCTGTTACTGCTTTTTACTTTGCTGCAATATGTACTTAACCCGGTGTTCGAGTGGATTCAAAATGCCATCATTCAAATACAAACCGCATTAAACCCTTCTTACGAGCCGGAAGGCCCCTCGCTTAATGAACACGGAGTGAGCAAAAGCATGATGTTCTTTCTGCTGCTTTATACCTGCTTAGGGGCTTACCATCTATTCAAAATATGGTGGCGTAACCGTGCGGATGCCGCCCTTCATTCCTTTGATGATGGCACGTCGCGCCTTGAGCCTGTGGGGCGATTTCTTGCAAAGCCGATTAACAAAGTAGGTCAGCCATGCTTGCTGCTTTGTATGCGGTTATTGCCAAAAAAACTGCGGCAGGTAAAGTCGAAACCCGTGCTTATCAGCGACCCATCCACCTTTACCAATATCGTTTTAGAGCCGTTCCTGCTTTTCCTGCTTGCATGGTGGTGTAGCGGCATTACCAGCCTATGGCTGTTTATTACCACGATTGCGGTATTAATTCATGCGAACTGGAAGGAAACTGCGCGGCTGAATAAGGTGCTTGATTTTAGGGATAGTGTAATTGAGGCCAAGGTGATGATGGAGATAAAGGAAGGCATCTTGCAGCCTAATGCGCAAGGCCGCATCATGCAACAAGCGGCAAAAGAGATTAAAGCAAACCCCCAGGTCGCGCCGCAGGTCGCGCAACGATACTCAAACTTGATGAGTATTATTGAGGAAATGAATGCGGACGGTACCCACCTTGCGGGGTAACGGTTTTATGGGCTATTTCTTGCCCAGAACTATGCTCTTTGAAAGTGCTTTTAGGGTATGTTCGCACATTATTGCTCTCGTCCATTTTGCTGTAACTTGCGAGCCACTTTGAAACTTGCTGCCATTGGGCTTGAATCTTCAAGGGCTATAAGCTGAGCACGCGCAGCTTCTCCTTGTGTTGTAGGCTGAGGATAGCCGCTGTTGAAAACATGTGATGAGAAATCAAGAATTTTTTTTCCTAGCTCAGCAATTTCTTTGTTTTTTGAATGCAGCATCGCAAACATTGTCGCTTCCTCAACTTCTTGTCCATCTCCTTTACTATAGGCTTTTATGCTGCCATGGGTGCCAAGCGGATACTTTTCTTCAATTTTGAGCGCTTTATTTTTTACGGAATTGTAAAGCCCTGTTTTGTATGCTTTTCGCAATGCTTCCTGAATCAATTTAACTTCTTGAGCTGTTAGCACATCACTATCATTTTGTGGCATCATGTCCTCCCAGAGCTAATAACTTAGACTATAGCATTTATCGCAAAAAAGAATATTAAACTTTTATTACAATGGATATTCCTAAGTTTTAAAAACGTTATTGATTAGGTACTTTTGAACGTTCCACTAATCCCATTAAAAATTGTATTGTTTGCTGTTGTTGAGCAATCGTATCACGTAAACTTGCTTCTAACTTCTCCCAGCCTTTCTTTTCAGCTTCCAAGATTGATAATAAATCTTCTTCAGACCTTTCTTCCGTCTCTTTTTGTATAACAACAGGCGAATTAGCACTCGGTGGTTCTATTTCTTCACGCGATAGTTTAAGAACTTCAACCAATTTATCAAAAATTTCTGACCCTATTGTGTCTAAAGCAACCCGGCCGTTTTCAATTTGGTTCATGTATTGGGTAGTTATTCCGACCTTCTCTGCCAAAGAGTATTGTCTCATGCCCAGTTTACGGCGTGCAAGAGCAACCTGTAGGCCGAAATTTGATTTATTAATCATTAGTTTAATAATTTATTAATCTAAAAAATATTTGGTTTAATTATTTTTTCTATTAACTTTATACAAAAATAAGAAAAAATGAAACAATCTAATCCACCATCTTGCATTGGCTGCAAGGAAAAAGAACACATGGTGCTTGAAACAAATACGCTCAGCATGAATTATTGGCATTGTGAATATTGTGGCACAAAAACCAGGCAAGCTACCACATTTGGAAAGATACGACCAGCAATCGGCGTAGTAACCTTAGTATTATTTGGAATAAAAATAAGCTAATATGAAACAAAACCTTTGCATAACGCCGAAGTGCGAGAAGGCGGATTTACAAGAAATTGAATTGGAAAGTTCGCTGACTTTAAAAAAATTTTTTTGCCCGAAATGCGGCAGGGTATATGGTGTTCTGACTCCAACAGGTAAAGCCACCCAAGTAGCCCCACTGATTACAGCGTCGGTTATTTTATCCAAATGCTTATTTGCCGTAGTTACTGGCGTCTTTTCCGGGGATCATGACATCGAACTTTTCCACTAAATTTAACAAATACGATAAACCAAATATTCATCTTTTAAAAAAATAATATGGACTGTTCAACTTCACTCGACAATTTGCACGATTCTTCCACTGAATTTGCCCATTCAGTTGGGGACTATATTGACGGATATAATGATGCCTCAATAGGTGGCATTGTTGACCACGGGATAGCATATGCCTCGGATTATTTGGTAGTAGATTTAAGCTGCGGGCATGACATTGCAGACCCTGCCGATCCGGGTGCTACTACAAATCAATAATTTAATTTTTTTTAAATAAACTTTATTTTTATGACACTACGTTCCTTTCTAAAGCCGCGTTACCAATGTGGAACAGCGGGTCCAATTAAGTTTATTGCCCTGGGATATTCTGATGCAGGAAAGTCATACTACCTTGGATCAATAATGAATCCTCACCAATCATTAGACAATTCGCAAAATACTTCTTCTGAATTTTCTCATTCAGTTGTGGATTGTCTTGATAACAATTCACGTAACTCAATAGGTGAATACAATATAGGTCAGGGTGGTAATGACAATAATACCTTAGATTAAAACTAATAAATAAATGTTCAAAAAAATTAAATCTATTATTATGGACATACTTCGCCAATACGAACCCGCTGGCTCACTAGACTTTATTGCCTTGGGATATTCTGAATCAGGAAAAACATATTCTATCGGCTCACTCTGTGAAATGAGATATCATGAAAATCCGCCTCATCGCCTCAACATTACTGGAGCAAATTCAACATCACTAAGTAGGCCGGAAGAAATATATAACGTAATATCCCATAAGAAAAAAGATGGAGTTATTACTGCTACAGAAAAAATTGATAAAGCCGAACTTCACTTTCAAAGAAAGATGACCAAACTTTTTTCTGTAAATATCACTGATATTATGGGGCAATCAACCCAAAAAGGCAGAAATATAGAAGAAGCCAACAAACTTCTAGAGACGATACCAACTCAACACGGGGTGCTTTTATTTATTAAAGTGCCAACGAATCGTGTGCAACTTTTTGAAGCTATTGGCCAGCTAACTGATTTGCTAGAATTACTGAAGAAGATTTTACAAAGAAATCGTAGGATTCCGATTGCTTTGTTGATTACTCAAATTGACTCTTTAGGTGCTCTTACAAATATTGAGGATGATATTGAAACCGAAATAAGTGAATACATCGGCAGACGGCAGGCTGATGGCGTCTCCGATATGGAAATTGACATGGAGCTTTCAGGGGTTAGGCGAGATATACTAAACTCATATGTTGGCAAAGCAATAGATACACCGTATGTTAAGCAGCTAATTGAGCATTTTTATAATATGCTTGAAGGATATAAGGTTAAAGCTCGTGCCTTTCCCGCAACCAGCCTAGGTTTCGATAATACTACTCACAACTTGAGTAGAACCTTAGTAGCAAAAAATGGATTGAAGCCGTATGGAACTATCGCTGCATTTCTATGGATGATATATCAATACGGCCGGTTAAATCCTAATTGGACAAGTGGCCTACGTAATTACAAAGAAAGTGAAGTCAAAGAAGAACTGCTTTATCTTTTCGACACTGGTCGGGCATATGAGGACCCAACAGACCCGAGATTAAATAGGCGCAATATTACTGATTAATTGGTGGCTAAAAATCATCACGCATGAATAAAATCTTATGTACTAAGTATAATAATAATGGTGATTATGCTGGATTTCTATTATTAAATGAGGGTGTTAACCTCACCGAAAAAGACAAAGCCGAATTAACCGGCGTTGCAATAGGTTTTTATCAGGATACTAATCCGACTTATGAGCGAATAGTACGAACATCTATTGGCGAAATACACCTTCTCGGTAAAATCAACCAGCAAATAGAAAGAAGAAAGGTTATTGAAGGATTTATTAATCATTCAAGCGCAGCAGACAAAGAAAAAAATACTACCCAAAGTAAGGAAGCCAAGTGGCAAGCCCAAATAATGGCGCTTACGGTTGATTGGCTGGACTATTGTAAAATTTCAGACCCGAATATAGCGAAGGAATTTGAGTCGGTTCTGAAAATCGTGTTAGCAAGTGTCAATACTGCCAATAATAAGATAGACCCAAGAATAATGCTGCCCTTAATTTTAAAAGGCATAATTAAAAGCAATCATCATAACGTCAGCAATCTTGTTTTGGTTGATTACATAGATAGCATATTGAATAGCAATAACAAAAAACTTTAAGCCTGTGCCGGGTACGAAAATATTTAAATGGCTCGCTGGAGTCGATATTGAAACGCTGAATAGCTGCAGTACTTACGAGCGAATTAAACATGTCAGCATCGGCATGTTGGTGCCGATTCCAGCCATTCTTGGCTTCATTTCTATGTCTTACGCATTTTCTACTCTCACAGGTAACAAAGTCGTCTATTTCGCAATAGGTCTTGTTTGGTCTTGCGTAATTCTTGTAGTGGACAGGTTTATGCTGGTTAATTTCAAGAAGAGTTATTCGATTCTTAGGGATTTCCGCTCCTCTCAATTTATCCTAAGATTTATTTTATCATGCTTTTTAGGCATCATCATTTCCCACCCATTAGTACTTTTTATCGTAGACCCGACAATACAAGAGGCGCTTACAAAAAAATATAATCAGACAAAGCATGAATTAGAAAGAAAATATGAAATACAAAAAGACTCGACTGAATTTAAGATAGCAAAATTTCAGAAAGAAAATGTTGATACCATTGCTAAATATATAGGGTGCCTTGAATCTTTCCAGCGTGCCGAATTGATCGAAGGCTCAAGAACCGTTAACTGTGGTGGCATGACGTATATTACTACAGGTCAAAGGGGGCCTGGTTACTCAACTACACATTTCGACACCACCATAAATAATGCCCGTAGGCTTCTTAGAGTTAGAATGCAAGGCTTCGATGATTTTAAAACCAGACAAAATGAATCCCTATCCAGGTACAAATCTGACCTTGATTCAGAATTAGTATCTCTCAAAAAAAGTTTTAGCAAAGATTACCTCAGCAGAACCACTGCATTAGCCTCAATTAAAGAAGGGCCGTATGGCAAAGCTGCTAAAGACTTGGTGTTTTGGTTAATGTGTCTCTTTATTCTTGTAGATATTATCCCAATAATATCAAAAGTTTTATTGCCGCGCGGTGAGTATGAAAACAAAATTGAAAAAATCGAAGAATTAAACATCAGCCTCTTTAATCAGGAAATGCAGAGCAAAAAGGAGATTGAATACTTAAAGACGACAAAAAAGCATCTTTTTAAAAAACTACGTATACTTGAAAGGCCAGTTTCCTCATTTCAAACGAAAGAGGAGTTTGATGAGTTTATGAGTCAATTCGATTAATTCAGACGGTAGTATGCGTAGCGTAGTTGTTAAGCAATAAGACCAAGCCAGGCAATTGTCAGTTTATCTCCTCAATACTTATCGCTTCCACAAACAACCCGTCTTCCTCAATGTTGCTACCAACTTGCATTTGCACATAGCGTACACGGTAGGTTACGAGATAGTCGAATAGCTGCGCAAGATTGCGGCCGGTGATGGTAATGCGTTTGCTGTTGGCAAAAATTTCAATGCCCTTGTCTATGCCGTAATTTAGCTCTGTGATGTAAGAGTAGGGCAGTGCCTTGCGCACGCCTTCCGGCAAACGAAGCTCAAGGCAGGCTGGGTTTTTCGCTTTATCCGTTGCAAAATACCGGCTTGCGGTAAAGCTTTCATGCTCAACCGTTGCTTCGTCAGCATCGGTTTTTATCCTACTCTCCGCGAGCCTCTGCCTGAAGTCCATGTTCTTTTGTTTTAGCGATTAAATAAGCTGGCATTTCGGTTTCCTGCCAGGTGCGGAATAATGTGTTGCGATTGATTTCGCGCATTTGCGCCTGGCGCTTTGCTATCAGCTCGGTTGCCGATTTACGCTCTACCGATTGGCTGACGGCTTGCTGTAAATGCTCTTTATCGTCCGTATAAATCGAAACGGCTTGTTTGCCGCGCGACACGGAAACATAAAATTGTTCCATTGAGGATGCGCGAAACGTTGCCGAGCTTTGCGAGATAATCACTTTATCAGCGGTCTTGCCTTGCGATGCATGCGACGTAGAGACATAGCCTAAATTGAAATGCCCGAAATCGTGAGCAATCGTTGAGTCGTTCGACAGCCTGATACCGCCTTGCTCATCAAAGCCCTCAATCGTGAAGGTCGAGCCATTGAATAAATACTTGCCGTCATTGGCCTTGCCATTGGCGGTGATACGGATTTTATCACCGGCGCTAACCGTGAGCGGCCTTACTTCAAAGGCGCTAAATTTCTGCGCTTCCGCTAAGGGGATGTTATAGGGCTTACCAGTGCTGTCTTTGGCGGTAACGCCGGTTTCATCGGCGCTCAAAATTTCAAGCCGCTTGCCGGCTTTAATGCCTTTGGCGTTTTGATGAAATTCCAACACATCGCCTGGCCGATAGCTTTCCTGCACTTGCTTTTCTGCTTCGGTAAGCTGTCGGTTTTTGAGTGTTTGGTATTCTCTATCCTGCCTGCTGATAACGTGTTCGTCTTTCAGCTTTTGCCGGATGCGCGCGGTAACGAGTTCACCCTCGGCATGGGTGGGTGCAATCACCAACACTTCTTTAACCGGCTGCCCATTACCTGCATAAGCCGAGGAATAATACTCATCCGCAATCGCTTTAACGCGTTCGCGGCTCTCCGTCATTTCATGGATGGCGCCCATGCGGTCAAGCTGCTTAAATCCCTTCTCGACACAGCCGTTGGAGAGCAGTTGTACTGCCTCTTTATATTCGACATTCTTTTGCCGCTGTATTTTGCTCACCGTTACCGGCCTAATGCCGGTTTCCTGCTGGATAATGCGTAGCGCATCCCCGCGCTCAACGCTGTTATGCTGCTTGGTATCGCCCGACAAAATAATGCGGGCTTGCTGCGTATTAGCGACCGCAATTATCTTGTTCATATCGCGGTTTGACAACATGCCGGCTTCGTCTATCCAAATCACTTGACGCTTGAGTTGGATTTGCAGCATTTCATCCACTAGCAGCCTTGCGACCGTATCGGCATTCTCAAATCCCTCGCTGCGTTGCACGCTGCGGCTTGCTTCGCTCGACGGTGCAAACGCAAAAATCTGCTTGCCGGTTTGCAAGATGCCGTGCCGTACTTCCTTCATCAGTGTGGTTTTGCCGGTCCCTGCCTTGCCGGTGATAATGGTTATGCCATCCGTTGATGCAAGCGCATGCTTTACGGCTGCTTTCTGTTGCTCGTTGAGCAAAGGGTTCTCCGGCACATAATTTTCATAAATGGGCTGGAATTTATTACGTGAGGCAATGCAGTTTTTAATCAATAGCTTTTCTTCATTCAGTGACTGTTTTGTTGTAATGTAGGTGCGCAATTGCTCATTTGCTGCGAGAATGTTTGCATCGCTTTCAAATACCTCTCTTACTTGCTGGGCTGTGGCTTTACCAATCCCCGCCTTGATTGCCGTTGCTAAAATCTCTTTATCGCTGGCAACCGACTTGCGCTCCAGATGATGGTTGAGCGCAAACTGCAACGCTTTTTCCGCTGCCTCATGTGAGGGCTGCGGGAAAGGCGCATTGCTGCCTTTAAGCTGTTTAATTGTTGCCAGTTCATCAGGTGAAAGCCTATCCAACCAAGCCGCTTCTTTCTGCTCTGCCGTTACATCGCTGCGCTTTGCTTCGCGTGTCTTAGCACCTACTTGCGATTTTTGCGCTTCATCGGTGATATGATGTTCCTTGCTGTAATCTTCAATCTCTTGCGTGCGGCGTGAAAATTTTTGCAAGGTGCTTTTTTCAAGCCCTATAAGTTCAAATGCGTTATCGGTTTTGGCGACATTGTAACCCAATCGCTGTAACCTATTCGCAAGGTTTGAATGAAACAACGCCTCGTAATAAGGGGCATCTTGTTTCAATTGCTTGAATTGCCCGGCCTTCCATTTTTGTTCTTCGCGGTCATAAGTCGCATTAAAGACAAAACAATGGCTGTGTAAATGCGGGTCGGGAATACCGTCTATTGGACGTGTGGTAAAATGCGTAAACGCACCATAGGCAATATTGCCGGTGATGCGGTTTTCATTTTTACCGTTCGCGCGTACGCGTGCTTGCATGTCTTGTTCGACTTCATACATCGTCTCACGCACTGCACGCTGGAACGCTGCTAAAATTTCTTGCTTATCGCTATCGCTGCCAAGCGCATAGGCAAGGCTTACACTCTTGCTCGCATTGAACGTAAAGTCATAGCCTACGGTTCTATCTACATCATTACGCGGTGTAAGTGTGTCGCCGCTAACAGGGTTGATATTATCGCACAGCTTCGCAAAATCTTGCCTCTTTATATCGCCCACTAAACCGAGCTTTGCGGCTGCCGCGCCGCCCCACCTGCCAATGGCTTCGTCATGTTCCGAGTAGTAATTATGCTGTGCAGCGTAGCCTTCCTGATAGTATTCTTCGCAGTAGTATTTCTTTGCGCCAGCAGCAGATTTACTCATGGTAATACGTAGCATGTTCGGCTCCTTTCCTTGCATATTAGAGTGCTCTTTTGAGGCAAAAAAATTTTGGTTCAACGTGGTGCAACATGGTGCGATATGGTGTTTGCGAATTGCTCGTTTTCTTGCGGGCGAGTATAATTGTGGACTTGCGGTTGAAAATCGTTAAATCGAAAATCAGCACTATGATGCGGCAAAATCTGCAATGCTTTTTTGCGCTTTTTGCGTTGCGTTCACAATGAAATTTTTTTGCGTGCCTTTGCAATAGCAGCCAAAGTGATGCAGTGAAGATGCACAGTACTATATGTCGTGTTTTACAATGTCGTCTTGCTTTCGTAAGCGTGCTAATCCCGTCCTTTTGCATGAGAAGCTAAAGCCTTCGCCGCGCCGGTAAACCTGCCAACATGGTTTCTGCTACGCAGACACTCCGTGTTTCGGTTGACCGGTTCACTCCGTCGCGCCTGTGAAGGCTTCGTCGCGCTCTCATAAGGACGGCAATTCAGCCGCCTTCAAAAAGGAGACGAACATGAGTAACACTGAAAAAGAAACCAAAGCATCCGCACCGACGCATATTGCTTACCAGGTGCGCGAAGGTAGCGAGAAAAGCTACTGGACACGTATCGGCGCAGCATGGCGGCATAAAGACGGCAAAGGCTTTTCAGTACAACTTGATTGCGTACCGCTTGATGGACGTATTAGCCTACGCGTTGTTTCGGAAGAAAAGTAACTCCACCTGGGCGGGCTTCGGCTCGCCCTTTTCATATTTAGTTTGGAATCTAAAATAATTTTATTATCTTATATCTTCGGGAACTTATAATAGGCACTGTTGTAACCGTATCTATATTACCCATTAAACCAAGTAAATTCTAACCTTCGATGCTTATACAATTTATAGAACTTCAAAATTTCCGGAAACTCAAAAGCTGTCGAATTGATTTTGATAAAAAAGAGACTGTTTTTGTTGGATCCAATAATAGCGGCAAAACATCTGCTATGGATGCTTTGATAATGTTTTTAAAGACCCATGATTTAACTACGCGTGAGTTTACATTAAGCAATTGGGTGTCAATCAACGAGATAGGCAGAAAATGGCTTGAAACTGAAGCTGGCAAATTGCCTGATTTTTCTGTTGAAAGTTGGTTGCCGTTTGTGCCTCAATTGGATGTATGGCTGAATGTAACGGATCAGGAATATCACTATGTTAGCCAGTTGATTCCTACATTAGGATGGCAAGGTGGCCTACTAGGGGTTCGCTTTAGTTTTCAACCAAACTCTGTTGAGGCTTTGTATAAAGAGTTCACTACTGCTCATCAGTCTGCAATTAAAATTTCGGCAGCCTCTAAAAAAACATCTGATCAAAAATTAGTTTTATGGCCGAAAAGTCTTTGGGACTTTTTGGAAAGGCGACTAAAAACATATTTCAGTATTGATTGCTATTTGTTGGATGGAAACAAATTAATGGATCCAGTAGGTGGTATAGCTAAGCCACAAGCGACTTCGACAAAGCAACCACCCATCACCGGAGATCCTTTTAAGGGCTTAATAAAAATTGACATCATAAATGCTCAACGAGGGTTTTCTGACCCGAATTCTGGTACTGCAGAAGCCCCTAAGGCAGCGGCAAACCTTTCCGGCCAACTACGCGAATATTATGTAAAGCATCTTAATCCAATTGAACTTCCAGAGGTCGAAGATGTTGAGGCTTTAGAAGCTATTGAAGATGCAAGATCATCTTTCGATGACAAGCTGAAAAAGAGTTTTCAACCTTCTTTGAAAGAATTGGAAGACCTAAACTACCCAGGTTTTGGTGGTAATCCGACCATTAGAATCGCCAGCAAGGTTTCTGCAATTGATGGATTAAATCACGACTCTGCTGTAACTTTTGAGCTCTTCCAAAGTGATGATAAAAGCAAATCCTTTCCCCTAAGCCTACCAGAAAAGTATAACGGCCTTGGCTATCAAAATTTGATATCCATGGTCTTCAAACTGATTCGATTTCGTGATGAGTGGTTACAGGTCGGTAAAGTTGCCTTAGCATCTGCACTAACACTGCAAGAAGCTGAATTTCAACCCTTGCATTTAGTCCTTGTTGAAGAGCCCGAAGCTCATTTGCATGCGCAAGTTCAACAGGTTTTTATTCGTAAAGCGTACGATGTCTTGCGAAGGAGCGATTTGCTCAATAAACATAAACATTTCAGTACGCAATTAGTTGTAAGCACGCACTCCAACCACATAGCCCATGAAATTCAGTTTACTTCTTTACGTTATTTTAAACGCAGACCGGCGGCGAAAAGGACCGATGTGCCATTTTCTACAGTTGTAAATCTGTCCCAAACTTTCGGAACAGAAACAGAAACCACAAAATTTGCGGTTAGATATCTCAAAACAACGCATTGTGACCTATTTTTTGCTGATGCGGTTATCTTATTAGAAGGCCCAGCAGAAAAAATGTTGGTGCCTTATTTCATTCGGCACTATTATCCTGAATTGGACGTATGCTATATCTCCTTGCTGGAAATTGGTGGTAGCCATGCCCATACTTTACAGCCCCTCTTAGAGGATTTGGGTATTATCACATTGGTTATTACTGACCTTGACTCAATTGACCCAAAAACCGGTAAGTCTGAGATGCCTGAAATTGGTAAGGGGTTAATTACCGGTAATTCGACGCTTAAGAAATGGTTGCCTAAGCTGTCTGATATTGATTCTTTAGCGAAAGGAACCGAAGCGGCTAAAATCTCAGGCGATTTTCCACTACGGGTGGCATATCAACAGACAGTTAACATCAAAATTAACGATAAGGACAATGAGGTTGTACCATATACTTTTGAGATTGCGCTGGCGCTTGAGAACTTAAATATCTTTAAAACCATTGCAGGGAATGGATTAATTGCAAAGTTTCAAAACGCATCGAATTTACCCACTATAGCAGAAGCGAACAAAGCAATGTTTGAGGCTTTAAAGAGTGGCAAAAAAGCTGAATTCGCGCTGGAGTTATTATTTCGAGAAGATCCAAAAAAATTGGCAGTGCCTACTTATATAGCCC
The DNA here is from genome assembly GCA_048498115.1 of Bacteroidota bacterium. Taxonomy (GTDB): domain Bacteria; phylum Bacteroidota; class Bacteroidia; order Chitinophagales; family Chitinophagaceae; genus Ferruginibacter. The sequence continues at coordinate 11,988 of JBEHYP010000017.1, read as the reverse complement.
AAGGGCTTGATTGGCTGAAAACCCAACTTGTAACCCGGCCAAAAACTATCGCTTAATTTATGGAAGAGATACTTGAAGACGATAACATAGATGTAGGAGTTGATGCCGAAATTGCTAATTGCATCAACCCATCAGCATTGAAAAGTTTTTTTCTATTTGCCGGTGCCGGTTCCGGTAAAACCCGCTCCCTCGTGACAGCGCTCGACACTTTTTATGATAAGTACGGTCGTGATTTTCAGTTGAAACGACAGCGGATTGCAATCATTACCTATACTAATGCTGCCTGCGACGAAATCATGCATCGAACCAAGTATGATCCGCTTTTCCAAGTTTCCACGATTCATAGTTTTGTTTGGGAATTGATAAAAACCTTCCAAGAAGACATACGCGAATGGGTTCGATCTGAGACAGCGATTGAAATTGCCGAACTGCGGCAGGCTGCTGCAAAGGGCCGCCCTGGTACCAAGGCAGCAATTGACCGTGAGTCAAGTTTACAATCCAAGTTGAAACTCTTAGAGGAGATAGACTCTATACGTTTGTTTACTTACAGCCCCACAGGCGAAAATAGAGGCAGAAGCAGTTTAAATCATTCGCAAGTTATCAAAATGGCTGCTGATTTTTTAATGAATCAGCCACTGATGCAGAAGATTTTAATCTGTAAATACCCTATTGTTTTTATTGATGAGAGCCAGGATACGAAGAAAGAATTAATTGAAGCATTATTTGCGGTAGAGGAAGTGCATCAAAGTAAATTCTGCTTGGGCCTGTTTGGCGATACAATGCAGCGCATCTATAGCGATGGGAAATTGGATCTGGGAGTTAATTTACCACAGTTGTGGTTAAAGCCTCAAAAAAGGCTAAATCACCGTTGCCCGAAGCGGGTTATTCGACTGATCAATAAAATACGCTCTGAAGTAGATGGACAGGAGCAACTACCTCGAAACGACCAAATTGAAGGTATTGTCCGGCTATTTATTGCCCCCAGTAATGAATCGAATAAAATTTTGGTAGAAACCCAAACTGCGCTGAAGATGGCAACCTTGACAGGTGACGAAGGCTGGAAAATTGAAGGGGAGGTTAAGAAGCTAATCTTAGAACATCATATGGCGGCATCACGAATGGGCTTTATGAATATATTCGAGCCACTTTCGCAAGTTGACTCATTACGAACTTCTTTATTGGATGGATCAGTAGCTGCCCTTAGATTTTTTACCCAATTTATATTGCCTCTTGTAAATGCACAGCGTGAGGGGGATGAATTTGAAGTTGCGCGAATCATTAAGTCTAATACCGACCTTTTATCAGATGCAATTTTTAAAAAAAGTACGCAGCAACCGAAGATACTTAAAACGATTCAGGCAAACATTAAGCTGCTTGCCGGGTTATGGGATAACAACACTGATCCCAGCCTTATTGAGATTTTAGTTTTTGTAGCCACACAAAATTTATTTGTCATACCTGAACCTATGTTAACAATCACCAAGCGGCTCATATCAGGTGCAAAGAAATTAGAAGAAGCCTTTGTTGATGAAATTGATGAAAACATAATGACAACCGAAGAGTCTGCAATAAAAAATTGGGAAGAAGCATTAAGTAGCCCCTTTAGTGAAGTGAAAGCTTATTATGATTACTTTGCAGGCAACTCTTCATTTGGAACCCATCAAGGAGTTAAAGGGTTACAATTCCCAAGAGTAATGGCAATTCTGGATGACCAGCAGGCGCGAGGTTTTTTATTTAGCTATGAAAAGCTTTTTGGAGTAAAAGAACTAACGGCAACTGATGTAAAAAACGCGCGTGAAGGCAAAGACAGCACTTTATTACGTACTCTTCGGCTTTTCTACGTCATTTGTAGCCGTACCGAACAAAGCCTCGCTATTATTGCATACACCGAAAATACGGACGCATTAAAAAATAATGCACTTAAGCAAGGCTGGTTCTCCGAACAGGAAATTGAAATAATCTAATCTATTAAATGCCTTAATATTTTGGACAAACGCTCTGCATTTAAGATTTGGCCAGCATTGTACGGGCATTCTCCGTTTAAGCCGCAAGCAATATCAAAATAACTTACCGTATCAGCTTCATACTTGGCCAGTATGACGTTAGTATGATTTTTGAGAAACCCGGCAGCACGTGAGTGGAACAGACGTCTTCCCTTATTTAGTCATAAGGTAGTTTGGCTCGGTGGTTTTTTCATGTATTATTCTCGGAAATCGCGCTGTGAAATTGGCTCAATATTTTCGTCAGCATAGTTTGGAATTTGTTGTGGCTCGACGATTGGTTGAATGCATGCTTCAATAATCTGATAACATTTTTTGCCGTAATAATTTAAAGGTTTGTGGCTTTTATTGTCGTTACAATTTGTCATTTTTTAATCCTTCATTGATTTTAAAATTCTTTCCCACTGCCATTTTTTAATGTCGTTCTCTAACCACCCCACGGCGTTCGGCCCAAGTGAAATTTGCTTTGGAAATGTTTCCTCTTTGATTTTTTTGTAGATAGTGCTCGTGGCGTACCCTGTCGCTTTTCTTACCTGGGGTAACCTTAGCATGTTGTCTAAAGGGTCATTCATCTCTTTCTCCTTTCGGTTGGGATTCGCCCGTATTAAAGATGGGTTTATGAAGCGAAAGCAGCTTGATAATTTACAGCACTATAAATCTGTTGAATAATCAACGTGAAGCGCTGTTGCTAAGCGGGTAATTTTGAGGGTAGCTGCGAATTGCCAAACCAAATAAAATGCGTTAGCCCAATAGCCTACAATTCTTGTTCGAGAGTGCCCCCGGCCTCCAAGGTGCCTTCCAATCCCTTCTACTGCATTATCATAAGCGGATTGAAAACAAGCAATAAAGTTCTGTTTTTCTCTTTTTCGCTTCTCTACGATTCCACTGGCTTTTACGAAAAAATGTGGGTAGTAATGCGGGTAGTAATGAGAAGGTCGAACCGCTATGCTTACAGATAAAGCGATCAAAAACGCTAAAACCCAGTCGAAGCCTTACAAACTCAAGGATGGTAAAGGAATGCACCTATTAGTGAACCCCGGCGGCTCGAAACTTTGGTTAATCAGGTATCGATTTGCAGGAAGGGAGAATACCTACTCAATCGGCGAATACCCATTGGTTTCACTCGGAGAAGCAAGGGAAAAGCGCTACGAAGTAAAAAAGCTATTGAAGGCAAACATCAACCCTAATGCACAAAAGCGAAAAGAAAAGCTGACTGCGATACTTGATGCCAATAACAGCTTCAAAGCTGTGGCAAAAGATTGGCACGATACGAATAAGAAGAAATGGACGGCAGAACACGCTGAGCGGTTATGGCGCAGATTGGAGTTGTACGTTTTTCCCTCAATCGGTTCACTGCCCATTACGCAAATCAAGACACCTGAATTAGTGCAAATTCTGCGAAGGCTTGAAAAGATGAAAAGAGCGGAAACGGCGATGCGTGTGGCGCAGTCTCTTAATGTTGTTTTTAGATACGCAGTGCATAGCGGGATTAACAAGGACAATCCTGCATCTGACCTTCACGGTATTATTTCAGCACGCCAGGTTACCCATTTTGCCGCCATCCATCCGTCAGAACTGCCCGAGTTACTCGCGCGGCTTAAAACAACTTCGACAAGCACGCAAAACAGAATAGCCGTCAAATTATTGCTACACACGTTTGTACGCCCAAGTGAATTACGGTATGGCAAATGGGAAGAATTTAATTTTCAAAACAAGCTTTGGACAATTCCACCGGAACGGATGAAAAAGCGGCGGCCGCACTGCGTTCCGCTGTCAAATATTGCTATCGCTCTGCTAAAAGAACTCAAAGCTATAACCGGCTACAGCGAATATCTTTTTCCTTCGCAGCAACGCCGCAAACATCCAGTGATGAGCGAAAACACCATCAATAAAATCCTCAAAAATATGGGCTATGCTAACAGGCAAGTCGGCCACGGTTTCCGCGCAATCGCATCTACTGTCCTAAACGAAAGTGCAGAGTTCCGCTCTGATGTAATCGAAGCGCAACTTGCCCATATCGAAGAAAATAGTAGCAGGAAACCTTATAATCGGGCTGAATATATTGAGGAGCGTGTTGTGATGATGCAATGGTGGAGTGATTATCTGCACAAGGCTGAAAACACAATCATTGGTAAAAATATGAAAGCAGCGTAAAAGAAACTGAACCGAGACATGCTATTTCTCAATCCGTAGCACATTGATTTCACGCAAATATTTTAAGCATTTTGTTACAGTGTCGTAGTGAACATTTAAGGACTTAGCAAGATGCCGCGCAGATATGTAAATTCTGCCGTTCCCATCTATTCCCGTGATAATGTGAATGAGAATGCGGAGTGCCAGCAAAGGATAACGGCATTCATCATTTTGGCAGATTTTCTCAACCAGTGCTTTAAATCCTAATTTTTCGATCTTGATAAAATTCTCATCTTGTCTTTTGGCCTCACTCTTTGCACAAGGTTGCACCCCAATTTTTTCAGCGTTCACAATTGCCCTCATAGGTTGTTAATGCTCGATTTATGCATCTTAAAATTGTGGTCGTGAAGCGAGGAGCAGGTTTTCAGAACTTTTGTACTGAAATTTTCTGCGTAGTGTTTCTCATTCAAGGCAGTGGATAACCGAACCAAAACTGTGGGCTTTTTCCACCTTAAATTTTGCGCGGCTATTGTTTGAGAATTAGAAAATTATTATATTAAGGGATTAGGCCAACTTTCAAACCCCCTTTTATGAAACGAAGCTATGGACGCATGCTCTTTTGCAGCGCTTTTTATTTACTGTTCACAGTTACAGCAACGCACGCGCAATTTTTGAAGAAATTAAAAGATGCAGCGAATAATATTTCTAATGCGGCCAAAGCGCTTACCCATCCTAACCAACAGCAGCCGACGAATGGTAGTACGCAGCAGAAACTAACTACTGAAAACGGTGAGCTCAAAAATTTGAATTGGCAGCCGTTTACCAAATACGAAAACCAGCTATTCCCTTCATTCATTATCGCCTATGCTAAATATCAAGGTGAAAAAAATCAGGATTTGGGCAGCTCACTTGGCTTTCAAATCAATCCGACCGTTTCAGGAGTAAAGTTGAGATGGGAGATTGAATGCGCCGACAAAACCTGTTCCTTCAAAGATAGCGGCGATGTCCGTTGCGATAGCCTTCGTGGCGGTTTATTCCTGCCGCATATTAATTGGGATTATAAGGCGCTGGCGAAGCATCAGGCAAGCAGCGCGACGGATATATATTTTCGGCTGATTGACCCCAACACTGGTAACAAGGTTGAGAAAACAGTATCAGTGAATTTGCGCAGCATCAATGATTGCCTGCTGCAATATTCCGGCATTCCCTATACCTACATGTATGCCAGCTATGTAAACGAGAACCATCCTGCGATTGATAGTTTATTGAAGAACATGCTGGCTACGCACATGATAGATAAAATTGCTGGATATGAACGGGGCGCGGACTACGTGGATTTACAAGTGGCAGCGCTGTGGCGTGTGTTGCATGAGCGTGGATTTAAATTTAAGGGCGAAAATGCAAACAATCCTGTCGTTGCAGGTATTGTTTCTCAAACAATTCAGACATTTGATAATACACTGCAAGCTATGCAAGGCGGTAGCGTAGATGGGACGGTGTTCATGGCTTCCATATTAAAGAAGATGGGTATTAGGCCGATTATCGTAAGCACCACAGAGCATTGTTTCCTGGGCTATTATACGAGCGAAACCGAACCGCAGCCCGTGCATTATATCGAAACCACTGCAATTGCTGATGACCAGTACATGAGCAAAGACTCGGCAAAAAAATACGCAAAGTTGGTGGCAACCATTTCACCAAAAGATAAGCCGCTTTCAGATGTCAATAAAGGCTATGTGTTGGAATTTGTGATAGCGGCGCTGGAAGGGCAAACGGAAAACGACAAGCACACGTTGGACTTTGGCAAAAACCAACTGCTCTATATTGATGTGGATAAGCAACGGCAGTATATCAGCCCAATTCCCACGCAGAATTAAGAGAAACGCGTTAGCATTATCGCTCTTGCTCTTTGCTTCTATCTTCTTTCGCGGGAACCTGTCTCGTAAAACTTTTAGCCCATTCCTGTGTTTCCTTGTCATATTGCTGCTTACCACCGATTAGCCCTTTAAAATAATCGTTCTGCTCATTGGGATTTGCGGCAAGCTGCGCTGCAAGCCCCGGCTCATGCTTTGCCAGCAGGTAGCCATTATTAAAGCCTTTGATGTATTGTTGTTCGTCCATGCTTAAAATGTTTGGCGTGCATTCTTATTGAGATACTCTTCAATTGAATCGGTATCGTAGAGGATAATTTTCTTCTCCGGCTGCGAGAACCGAATTTTGCCTTCATCGCGTAATTTTTGCAGCGTGGTTTTGCTGGTAATTCGTAATATCTTCATGGCTTCCTCACCACCAATCCATTTATCGGACGTTTTGTTCTGTTTTTCTTTAATGCGCTCGACGACGCGTTCGACCAGTGCGTAAAACGCCTCGTCTTGTAGGCAAATCACCTGCATGCGGGTTCATTTGCCAATAAGATAGGCATTTAAAACGACATTTCAAAGGAGTTTTCAAGATGTTATGCTTTCTCAAACATGTGGCGTGGCTGGTGCTATTCCATCAAAATTTAACCAGTTGTAAACTATTTACGTTTATACTGGCACTATGACGGAAAACGATGCAGAAAGCGCCGGATTGCCGGACGCGGTAAAAGCAACGCTCTTCACTACGGGAGTGGTGAGCGGTCTTAAACATGCCATACATGGCCACGAAGAAGCCAACAACGACGTGCAGGTACTCAAGAAAGATGCACAGGCAATGGCAGAAGCATTGCAGCAAATGCTTGATGGCGGCGGGCTGGATGATGCCGCTGCACAAAAATTGAGCGCAGTGCTTTCCCGCCTGAAAACGGCGTTGCAAGGCAAGCATCTGTCACGGGAAGCATTGGCAACGGTGCTTTCCGAAGCAGGTTCGGTCATGGGCAACACCGAAGGCTCAAACAAGGCTGCAAGCGCAGTAACCATTGAGCAGCTTTGGCAGCAAATTGATGGTTACAACAAAGCCATTGACGATGATTTCGAGAAGATGCGTAACGCGGGTATTCTCTTTGATGAGACGCTATGGAATAAGCACCTGCAGTTTTCTGAACACCTGAAAACCCATCCGCGCGATATTGACAAACAGAAAGAACTCGACGCGACGGATGATGCGTTGCTGTTACAAGCAGAGCCGCAGTTAAGTAAATGCCCTGGCGCGAAAGAATCGTTTGATGATGCGAAGCAGAAAAGCAAAGACCGCCATCAAACGGTAGATGAAGATTTGGCAGGGTTGGAAAAGAAGAACGCCACACTTAATACAAATGTCGATTTAGATTGGGGAGCTGCCCCAAAATCCTCGCCTAGTACGCTTAAAGACGTAACGATGAATGATGTTGAAGCACAGACATTCACTGCTTCTGCTGATAAAAATTCCTCAAAAACTTTTGTTCGTAAGCAAACCAACGTATGCTTCCGAACAAAACTTCATCACATGCCAGTGGTCAACCAACGGCGGAATGCCGCCAGCCCCTTGATAGGCGCGGCCTTCCGTGATAGACAATCATCAATTTTTCTGTGTTGGGTAGTGACTCTGTTCAAAGGTAAACGTTGGTTTGCTTGCGAACACGTCATTTAACGCAGCAGTGTTTTTGGCATCGCGAAAAGGGCTTGCGTATGAAAAAGGCAATTGCATATTACCGTGTGTCCACGCATAGGCAAGGCATGAGTGGGTTGGGATTAGAAGCGCAAACGAAGGCGGTTACAGATTTTGCACAGGCCAATGGCTACAGCATCGATGGCGAATATGTGGAAGTTAAAACGGGTAAAAAGAATCGCCGCCTTGAACTGAGAAAAGCTCTCCGGGAATGCAAACGTAAAACAGCCACATTGCTGGTAGCGGCGCTGGATCGTATGAGCAGAAAGGTGCATTTCATCAGTAACCTCATGGAATCCGGTGTGCGTTTTATTCCAATAGATGTGCCGTCAGGCGAAAAATTCATGATGCACATTAAAGCGGCGGTGGCAGAGCATGAAGGCGAGGAAATCAGCAAGCGTACAAAACTTGCCTTACAGGCGGCGAAAGCGCGGGGTGTGCATCTCGGAACATTCGGCAGCAACGTGCTCTCGAAACTTAACAGGGAAATGTCGTATCGTTTTGCGCGAAAGATGCGCCCGACCATTACCAAATTAAAACATGCGGGGTTCACAACCATACGCGCGATTACAAAGGAACTAAACCGGCAGCATGTGCCTACCTATCGCAACAACGGTAGCAAATGGCATGTGAGCACCGTGCATAAAATCATACACATTAACAAAAAATCTTAACCCATGTCTCATTTAGGAAAGTGCTCTTTTCCAATAAGGGCCTTGCTCTTTCTCATTTGCCTCTCTTCCGCCCAAAAGCCGTTACATGCGCAGACAGATAAAATACAACAATGTGTGGATGCAATTAAGGTGGCTTATTATAGCCAGGATGCCGACTACCATACAGACGGGCAGCGCATCGTGTGGGTGAAATCGTACAAAAAATGGACTCCCGAAGATTTAACGACACTTCAAAAAAAGGACTCCGTTACGATTAGGTTTTTTCTTCAAGCGATTAATCATAACCGTTTAGACGTACTGGAGCAGCTACTGCCGGATTATTATCGTACCCATGGCGGCGTAAAAGCATTTGCAGCGGATATTCAGAAACCAAGAAGTTGAATTTGCCTAAATCACTATAAATCAAGTCACCATGAAACACGTAACCATTCTTATGCCTTTATTGGCAACCGCATTGTTTTTTGGGTACAACCTTCGCGCTCAAACGCACGAAGCACAAGCAGAACGACAGCGAAAGCACGACGTTTACAAAGCGGCAATTAACCGCGTGTTGCGGGAAGATTCTGCAATCTCGGCTGTATCTGGTAATAACTATACCACTATCGCTGCTGCGATGCGCAGGGTAAACCTATCTCAATGTCCCACGGATTTTGCTGCCGATTACGTTAAACATATTCATGCGTGGGAAGATGGCGCGAAAATCCAGGAAGCCCTTACAAAATTGCGCAGTGGTCAAAATGTAAGCCGTGTTATTATTGAAGGGGCTCTTCAAAAATTAATAGGCACTGACGACAACGACAACGCCTTAAAAAATGCCGCAGATTTGGAGAAGCAGTTAATCGCGGCAAAAGAAAGAACCGATAAGGAAATACGTAGGACATTCGATATGGTCGAACTCGTTGCCATACAATATGATGCAACGCTTACCAAAAGATGATTTTTCACCGCGTATTAGCTCTAAACTAAATTTCTCTTACTATTTGCTTTCCTCAAAAAAATTGCTTAGTTTGTTAGAGGTGGTTTTTCAACTTTTTAAGCCATAAAACCTTTAACATGATAAGCGTAAGAGCGGTTCTTAGCTTTTTATGCTGCCTCATTTTAGCGACATCTCATGCACAGGGCAGCCAATCGTCTATAAAGAACATCAACAACGGTATTACATTCACAATCACAGGCTGCACCGGCGATAGCAGCAGCGGGCGTGTAACCGTTTATTTTAAGCTTTCTAACCCAAGCAAGCCCAATCAAAAAATTACCATCGGCGAGCCCATAAGACGGGAACATGAAGTCGTTGCTATGGATGAAAACAGCACGGTATTTAGATGTGGCAAAATTATGTTGGGCGGCACCGTAGTAGAAGGAAACCCTTACAATATGTCTAATGAAGCCGAACTGCCAAGTGGTTTGTCTCTTACCGGAAGTGCAACTTTTACCAATATTTCACCCAGCTTGCATACGCTTGCATTGGTAAATATTTTTGAAAAAAGCTGCAATTGGGATGGCGGCACCGACTTAAATGGCGGTGTCGTTGAAGTCAGGAATATACCTATTAACTGGTCGAAATTTGCGGCTGGAAAATAAAGTATCGCCTACGAGCAAAGATAAGGTCAGCATATAGCTTTTGGGCAAACTGTCGCATGTCAATGTTACCCATTTGCGACGCTCCGTTTGACGCCTTGTTCCCTTGGCGTCTTTTTTATGCCAATCAGGCTATGATTGAGGTCGCTAATCAGTGCTGAAGACTTCGTTAAGAATTGCGCCAAATAAAAAGAAACCTGCAACAGCGAACGTATTCTTTACGAAGTTGTCGGCTTGCTTACTGTAAGATACCCCCGTCTGAACGAAATTCTTATAGTGTTCGCAATTATTCGCGAGGTAATTGTATTGTGTTTCACCGATTTTTGATATTGCTCTTTCAATGGCTTCATCCCGCTGTGCAAGTGTACCATAGAAATGCTCTATACGCTCAACTTGGAAGCCTCGCAGAAAAATATCAATATCGCCCTGCCATATATATTGAGTGCCTCTCGTATAATTCGCTGCGAATACCGGCTTATTTGTATAACGATCTCTTCCAAGATAAACTACGTAATGATCGAGCAAACCAAAGGCTGCTTTTTTCATCACTATTACATCGGCGGGCTGCAGGTTGTATTGCCAAATTAACCGCTCCACATATTGATCACTCGTTACCATATTCTCAAATTTTGTCTAATATAAGAAAATTTAAGCCATCGTGGAATTTTTTCTTCGGCATGATTAAACATAATTCTGGCATTAAGCAGCCTGTGTGAAGCCTTGCAGCCACTGCCCTGTGCGCATTCTCTATGCTGCTGCAGTCGCTGCTTCAGCTTCATCGGTGTGTGCAGGCAGGTGTGCATTCGTGCATGGTTGTCCTGATGTTCCGCTACACTCCACTACCGGACTTCCCATTTCGATTGCCCTACCTGCCACCACACGAGGCATTCCGTTTAAAGCCCGCACTGCAATCTCCCGTCTTCTCTTTCTGCGCGAATTTCTTACGCAGCGTTTCACAAAAGCAAGGTCTGCGCCGCCGCAGGCTTCGGCTGGCCTTCGGTTTTCCAGCAAAAAATTTCCGCTTTTGCGGCATAAACCGCTACGCTTTTTATTCCACAGTCGAAAATTTTTTGACCGGAAAAACCTTGCTTTTGCGTAACGCTGCGATAAGGCCGGGTTGCTACGAGAGAACGGACGAGGCACTAAGCCGAGTTCCGAAACATTCACTTAAAAAAAATCGTATGCAACAGACACAACGCGCACGCTTAATGCGCTTATCATGGCAAATCCAAAAACGCAGGCAAAGCAACCGCTCCAAAGCCCTTTATGCCGCCTGGGCAATCTTCCTGAATGAAGATGTTACCGTATGGCATCTTGTCGAGAAATTCAGCAAGGGCAGGCGAATTAAGCCAAACACTCCCGCTCATCTTTCATTGTTCACCCCTCAACCCGTAAGCAATGAGATATTTTAATGACTGTCCGACAATAGACCAAATCAAAGCGCGGTATAAGCAACTTGCAAAGCAATATCATCCAGATTGCGGCGGCGATACCTCCACTATGCAGGCCATCAATACGGAATATGCCTATGCCTGCGCACATGCCATCAAAGGAGAAAAACTAAGTAGTGAAGAAACTGAAGAGCGCATAAGGCTTTCAGAAGAATACCGGAAGGTATTAGAGCATATCATTCACCTACCCAATATTATGATTGAATTGGTCGGTAACTGGATATGGGTAACGGGCAACACCTATTTAGTAAAAACGGAGCTGAAGGAAGCCGGATTGTTTTTCGCCTCAAAGAAAGTGGCGTGGTATTACCGCGCCGAGGAATATAAAACCAAAGGCGGCAAGAAAACCCTCGAAGAAATCCGCCGAAAATATGGCAGCGAAACAATAGTCGGTGGCGCAAAAGTGGGTAGAGAACTCGAATAGCCATCAATTCTATGCTGCAGTCCGCGCCAACGCGCGCGGACTACTTTTCTTTGCCCCGCAGCAAAGCAAAGTAGCAAAAGAAAGTGCTACCCCCGCTACGTTCAAAGGATGCAATTGTGGGTGTTGAGCTCGGCCGTCAGCGCGGGCTGGGCCGCGGACGC
>JBEHYP010000016.1:0-43211 GCA_048498115.1 Bacteroidota bacterium | reverse complement strand
ACATCCTCATTGCCGCCGCCGGGGTGCCCGCGATCGGAAGGCTTGTCCCGGTACCTTCTTTTAAAAACATTTTCAATCCTGCTGCCGGCGCCGGGTTTTTCTTTTTCACCGCCGGTGATGATCACAATATTGCCTACCCGGATGCTGTCATTGTTTTTACCGGTTATGCTGCTGTCAGTTTTTGAGCGGGTTGTGTCTGCCTGTGCTGTTGCAATATGGCAAAGCAGTAGAGAGGCCATTAGTGTAAATAGCTGTTTCATTTTCCTTTCTTTTATTTTTGATTAATGGCAGTTGGTTTCAGTTTTATCCGGATCAATGCATCGCAAAAGACATGTTGGCGATCCTGATTTCATCGTTGCTGCCTGTTTTAATTTTTGTTTTTCTTTCAATCACCCTCTTTACTTTTTTAAAGAGGCCGCCCATCTTTGATTTTTTGGGGCTGTTATCTTCTTCTTCATCAAAAGCCCAGCCCGGGTCTTTATTGCTGTCAACTGCTGCGGTTGTATTTTCCAGGGGCATTACAGCGGCAATGGGTTTTATCCGGGGGCTTTCATCATTGGCAGAAACTATATTGATTTCCTGCTTTTGTGGTGATACGATTACTGCATCCTGTTTGTTACTTTCATCATTGTTAATATTTTTATAAACAGGCCGGGGCAGGTTGTTGCCACCTGTTTGTTGCACCACATCCTTGTTTTTATCAGCCGGGAAAATTTTCTTATTGGTATTGATAACAGGCGCTGTTGTTTTATCGTCTTTCTTAATAGTTTGCACAACAGCATTGGTTACCGGCTTTTCTTCCTCTTTGCCGGGGATCACCCTGTTTTCATTGCCCGGTTTAATGGTATTGCCGGGAATAATATTTTTTTGAGAGCCTGCCGTTTCTGTGGAGATGCTTTTATTGTCTTTACTGAGGTAACTAACGGTGCCCCATAGCCCCGCTCCGATCAATAGAGCAGCTGCAGCCAATTGCCACCATTTTACTGCCACCACCCTGTTTTTTTCTTTCCTGTAAAGCAATTCTTTTTCCTCAAAAACAATGCTGTCGGCAGGGGAGAGCTTTGTTTGTTGCAGTAACTGCCATGCCGCAGAAAGGTTTTTATCGTTCTTTATTGCAGTTAAAAATTGCTGCTTTTCATTCTCCGGCAATTCATTATCTGCCAGCAATAACAATTTTTCTTCTGTACCGGCATCCGCAGGAAGGAGCTTTACCAGGCTTTTTTTATCCGGGAAAACAACTCCATCGGGCTGTATAATGCTTTGCTGCAGCATCAGCAGCTCTTCCTCCAGGTCGGGGTTTTGTGCAATGAACGCCTCCACCATGTTTTTTTCTGCTGCAGGCAATTCATTGTCCACATACAGTAAAAAATACTCCTCGTAATTATGCCTGTTAATGTTCATTTTAATTTCGTTTCAACGTTTGATACGTTTAAGCCATTAGCTGATCATCGATCATTAAATAATATTCTCCGGTTTCACAATATACTCCCTCAGCTGCAGCCTTGCCCGGTGCAAATACACTTTTACCTGGCTTTCATTCAACCCTGTTATCTGCCCAATCTCTTCATAATTGTACCCTTCATAATCTTTCAGCATCACCAGGCTTCTCTGGGTCTCGCTCAGCCTGTTCAGCGCCTCCTGCAGCACTTTTTTTGAATCATGCTGTTGCCGGTTGCTGGTTTTGATTTCTTCTGCAAAGCCGTCTTTCAATACAATGCGTTTGTTTTTTCTTATATGGTCTATCATCTGGTTGTAGGCCACGGTAAATAAAAAACTTTTGCATTTTTCGTTGATAACGGTCTTCCTCGAGAGCCATAATTTTTCAAAAGCTGCCTGCACCACATCTTTTGCATCCTCTTCATGCCTTAAATTTTTAAGGATGAAGCGGTACACATTGTCTGCATACATATTTACGCAATGGTTATACTCTTTCTCGGTCATACAGCTGCCTGGTACTGTTATAATATAATGGGAATACGTTTATTGCGTCAGAAAGTTACACAATGGCAAAATTAATTACCCTTCGTTTTGGAAAATAGCGGGATTGATGATATTCCAGCGGACAGGAACGGGCATTTGCTTTTTGCAGCAGCCACTGCATTTAACAGGCGCTTTTTTTGCCGGGGCAGGAATAGCCGAATGATAAGATGCAAACGCCAGCAGGCTGAAAGTGCCGATGGCGAATATGAGCAGCAGTATGGCAGAACGCTTAATCATGACTTTAAGCTTAACGGTTTGTCAGTAAAACGAAAATACCCCTAAAAAGTTACAGATAAAAATATTGAATGTTAAAATTTGATTAGAAGAGGCAAAAACGGGGGTGGGGAGGGTAGAACGCTGATTTGACGGGTGGAGCGGATTAGGCCGGTTTTTTGCGGAATGAAAGTAATTTGTTTTCATCCGGTTAATCCGCCTCATCCGTGTTCTATCCTTCACATTAATCTAATCCCCATCTTCCATACTTTTGTAAATCAATTGCCTTATATGAATGAAAAATTTGTAAGCCGTGTCAGCGCTGAACTAAAAGAAATAGAGGCTGCCGGGTTATTGAAAAAAGAACGCATCATTACCAGTGAGCAGGGGCCTGAAATTACCGTAAACGGCAGGCAGGTGCTGAATTTTTGCGCCAATAATTACCTTGGCCTTTCTTCCCATCCCAAAGTGCTGGAAGCGGCGAAAAAATACATTGACCACCGGGGCTATGGCATGAGCAGCGTGCGGTTCATTTGCGGCACACAGGACATACACAAAGAGCTGGAGCAAAAGATCGCTTCGTTTTTAGGAACAGAAGATACTATTTTATATGCAGCGGCTTTTGATGCCAATGGCGGCGTGTTTGAACCTTTATTTAATGAGCAGGATGCTATCATCAGCGATGCATTGAATCATGCCAGCATTATTGACGGGGTAAGGTTGTGCAAGGCACAGCGCTACCGCTACGAGCATAATAATATGGACGACCTGGAAGCAAAGCTGAAGGAAAGCGCTCATTTACGCAGCCGGATCATTGTTACAGATGGCAGCTTCAGCATGGACGGCACCATTGCACAGTTAGACAAAATCTGTGACCTGGCAGATAAATACGATGCTATTGTGATGACCGATGAATGCCATTCTTCCGGTTTTTTGGGCAAAACAGGCCGCGGCACACATGAATACCGTGGCGTAATGGGCAGGATAGATATTATCACGGGCACACTTGGTAAAGCACTGGGCGGTGCCAGCGGCGGTTTCACTTCAGGAAGAAAAGAGATCATTGAAATGCTGCGCCAGCGCAGCCGGCCTTACCTTTTCAGCAATACGGTGGCGCCGAGCATTGTGGGCGCCAGCATTGCTGTGCTGGATATGCTGAGCCAAACTACCGAATTAAGGGATAAGCTTGCTTTCAACACAAATTATTTCCGCACCAAAATGACCGGGGCCGGTTTTGATATAAAACCCGGTGAGCATCCCATCGTTCCCATCATGTTGTACGATGCCGTGCTGGCGCAAACCTTT
The DNA here is from genome assembly GCA_048498115.1 of Bacteroidota bacterium. Taxonomy (GTDB): domain Bacteria; phylum Bacteroidota; class Bacteroidia; order Chitinophagales; family Chitinophagaceae; genus Ferruginibacter. Next base: position 39,713 of record JBEHYP010000016.1, on the reverse strand, counting down.
GCTGCCAAACTATTGGAAGAAGGCATTTACGTAATAGGGTTCTTCTTTCCGGTGGTGGCAAAGGGGCAGGCGAGGATAAGGGTGCAGTTGAGTGCAGCCCACGAAGTGCATCATTTGGATAAGGCGATTGCTGCGTTTACAAAGATTGGTAAGGAACTGGGTGTGCTGAAGGGATAAGTTATTGTGCTGTAATAATCCAGTGCTGTCAAATATCTAACGTTCATGTATGTCCCAAAACGAAACAACAGAATCTTCTTCTCATTACAATGACCTGGAGAAGAAACCGGTAGCGGAACTGCTGGCCGGTATTAACAGGGAAGACCTTACTGTTGCCGGTATTGTAAAACAATCATTGCCGCAAATAGAAAAGCTTATTATTGCGGTTGTTGAAAAAATGAAAGCAGGCGGCAGGCTGTTTTATATTGGTGCAGGCACCAGCGGCAGGCTGGGTATTTTAGATGCCTCGGAAATTCCGCCCACTTACGGGGAAAACAATTTGATCATCGGGCTGATTGCGGGTGGCGATAAGGCGATACGCAATGCTGTTGAATTTGCAGAAGACGACCTGCAGCAGGCGTGGAAAGATTTGAGCGCCTATAACATTTCTTCAAAAGATTTTTTAACAGGCGTTGCTGCCAGCGGCACCACTCCTTATGTGCTCGGTGGCTTGCAAATGGCAAAGCAAAATAATATCAGCACCGGTTGTGTTGTCTGCAATACGAATACGCCCATTGCTGCTGTTGCTGATTATGCAGTAGAACTGCCCACCGGCCCGGAGTTTGTAACCGGCAGCACACGCATGAAAGCCGGCACTGCGCAAAAGATGGTATTGAACATGATAAGCACCTCCGCCATGATACAATTAGGAAAGGTGCAGGATAATAAAATGGTGGAGATGCAGCTTTCAAATAATAAGCTGCATAAGCGTGCCATCGCTATGCTGGTGCAGGAGCTGCATATCCGGGGCACAGAAGCCATGGGTTTGATCCAAAAATATAAAACCGTAAAGAAGGCTATTGCTGCTTATCGTGGTGCCAATCCTGATTAATTGTTTTATTTCAGTATTATTTTCCCGGCAGGCATTTTCGTATTTAAATATTACTTATTTTTATCAATATCTCCTTTTTAAATGTAATATCTTACGAACCGCATTATTTAATTCCTCCCTGTATTATTTTATATCCCGACAGGAATATTAAGAGTAGTATTTATAAAGCAGCAGTAGCAGTCTTTAACCAAGGTGTATGAAAAGGATTTTTATTTTTTGTGTTTTAGCGGGCTTGAAATTGATTTGTGCAGGGCAAAGTATAGTTACCACCTCGGTAGCTCCATTTTGTGCAGGACAAAATATTTCTTTACAGGTAACCCCTACTACAAATATCAGGGGATATCAATGGCAGAATAGTTCAGGAGATATAGCTGGCGCCACTTCTCAAAACTATACGGCCAATGCTGCCGGGAGTTATACAGTAAAACTTACAAGGACTTCCCCGTTGGCAGATACCACTATCGGGCCTTTTGTTATTAACCCTATGCCCAATGCGCCAACATTTACTTTACCGGCTTCCAATCAATGTGCTTCCGTTAGTTTTAATTTTTCTGTAAACGCTCCGCAAGCCGGAATTACTTATACCTGGAATTTTGGAGACAACACTACCGCTGAAGGAAATACTGTAAGCCATGTTTATAATGATAACGATGCCATAGGAAACGGGACGCACCCCTATTCCGTGAGGATTACGGCTACTACAACAGCAGGATGTATTGTTCAGTCTGCTGTACAAAGTTTTTCGGTTACTCAAAAACCAAGTGCATCCCTGTCTGATTTTGCCAATACCCCTCCTTTTACGAGGTGCGCCAGCGTAGGTTCTACAGTAAATTTTGATTTGAGTGTTGATAATTCTACAACAACATTCGGAACCAATACATTTTATGAAATCAACTGGGGAGATTCAACGCCATCATATAGCAATGCTTCCTTTCCGACCACATCATCAATTCCTCATACTTATACTGCTTTGGGATATTTTACTATTACACACCGGGTAACTGGCCAAAATGGTTGCCAAGCTATTTCAAAATACACTGTTTATAATGGTTCAAACCCCGGGGTTGGGTTGTCATCAGCCGGTTCCACAGTGCAGCAATGTATTCCAGTAGTAGATACGTTTTTTATTGATACACTCAGAACGAGAAATAACCCCCCCGGTACAACTTATACTATTTCATTTAACGATGGTTCACCCAATATGGTATTTACTCATCCGCCGCCAACTTTTTTTGTTCATACTTTTAATTCTTCTTCCTGCAATGCGGTTGGCGCCATTAACCCTAATTCATTTTATGTAAGAATAAGGGCTGAAAACCCATGCGGTTTTTTGGATGGGGCCGTTGAACCAATCACAACAGTTACCCCGCCCGAGGCCCGGTTTAATATTTCTCCGGACTCAATAGCTTGTGTAAACAGAGTTGTGACATTTACAAATGCTACGATCAATGGTGCGATAGTAACAAGTGGTGGGACTTGCGATAATGCTAATATCATTAATTGGATAGTAACCCCAGCAACTGGTTGGACAATTTCCAGCGGTTCATTAGGAAATGAAAACCCGACTAACAACCCTGCAACATGGGGTTCTCAAAACCTGGGGTTAATATTTGACGCACCGGGAACATATACCGTTAAGTTAATTGCAAGAAACAATGCCAATCCGGGCAGCCCCTGCAGGATTGACAGCATAACACGAAATGTATGTATTACTACGCCGCCAACACCCGGATTTACTCTTGATGGAAATACCGGTTGTATTCCATTCACGGTAAATGCAACCAACACAACTGTATCGCAAAATATTTGCAAGGCGGCAACCTATCGCTGGGATATTTCCTATACTTCCGCTTTTTGCGGAACTACTTCCACTTATACGTTTACTAACGGCACTACGGATGCAACAGCTAACCCTTCCATTCGTTTTGACAGCGCCGGTACTTACACTATCACACAAAGCGTTACCAATGCCTGCGGCACTTTCAGGTCGAGCAAAACAGTGGACGTAAAAAAGAAACCTGTGGTGGGAATTAACATCCCGCCTTATCCCTGCGGTATCATCACTATTTCACCAACAGCTACGGTTAATAATTGCGGCACCGGTGTTTTAACTTATAACTGGTCATTCACTGATGCAAACCCGGCAACAGGTAATACGGCTACACCCACTGTTACGTTCACTACGCCGGGCGCCCATCCCATTAGCTTATCGGTAACAAACGAATGCGGCAGCACGGTGGCAAATGAATCGGTAACAGTATCAGTGGCTCCCAATATTAACGCCTCTGCCGACCAGTCGCTTTGCGGGGGAGCCAATACAACTGCCATTGCTTTTAGCAGCACTATCGGCACACCCACTTATGAATGGACAAATAACAATCCGTCTATCGGGCTGGCGGCTTCGGGCACGGGTAATATTCCTGCATTTGCTGCAATCAATAATGGCACCATACCGGTAACCGCCACTGTTATTGTTACACCCGTTGTAAGCGCTAATTGTAAAGGCATCCCTGACACGTTTACTATTACAGTTAACCCCAGGCCATTGGCACCGGCCGTTGTTTCTCCCCTCACATATTGCTTAAATGAACCGGCCCCGCCGCTTACGGCTACGGCAGGCACAGGCAATACAGTAACATGGTATAATAATCCCTCTTTAACAGGAGGAAGCGGCACAGCGCCTACACCGGTTACCTCAGCGCAGGGCACAGCTTCGTTTTATGTAACACAAACCAATAGTTTCAACTGCCGGAGCAATGCTTCGCAAATTGATGTAACAGTTAATCCCGGTATTGGCGGTAACAGCATTCCGGCTGTGCCACCAATTTGTGCAGGTACAGCGCCCAATACGCTGACACCAGGTGCAGTAAGCGGGGGAAATGGTATTTATTCCTATCAATGGCAAAGCTCTTTAACGGGTACTTATCCCTGGGTAAATATCAGCGGGGCAGCAAGCGCTTCCTTTTCTCCACCTGTGCTAAATGATACTATCTGGTACAGGAGAGTGGTAACAAGCCTGCCATGCAGTGATACGTCTAATGTTATAATGATAGCAGTACAGGATGCGTTGTCCAATTATAGCATTGCTGCCAGCCAGACTATCTGCGAAGGAATTGTACCTGCGTTGCTAACAGGAGATTTACCCACAGGCGGAGGCGGCAATTATCGTTATCAATGGTACAGCTCAACAGATAATATCAACTGGGCGCAAATCAGCGGCGCCACATCACAGGATTACCAGCCGGGGGCATTAGCTGCCACTACTTATTTTAAAAGGGAGCTGGATGCGGCACAATGCGATGCCACTTCCAACATCATAACGGTAACGGTTAACCCAAAACCTGTTGCTTCTATTACAGCCGTTCCTTCCGCAATATGTGTATATGATGCAGGTAGTGTTTCCTTTACCGCCAGCACCGGAACGACACCATTTAATATTGTGTTGGTAGTGACAAAACCGGGCGGCGCTACAGATACCATCAGGCAAACCATAAGCAACAATGGGCCGGTAAATATCCAGGTGATAGCACAAGAGAGTGCAGCAGGAAATTATTCAGTCCGGTTATTCCAGGTTACGGATAACAATGGCTGCATAAGGACAAACATAACACCTGCAGCAAATATATTAGTGAAGCCACGGCCGGTATTGACTGTTGTGGCAAGCCCAGACAGCATTTGTAACGGAACTTTTTCAACGCTTACTGCAAGCGGTGCTGATACTTATACATGGTCGCCTTCTTCATCATTGAGCGGCAGTGCAGGCAATACAGTAACTGCCAGCCCGGTAGCCACTACAACATATACAGTTGAAGGCGTGAAAAACGGTTGTACTGCAGATACTACGGTAACCGTTACTGTTATACAGGGAGCTGTTGTTGCGCAGGCTGGCATAAACCAGTTATTGTGTAATGTAAACAGTACAGCACTGGCCGGCAATGCAGCATCTGCCAATGCAACAGGACTGTGGACACAGGTGAGCGGCCCTTCGGCAACTATTACCAATCCTGCCCAAAACAATTCAACCGTAACTGGCATGCAGCCGGGCCGTACGTATGTTTTCCGCTGGACAATTACAGGACAGGCGCCCTGCCCGCCCACTTCATCTGATGTTACCGTCAACGTATTTTCTCCCATCATCAATGTTATTGGTAACGATACCATTATTTGCAATGGGCAAACGGCCTCTTTATTTTCAGTAACCTTATCCGGCGGAACGACCGATATGCTGCCGGCGTTGTACAGCTATGAATGGGAATCTGCACCACAGGGCCAGGATAACTGGACAGTTATTCCCGGCGAAAACAACCCGAACTTATCACAATCACCAGCAAACAATACCTGTTACCGGCGCAGGGTTAAAACAAATACGTTGTGTGAGGATACCAGCAATATTGTTTGCGTTACAGTAAATCCGGCCATCACCAATAATATCATCAGCGCTGCACAGGAGCGCTGCATCAATATTGCCCCGGCTAATTTACCAGGCACCACACCGGCAGGCGGAGATGGTAATTATATTTATTCCTGGGAAACAAGCACCGATTCGCTTTTGTGGCAGGTGGTTGCCGGTACGCAGAGCTACCAGCCACCAACCTATCCTGCGGCAGGCCTTCATTATTTCAGGAGAAATGTAAGCAGCGGCAATTGCACTGATGTAAGCAACGTGGTGAAAATAATTGTTCATCCTGATTCAAAAGCTGTTTTTACTGCTTCGCAAACGGAGTCCTGCGCTGCATTTGATTTGAATACGGTCATCAGCGTTACGCATCTTCCCGACAGCAACAGCACTTACTCATGGTATAGCAACAATAATTTTATTGGAAGCACTACAGACGGAACTTTTGCAGGATATACCATGACGAACCCGGGAGATACGGCAAATATAAAATTGGTTACAGCAAGCCCCTTTGGCTGCAAGCCCGATTCAATGGAAATACAGTTTGTAACAGTGAGGACTGCCGTTGCCCGCTTTACAAAAGATACTTCCGGCGGCTGCGGCCCGCTGACAGTTAATTTTACCAACGCTTCCAATATCATTAATAATGCAATTGAGTTCTTTTGGGATTTTGGTAATGGCATTACCAGCAGGGATGCACAGCCAGCACCGGTAACTTTTGTGCAAAGCCCGGATTATAACGATACCACTTACCAGGTTACGTTAAAAGCATACAATGGCTGCGATACAACCGTGTGGAGGGACAGTATCAAGATACGCAGCAACCCCAAAGCCAGGTTTGCGCTGGATACCACGGCAGGTTGCTCACCCTTTCATGTAGTGGTAACCAACACTTCACTGGGAACACCTAATACCTATTATTGGGATTTTGGCAATGGTGATAAGGATACTACTTTTTCCAATGGCTCGTTTAACTATACCTATAATATCGGCAACGATGTTGATACCTTTCCCATACGGCTGATTGCCGTGAATGAATGTGCAAGCGATACGCAAATTATTAATGTGAGAGTGGCCCCCAATATTATTCGTCCACAGGTTACCGTTAGCGCCAGCGAATTGTATGGCTGCACACCGCATATCGTTTCTTTTATTAACGCTTCTACAGGCGCTACCCGTTTTATATGGGATTACGGCGATGGCTCGCCCAATGATATTACCAACAATATACAAACGGTTGTAACACATACCTTCAACACAGCAGGAACATTTGATGTATCTATTAACATGACAAATGGCTGCAGTGATACCACGGTTTTCAGGCAGGTAACGGTCTATCCAAAACCACGGGCAGCATTTACCACTAATGTGCAACAGTACTGCACAGGCGATACCGTCAAAGTAACTAATACTTCTGCTGATGCCAATAATTACCGCTGGTTCTGGGGTGATGGACAAAGCAGCAGCGGACTGGAGCCAACGCATGTGTACACAACAGCCGGCAACTATACCATCTTATTAAGGGCTGAACGAATAAACAGTGCCGGGCTGGTTTGCATGGATACATTTATTCAGAATATCACAGTGCTGGTGAAACCTGATGTGAGGGTACAGTCAAATATTGTTAACCCGTTGTGTGTGCCGTTTACGTTCACTGCTACGGCGCCAGGCATTATTGATGAAGCAGTAACATGGTATATCACTGATACAACGGTAACGCCGTCTGTAATTGTACTTAACGGCGTGGATGCTGCTTATACATTTAACAGGCCGGGAACATTTACCGTTAAGATGTTTGCTTCCAACGCCATTGGCTGCAGCGATAGTACTACATTGACATTTGTAATAAGGGGCGTACCTGAAGCGTCGTTTACCCCCAATGCCATTACTCTTTGCAAAACAGATACTACTGTAGCTTACCAGAATACCACTACTTTTAATGATTTCGGGCCGCTTACTTACCGCTGGTTAGTGGATGGCGCATTGCAGGGAACCAATGGCAATTTCATCCATCATTATACAGCGCCTGCCAATGCGGTATTGCCAAAGATTTTTACTACGCAACTAATAGCGGTTAATTCAGTCGGGTGTGCTGATACGGCAACTGCTGTATTACAAATGAATCCCAATGTACAATCTCAATTTGCCATCAACAACCCGGATGAATGCCCGCCGTTTGTTTTGTCTGTGAATGATCTTTCGCAATATGCAGCCACTTATAAATGGTATTTGAATGGTGCATTACAGGATACAACCGCCAGCCCATCCATCCTTATTACACAGCCCCTAACTGCATATACCGTAAGGTTGATTGCTGATAATTTCTTTGGTTGTATGCCTGATACATTCAGTTTGTCATTTAATTCAAGGACAAAACCCGGCGCTGCATTTACCGTAAATGACACATTGGGCTGCAGCGGCAATTTGAATGTTGCTGTTACCAATCATACCGTAAGAGCAAATTCTTATACATGGGATTGGGGCGATGCCACGCCACAAACATCTTTCACTAACCCGACACATTTGTACAATACACTGGGGCAATACACTATTTCATTGGTGGCAAGCGATGGCACCTGTAAAGACACGGCTTACAAAACTGTATACGTTTCCCAAAAACCTGTAGCTGATTTTTCTATCGGGGATTCTGTAACCTGCGATACGGCAAGGGTACATTTCACTAATCTTACCACAGGTGCCACTAATTATTTATGGTCATTCGGTGATGGCAGTACCAGCAATTTGTTTGAACCGGATAAAAACTTTGCGCCAAGTCTGTCTTATTACACAATAAAACTGGAAGCAGCTGATAATTTTGGCTGTAAAGACGTTGTTGTCAAACCCAATTTAATCCTGGCAAAAGTGCCGCCTGCGGGGGATTTTGTTATCAACCCGGCGCCTACCATTTCAATACCACAATACAATTTCAGCTTTAATAATATTACGCTGGATGATAACAGCTACACATACCGGTGGGACCTTGGCGATGGCACATTTGCAGGCACAAGGGATGTGGTACATAAATATAACGATACCGGCAGCTATAAAGTAATGATGATTGTATTTGACAATAAAAATGGCTGTCCCGATACAACCATAAAAATTGCAAGAATAGAAGGGCAGCCCGGGTATTTGTATGTGCCCAATGCATTTTATCCAAATAGTTTGCAATTGCAGTTCAGGACGTTTAAGCCGGCAGGCAAAGGCCTGGCAGAATACCGGTTCCAGGTATTTGATGCATGGGGCAAATTATTATTTGAATCATCAGAACTGGACGGGGCGGGCAGTCCTGTAATAGGATGGGATGGCAATGATATGAAAACAGGGAAGCCAATGCCACAGGATGCTTATGCCTGGAGGATCGTAGCAAAATTCAGGAACGGAAAACAATGGGACGGTATGAGCTATACTAATAACAGGGACAGCAGCCCCGGCAATACATTTGGAACGGTAACATTATTCAGGTAAATACAATACCATGAAAAGAAAAATATTTTTATTGTGTGTGATGGCGATGCTTTTAGGTAAACTAACAGCGCAGGATGTACTGTTTACCCAATTTCACTATGCACCTGTTTATTTCAACCCTGCATTAACGGGTACAGGAAAAAACAATCTCCGTTTGTCTGCCGTTACCAAAATGCAGTGGTTTAATTTATACAAACCCTTTAAATATATAGCCGGTGCTATTGATTACGCAGCGTATGATGACAATCTGCGAAACGTGGTAAACCTTGGTTTTGCAGTGAACCATACCCGGAAGGGTTATTTGAACAACACCAACGTATCGGGCATTGTGGGAAGAAGCTTTGGTACCAATAACGGCGATTGCTCCAACTGGTATTTAAGCCTGGCATTGCAGGCCGGGTACACTTTCAGCAAAGTGAACACAAAGGACCTGGTATTTATTGACCAGCTTGATGAGAACGGCATTACTGATAACGCTTCATCAGTTGACCTTTTTACCAATGCCACCAACAAGAATTATTTTGATATGGCCGGGGGCTTTGTTCTTACATGGAATAACTGGATGATCGGCGGTGCAGTGCATCACGTGAATGAGCCGAACATCAGTTTTAACGGCAAGCCTGAGAACGGAAAGTTACCCAAAAAAATCACCGGGCATATCGGCTATGTGTACGACAACGGAAATATAAAACTGAAGCCTGCACTGATAGGGGAACTGCAGGGACAAAGCAAAGCATTGATAGCCGGGTTGCTTTTTGATTTTAATGAATTTCCCGTTCAATTAGGATGCTGGTACAGGAACAATGTGGGCTTTAGCTATAACAATGCATTCAGCGTGGGTTTTACATGGAAATGGGGCGCAGGCAAAATGGTATCCAACAGCAGCAATGATTTTTCCAGCAGGATGGGGCTTAGCTATGATGCAGAAATCAATAAACCGGGCACCGGTACTACCCACGGCAGTATCGAGCTGGGAATACAACGGGACATCATCATTGACGATAATTTAAAATGCCCAACGGCTACATCGGGCATTTGCAATTACAGGTTTCCGTGGGAGTTTTTCTAAGCATAGGGAAGTCAAGTTTTAAAAACTTGACTTCCCGTTTGTAAGTTACTCCATACTTAACGGGTGGCTATAATAGTATTCAGCATTTTCCTTGTGTATTTTAATAAATTGTTCCCCGCCACCAGACCACTCCAGCACTTCTTCTCTTTTTAAATGTGTAGGTTTATCTGATACAATGGCACGGTAAGACGACCATTTATAGTCCTGGAAATTTTTCTGCCCAAAATGTTTCAATATGTTGGCATGATGGTAAATGATAAGTTGTGTAAAATGAGAATTATCAACCACTTTGATCCTTCTGAAAGGATTAATGAATAAAGAGCCTTGTCTTTTATTTTCTTTGTTGTAGGCCATGGCATAACTAATGAAGAAATCTTTAAATTGAAATTCCATTTCTTCTTCAAAAGTTATTTCATTTTTTAATAATTTTTTTGATGGGCTTTTAATAATTCTGCTGGTATTGACGCCAAGTAATCAACGAGATTCTCATGACTGTCGCATTTAATAAGCCAGTGGACATGATTATCTAAAAGCGCATAAGAGTAAGTTTCAAGATAGCCGGTAAAATAAGATGAATACCTGTTAAGAAAAAACCGCCTGTTTTCATCGGAACGGAAAAGTAAATTGTTGCCAATAGCTTTTGCAATAACATGGAAAAACTGGTTTTCCTCAAAAGCCGCAATATATTTTGTGTTTACAGGCAAAATCAAAGGGTTTCTGAGTAAATATAAAAAAATATTTTAACTTAAGGAAAGTCAAGTTTTTAAAACTTGACTTTCCTGCCGGCCTGTAAAAAATAATGCCGGTCATTAAACCGGCAATACAAATTAAAAAGTAAAGTGTTTATTTTTTCGGTGGCCGTAAATCGTCAATGCCGATTTCGTTTACATCATTATCCACGCCGTCAGGTTTTTGTTCCAGCGTATACTTTACTGCTAAATAGCCGCCGAAAGCGCAGAAGATACCAACGCCCATTATTGCAAACAGCTCTGTTTTATCAAACATGGTAAGCGCTATCATAAACCCGGCAAGCTCTGCGCCGATCCATGCCAGCACGGTATAAGCCTTCCATACTCCCGGCTTCAGGCCTTTTTTGGCTGCCAGCGTGCCATTCATCCTGCAAAGGAAGATGAGTGCTATAATTTCCAGCATAACTTTTTCCTCGATTGTATTTTGTTACAAAATAATTATTAGTAACAACTATTACCTTTTTCTGTTCTTTAAATTTTTGTAAAAACTTACAGCAGGTCAATATCAAAATTTACCAGCTGCACAAACTGTGCAACTCTTTCATCAATATCCTGCTTTGAAATTTCTTTCAGCCTGTTGGGCCCAAATTTTTCCACGCAGAAGCTCGCCAAAGCGCTGCCGACAATGATGGCCCTTTTCATATTGCTGAAGCTGATGTCTTTTGTCTTGGCCAGATAACCAATAAAGCCACCGGCAAATGTATCGCCGGCACCGGTAGGGTCAAATACTTCTTCCAGCGGTAAGGCCGGTGCAAAGAATACATGGTTCTCATGGAACAGCAAAGCGCCGTGCTCACCTTTTTTTATCACTAAAAATTTGGGGCCCATTTGCATTATCTTTTTTGCAGCTTTTACCAGTGAATAATCGCCGCTCAATTGCCTTGCTTCACTGTCGTTCACCATCAGCACATCCACTTCTTTCAGCACTGCTTTCAGGTCATCCAGGGCAATATCCATCCAGAAATTCATGGTGTCAAGCACAATGAGTTTCGGTCTTGTTTGTAACTGTTTGATAACGCTTAGCTGCACGGCAGGTGCCAGGTTGCCCAGCATTAAAAATTCGGCACCCTGGTAACTTTCGGGAACTGCGGGTTTAAAATTAGCCAGTACATTCAGGTCGGTCACCAGCGTATCACGGCTGTTCATATCCAGGTGGTAGCGGCCGCTCCAGAAAAATGATTTTTCATCTTTTATAATTTCAACACCTTCTAATTGCGCACCCCTTTTTTTCATTTCATCCATTTCCTGCTGCTCAAAATCATAGCCCACAACAGAGACCAGCTGCACCGGCTGGGTAAGATAGCTGGCCGCATAAGCAATATAGGTATTGGCGCCGCCCACAATTTTATCAACTTTTCCAAAAGGGGTTTCAATTGCATCAAAGGCCATGGAGCCAACAGAAATTAATGACATGGTATTTTTTTTGGTGGTGAAATTTAAAAACGGTGCAAAAGTAATGGATTCCCCTCACCTATCCTCTACCGGGGAGAGGGAAATGGAGGAGATTGAAGCGAAGGTAAGTCTTGCTATTTCTTCTCTGCGCCTTCTGCCTTTCTGCGTGGGAAAAAGCAATACCTTCGGCTTAATATATGCTGCTCCATATTCATCCCGATAATCCCCAGCCACGCCTTGTAAAACAGGTAGTGGAGTGCCTGAAAGGGGGTGGGATAATTATTTATCCTACCGATACTATTTATGGCATTGGCTGCGATATTTTTCAGCATAAGGCTATTGAACGCATCTGTAAAATCAAAAATGTTGACCCTCAAAAAGCACAATTGAGCTTTATCTGCCGTGACCTGAGCCACCTGAGCGATTATACCAAGAGTATTGATACGCCTTTGTATAGAATTTTGAAAAACCATTTGCCGGGCCCTTACACATTTATTTTGCCGGCCAGCAAGCAGGTACCTAAAATATTACAGAGCAAAAAAAGCACTATCGGCCTGCGTGTTCCCAATAATATTATTTGTCAAAATATCCTGGACGAACTGGGTAATCCTATTCTCAGTGCCTCATTGCCGGGAGAAATGGTGGAAGAATATACCGACCCGGAAATTATTTTTGAAAAATTTGAATCACAGGTTGATATGGTAATTGATGGCGGCATTGGCGGCATGGTACCTTCTACCGTTGTTGACTGCACAAGCGATGAATGGAAGGTAGTAAGGGAAGGATTGGGGGAATGGGAGTAGTTTACCCTTCTGCCAAAAACAAATACACTTCCCTGGGCCCATGTACCCCTGTTACCAAAGTTTTTTCAATATCCGCCGTTCTGCTGGGCCCGCTGGCAAAAGTGATAAAGGAGGGAATATTGTTGCCGTATTTTTCTTTTAATTTTTCCAGGGCATCTTTTACGTCATACAGCAACTGGCTGGTATAAGCAATGCAAATATGCACCGGTGCATACACACTTACTGTGCGGCCGCTTTCCTGCGCAGCACTTAGTACAATGCTGCCCGTTCTTGCCACCAGGTATTCGCAGGAAGTAATGGAAGCATCGCAGCTTTCAAGGGAAATGGTGTTGCTGAAGGCGCCTTCCCATTTGCTTTCACTGCAAAATATTTTTGTCCATTCTTTTGCAGTGATCAGTTGCTGCACCTGTGTGATCATTTCTTTTTCATCAGCGCAGTAGGCAAATTTGCCCTGCAGCTTGCTGAATGCCTCTGCAAATAATACTGCCAATTCATCAGCAGGTGAAGGATAAATATTTTCACCTGTTTCAGCCAATGGAAAAGGCAAAGGCACCGGGTGCGCCAGTGCCTCTTTTATCCTTTTTAAAATATTCTCTTTTGCGCTGCTCAACTTAACTGAATTTTTGTTCCGGCATTGAAGTGTCATCAGGCACATCCAGTGCTTTCTTTTCTTCAAAAGGCCTTTTGCCAATCAATGCTTCCACATCGCTTTTAAACAATACTTCTTTTTTCAACAGCTCTTTTGCCAGCTTCTCCACATCGTCTTTCTTTTCAGTAAGCAATTGTTTCGTCCTTGTATAAGCAGCATCGATCAGTTTTCTTACTTCTTCATCAATCATTTTGCCCGTTTCTTCGCTGTAAGGCTTTATAAAGCTGTTTTCCTGTGCAGGGTCGTAATAGCTTACATTGCCCACTTTGGAATTCATGCCATACACAGTGATCATGCTGTAAGCGATCTTTGATATCTGCTGCAGGTCATTGCTGGCGCCGGTGCTGATTTTACCAAAGAAAATATCTTCGCTGGCCCTGCCGCCCAGTGTCATGCATATCTGGTCCATCAGCTGGTCTGTGTTATACAAATATTGCTCTTTGGGAGTGTATTGCGCATAGCCCAATGCAGCCGTGCCTCTTGGCACCACCGTTACTTTTAATAAGGGGTACGCATGTTCTAAATACCAGCCGCAAATAGCATGGCCGGCTTCGTGGTAAGCAATGATCTCTTTTTCTTCCGGCGAAATGATCTTGTTCTTCTTTTCCAAACCACCGATTACCCTGTCAATGGCATCCTGGAAATCGCTCATGTCAACTGCCTCTTTATTTTTTCTTGCAGCGATCAGGGCAGCTTCATTGCACACATTGGCAATATCAGCGCCAGCAAAGCCGGGGGTTTGCTCCGCCAGCTTATGAATATCCAGCGTGGAAGAGATTTTAATAGGTGCCAGGTGCACTTTAAAAATCGCTTCCCGTCCCACCAGGTCAGGTTTGTCAATGGTTATCTGCCTGTCGAACCTGCCGGGGCGCAGCAATGCGGAGTCCAGTACATCGGGCCTGTTGGTGGCGGCCAAAATAATAATGCCAAGGTCGGTGCCGAAGCCGTCCATTTCCACCAGGAGCTGGTTCAGTGTATTTTCCCTTTCATCATTGCTCATCATCACGTTCTTGCCCCTTGCCCTGCCTATCGCATCAATTTCATCAATAAAAATAATACAGGGTGCTTTTTCCCTTGCCTGCTTGAACAGATCCCTTACACGGCTGGCGCCCACGCCCACGAACATTTCTACAAAATCACTGCCGCTGAGGCTGAAGAAGGGTACCTGCGCTTCACCGGCCACTGCTTTTGCCAGCAATGTTTTACCAGTGCCCGGGGGGCCAATCAGCAAAGCACCCTTGGGAATTTTGCCGCCGAGCGCTGTATATTTTTTGGGATTTTTTAAAAAGTCAACGATCTCCATCACTTCCACTTTAGCTTCATCCAGTCCGGCCACATCGCCAAAATTTACATTCACCCTGGACGCTTTATCAAACAAAGTGGCTTTTGATTTCCCGATATTAAAAATACCGCCCGGTCCGCCGCCGGCACCACCCGGTCCGCCTACCTTACGCATCATCATGATGAACAGCAGGCCGATCAAAAGGATCGGGAGCAGCGTGGTTACCAACTGTGTAAACAGTTCTCCTTCATCATCGGGAAAATCAGGCACCCTTCTTACGTTGGGGTATTTGTCGTAAAACTTATCGTTGCTCATCAGCTCGCCGATGGTCTTGTCTTTGGCAATGCCAAAATACATTTGCGAACCCGTGTTTTTCAGCAAGGCATCATACTGGCTTTTGTCAGTTAAAATATTTTTATAAAATGCCTCATGCTTTGAAATGGAATCTTTGTACAAAAACACCCTTACAATATTCTTGTTCCTGATGGTTTTTGTCTTCTCCACATCGCCCAGCTTCACCATTTCATAAAAATTCACTTCGCTGGTTTCCACACCGGCAACGGATACACCTCTTACGAGGTTCCAGCCAATGAGGGCGGCAAAGGCAATACCATATACCCAGTAAATATTGAACTTCGGTTTCTTTTTATTGGAGTTATCTTCTCCCAACGGAGGTATATTATTGGGATTGGGCTTCCTGTTCGTGTCTGTTTTAATCTCTTCTGCCATAAAATAGGTTTCTCAAGTGGGGTTTTAGTTTATATAGAGTATTATAACAATGTTGTTGATTAATCGTTGTGTTCCTGCATGGGGGCATCGCTCCACATTTCTTCCAGCTGGTAAAATTTCCGGGGCTCGGGCAGCATCACATGCACCACGATATTAACGTAATCAATCAATATCCATTGCAATCCCTGCCTGCCTTCATGCTTGTAAGGTTTTTCGCCGCAGCTGGCAGATACTTCATCTTCCACCGCATCGGCTATTGCTTTTAGCTGTATGGTATTATTGGCTTCGCAGATGATAAAAAAATCAGCCACTGCTTCGGGGATTTTCCTCAGGTCAAGGCTGATGATGTTTTCTCCCTTTTTTTGGTTAATGGCATTGATAATGGTTTTGAAAATTTTACTGTTCCTGGTGAGCCGTGCCGGGTTTTTTTTGCGGCTGGATAATACGGTGAGATTGTTCAAAATTCTTGTTCTTTTACTGTTTTTTTATTAATTGTTATAGCTGAATGATTAAACTGCCGGAGGACTTCGTTACAGAAAGGCTCAACAACAATTTAGCCATATAACAATTTAACCATTCAAAATAATAATACAAATAGCTGTTGCTTTCTGCTGCCTGTTTTATTTTTTTATACCGGGTTGAAAAATGTAGCTTGCAACAGGTATCAAAAATACAATTTCTTTACCAATAGCTGCAAATATGCCCCTTTCCCCACATGCCTTTACAATACTGGACAGCGTGGACAGCACCAACAACTATGCCATGGCACAGGTTCATGCAGGATTGGCGAAGCACGGCGATACCTTTTTTGCCTGCCGGCAAACCGGTGGCAAAGGCCAAAGGGGCAAAAGCTGGCTGACAGGCAACGGGGAAAATATAGCACTCAGCATTACCATCGTGCCAAAACCGTTACCGGTGGCAGAACAATTCAAATTATCCGTAGCGGTGGCGCTTGGCTGCCATGATTTTTTCAGCAGCTATGCCGGCGATGAAACGTTTATTAAATGGCCCAATGATATTTACTGGCGTGACAGAAAGGCAGGGGGCATACTGATAGAAAATGTAATTGGCGAAGGGATCTGGAAATACGCGGTAGTGGGTGTTGGTATCAACATCAACCAAACTGCATTTGACCGGGAGCTAAAAAAAGCAGTTTCGTTAAAGCAAATTACAGGAAAAGACTTTGATGTGATTGAGCTGGCAAAAAAACTACAGGCAATGGTGCTTGGCAGGATTGGCTCACTTGCTGTAAAAAAATTTGATTCGTTGCTGGCAGCATATAACAATTGCCTTTTTAAAAGGAATAAAGCAGTGAAGCTTAAAAAGGGAACAATTGAATTTGATACCGTGATAAATGCTGTAACCGCAGAAGGGAAGTTGTTTACAACCGACAGGGTTGACAATTATTTTGATTTTGGGGAAGTGGAGTGGCTGGGATAGAATAATAAGCAACGGGCAAATATTTTCTGCACCAGTTTGAATTTACCACTAAGGCACAAAGACGCAAAAGGCTTTCAATACTTAGCGTTTTTGTGGTAATATTATGGCGCCAATCTTTCAATCTTCCATTTTTCTTTTTCCTGCAAAGTGTATTGAAACCTGTCATGCAGGCGGCTGGGCCTGCCCTGCCAAAATTCTATCAGTTGTGGTGCAAGGCGGTAACCACCCCAGTGCGGTGGCCTTGTAACGGGTTCATTGGCAAAGCGGGCTTCGTATTTTTTTACATTGTCGTCAATTATATCCCTGCTGTCTATAACGCTGCTTTGAGGTGAGGCCCAGGCACCTGCCTGGCTGCCTGCCGGTCTTGAAAAAAAATATTCATCGCTTTCCGCTTCGCTTACTTTTTCTATTGTTCCTTCAATTCTTACCTGTCTTTCCAGCTCTTTCCAGAAAAAAACCATGCAGGCATAAGGGTTGTCTGCCAGCTCTTTTCCTTTATGGCTTTGATAATTGGTAAAAAACACGAATCCCTTTTCATCATATCCTTTCAGTAAAACGATCCTTGCAGAAGGCCGCCCCCCTCTGGTAGCGGTGGCTAAGGTAAAAGCATTCACTTCGTCAATGCCGCTTTCCAGGGCATCGTTCCACCAGGCGGTGAATTGATCAACAGCATTGCCGGCGATGTCTTTTTCAGTAAGGCTTTTCAGGCGGTACTCCCTTCTTATATCAGCTATTGATTTCATCTTATATCAGGTAATTTAACTCTTCCCGGAAGGTTTTTTCAGTTCATCAATTTCTTCCTCTGCATTCGCCAGCAGGCTTTCCAGTTCTGCCACCCGGTGCATATACTGTACATGCAGCAAGTTTTGCGTATGCAATTGGTGCAGCCGTTGGGAAAGGTCGTCCAGCTGCACCAGCAGGTAATTGTATTTTGATTTTATTTCTTCCAATTGATAATTGGCACTAACGGCGTGGCTTACCTGTTTTTCCAGTATGGCTTCTCTCTCTGCGGCAGCTTCTGCCTGCTGCATCAAGTCGTGCACATAAATTTTTACCAGCTTCAGCTCTTCGGCCTGCAGTTCATAATTGCTTTTGGCGGCAGCGCTCTCTGATACCTGTTCTTCCAGCACCCTTGCCTGCATCTCTTTTGCAGAAGCGGCCATCCTGTATTCCTGTAAAATGCTTTTCAGGCTTTCATTTTCGGCTTCCAGCCGCCGGGCCACTTCAAAACTGGTATAGTTGCTGTCGTCCATGTGGTAATCTTATGCAAAATAAAAAAGAGTATTGAGAATGCAGGCGGCAGGGTTGAAAAATAATCTATATTTTTCCGGCTTTGGTGTATTTTTATGAACTGCTTATACCGCTTAATAGTATGAACCCGAAAATTTTTGCTTTGGCCTGCTGCCTGTTTATTGCCGCTGCTGTAGAAGCACAATCTCCTTTTTCTTTTAATTGTACAAAAGATACCGCTGTTAATTGCAATGCAACCTGTATTACGCTTACAACACAAGCTCCCAATATACATGCTTTGGGCAATGCCTATTCAGTAAATCGTATCAGTGGCCAGGAATGTTTCCGGCCATCTGCTGTTTCCGGCTCCTCACTTTCCATTAACCAGGATGACCAGTATAGTTTACCGGTCACTCTTCCATTTGATTTTCCTTTTTTTGGCGATTATTTTAGTTCTTTAGTTATAAGTGAAAATGGTGTAGTAAGTTTTGATATAAATAATGCAGGAAACCACAACGATTGGAATATAAATGGAGACCTGCCTTCTGCATTCTATGACCGGGCAGTAATAATGGCGCCTTTTCATGACTTAGATATTAGCATAAATACATCCCCTGCCAGGAGGATCAGCGTGGGGGAAATTGGGATTGCGCCTGATCGTATAATCGTTATTGACTTTAATGAAATCCCATTATTCGCATGTGATGACTTATATCATAATAGCAGCCAGTTAAGATTATATGAGAGTACAGGCGTTATAGAAGTATCAGTGAAAGATAAGCAAATTTGTCCTGACTGGAACGAAGGTAAAGCGATGATTGGCATGCAAAATTATAACCGTACAAAAGCTGTAATGCCTCCGGGACGTACAGCAACAAGTCCTCCATGGGGCTCTGTAGGCATGAACGAAACATGGCGATTTATTCCGTCAAACGGAGTGTCATTATTCCTTAGGAGTGAATTGTATAATTTAAATAGGCAATTGATAGCAACAGGTGATACTACAAGCGTTGATAGTATCCGTTATGGGATAACATTTAATAACGTTTGCAGCACTTCAACTACAGACACGTTAGTGGTTAAAAGTGCTTATATAAGCAGTGTGGATTTAATTACAGAAATGTATTTGACAGACACTATCATCGTTCATAAAATAGGTTCTCCTGTCAGCATTATTACTTATCCAAAGCAGGTTTATTGCAATACAGAACAAGCAAGTGCTTCACCTGTAGTTAGTGGTGCTTTTGGTGGAAGATTTAGCGCTACTCCTTCAGGATTGGTCATTGACAGTATTTCGGGAATAATCACTCCTGTTTCCTCTGATACCGGTATTTATACAGTGCAATGCAGTACAACTACATCCTGCGGTAATTCAATAGCTACCACTGCCATACACATTGTTGACAACACACGATATGTATGGACGGGCGCTGCAAACAGCAATTGGGAAAATGCCGCCAACTGGTCATGTAATAATTTGCCAGGCGGTAATTCTGATGTAATTGTTTACGGCGGTAACGTAGTTATTAATACCAATGTAACCATCAATAGCCTTACCGTTATGCCGGGTGCAAGCGTAACTGTTAGCCCGGGATATAACCTTACAGTGCTGCATTAGTAATTAGTTAAATTAGAATTTCGCAAGCTTCACAACCTTAACCAGCGGTATATGTTTTTTATCTCCGTTACCTTTGCGCCATGCATTACGCTTCAATAGAAAATATCAGTAAATCGTTTGGGATAAGGACATTGTTCAGCAATATCAGCTTTCACATTGAAGAAGGCGATAAAATTGCCCTCGTGGCAAGGAACGGCAGCGGCAAATCTACCTTATTAAAAATAATTGCAGGGCTGGATGAGCCTGATAACGGCACTGTGTGGGTACGCAAAGAAGTAAAAGTGATAATGCTGCAGCAGGAAACGCCTTTTGATGAAAACAAAAGCATTTGGGACAATATACTCCGGCTGGATAACCCGGTGGTAAAAGTGGTGAAGGACTACGAAATGTTTTTAGAAGCAGGCACAGATGATGTGGATCATTTGACCGAACTGATGGGCAGGCTCGATGAACACAATGCCTGGAATTTTGAGAATGAATTGCAGCAAATTTTAGGCAAGCTCAACCTGCACCACCTGAACGAACCGGTAAAAAACCTAAGCGGTGGCCAGCGAAAAAGGGTAGCACTTGCACAGGCATTGATAGAAGCACAGATACATGAAGGCAAATGTCTGCTGATATTGGATGAGCCAACCAACCATTTGGACGTAAGCATGATCGAATGGCTGGAGGATTTTTTAAGCGCTCAAAAGATCACTTTGTTATTGGTAACGCATGACCGTTATTTTTTAGATGCTGTATGTAACGAGATAATAGAAATTGATGAAGGGAAAGTGTTTGAGTATAAAGGCGATTACGATTATTTTTTAGAACAAAAAAGCCTGCGGCAGGAAGTGCAGCAAAGCGAACTGCAAAAGGATAAAAATATTTACCGCAAAGAACTGGAGTGGATGCGTAAGCAGCCCAAGGCCCGAACCACCAAGTCAAAGTCAAGACAGGATGCTTTTGCACTGGTGGAAGAAAGGGTAAGCCAGAAAAAAGAAGAACTGGAGGTAAGCCTGCAGGTAAAAATGACAAGGCTGGGTGGTAAGGTATTAGAGATGAAAAAAGTGAACAAGGCTTACGGCGATAAAATTTTGATAAAGGGATTTGATTATACTTTTAAAAGAGGCGAACGCATTGGTATTGTGGGAAAAAACGGCGCAGGCAAATCTACTTTTTTAAAAATTGCATTGCAGCAGGAGTCGCCGGATAGTGGAAAGATCAATCATGGCGAAACGGTGGTTTTTGGCAATTTTAACCAGGAGGGGTTACAATATAAAGAAGACAAAAGGGCCATTGAATATGTGAAAGAATTTGCTGAATTTTTTCCATTGGCCGATGGCAGCAAAATAAGCGCTGGCCAGTTCATGGAAAAATTTGGCTTTAGCGCAGAACAGCAATACACTCCATTAAGCAAGCTAAGCGGCGGCGAAAAAAGAAGGTTACATTTATTAAGCGTATTATTTGTAAACCCCAATTTTTTAATTCTTGATGAACCTACCAATGACCTGGACCTGCAAACATTGCGGACACTGGAAGAATTTTTATTGGATTTCCCCGGTTGTATTTTAATTGTAAGCCACGACCGCTATTTTATGGACAGGTTGGTTGACCATTTATTTGCATTTGAAGGCAACGGGGTGATAAGGGATTTTCCCGGTAATTATACACAATACAGGGAGCAACTAAAAAGCAATACGCTTGCCGGTTCTTTTATTCAGTCAAAGGAAGAGGAGACGGCACCAAAAGAAAAACCAGCCCAATCATCTAACAGCAGCAATCAAAAACTTTCTTTTAAAGAGAAATTTGAATTTGAAAATTTGGAAAAAGAATTGCCTGCCCTGCAAAAAGAAAAAGTAGAACTGGAAACAAAAATGGCAGCCGGCAACCAAGGCTTTGATGAATTGCAAAAATCCGCTGCAAGGATTGGCGAATTGATAGAACTCATTGATGCAAAAGAAATGCGCTGGCTGGAATTAAGTGAGAAAGCATAGCCATTATGATTGCACGATCTTATACATCGTTGTAAAAGCTCTTTTTTCGCCCGGGGAAAGAATAATTAAATCAATGCCATTGTTAAACGTATCCGGCGGGGCACTCAGGTTTTCGATAGCAATGCTGTTCCTGTCGTCCGGTGTATAAATTTGCAAATAAGGATACGATGCAGAGGGCCATATCTCAATCTGTATGTTATTGTGTACATCCTTTAATATACAGGAAGGTGCTGTTGCGGAAAAATCAATCAAAAAGCAATTATCAAAAGAAGTGTTTAATTGTTTCCCGTAAAAAAAATCAGCATAGGGCTTCATTTCTCCTGTTGGCACCAGCTCATCATTAAATATTATTACCTCTTTAGAACGGAATGAAAGCTCCAGTTCGTCAATTTTTTTATTCAGGGTAAAATAAGGGTGCCAGCCGTCCTGTATTGGCATATTGCTTTTGCCGGTATTAACAATTTCAGTTTTGATAACAAGCTCATTGTTTTTCCTCAACTGATAAGTAACAATACAATCATAGTGAAACGGGAATCCTTTTTCTGTTCCCTTATATGCATATTTCAAAACCAGGGTTGCAGCTTCTGCAGTGGCACTTTCCTCGGTTACTTCAAAAGCTGCATTATAAATCAGGCCATGCAAAGCGTGCTTACCCCATAAAGGCCCGTCAAGCGTATAAGTAGTTCCTTCAAATTCAAAGCCTGCATTCTTCAGCCTGCATGCAAAAGGGGAAAGTTTGCAGCTTCTAAAACCTTTGGCAGCCACATTTTTTTCAAAATCTTCTTTACTGTCATATCCATTAACCACATTCATGTATTCTCCATTTTTCCATGCATTAAAAGAATGTAATATGGCCCCGCAGGAAGGTATTATTTCTGCATAAGTATTGCTGCCTGTATCTTTTATTGCTACCAGGTCAAATCCATCTTTGGATGTACGGGTAATAGTAAACATAGTGTAAGTTTATTGCCTGCGAAAATACAACATGTACGCATTCATATGCTTTGGCAGCCATACCAGTTTGCATGCATTCCGGTATCTCAAACGCAGCCCGTTTGGCTATTTTTCCCTTATTTTGCAGCAAATTCTGCCATTGCCTGAATTATACTTAATTATTAATGTGGTTTTTTTATAAAAAACGGGTCTTTCTTTAAAGCTTATCGAACTTGTATGAATTTCAGAATCAGTGTTTTGTTTTTTTCTGCTCTTTTTTTATTCTCTGCGCTTTCAGGCTTTGCCCAGGTAAATGCTTTGTCGGCCCAAAACCTTTCTTCCGTAAATATTGATGAAGTGCCTGATAGCGACATCAGGACATACCTGCAGCTGGCAAAAGACAATGGTATTTCAGAACAAAACCTGTACAGGATATTACAGGAAAAAGGTTTGCCCGAAGAAGAAGCGGATAAGCTGAAGAACAGGATTGCCCAGCTTCCTTCTGTCAATGCGCCGGCGGAAAACAATGAAGGGGATGATATAAAAAACAGGCCTGTAAATAAAAATGACAGGTACGATAAAAATGCAGCAACCATTCCCTGGCAGAAAAAACAAACCGGGCTTGCTGTTTTTGGTTCTGAATTGTTTACCGGCAGCAGCCTTGTTTTTGAACCCAATTTAAGGATTGCAACCCCTTCGGGTTATATCCTTGGCCCCGATGATGAACTCATTGTAAATGTA
This sequence comes from Bacteroidota bacterium, assembly GCA_048498115.1. Lineage (GTDB taxonomy): Bacteria > Bacteroidota > Bacteroidia > Chitinophagales > Chitinophagaceae > Ferruginibacter. The sequence continues at coordinate 16,190 of JBEHYP010000016.1, read as the reverse complement.
TTTGGCTACAGCGAAAAAACATATCACCTTACGGTAGACCAGGAAGGCAATATCTATATACCGCAGGTAGGCCCTTTATTTGTAAATGGGTTAAGTATTGAACAGGCAAGTAATAAAATCAGGAATAAGCTGGCTTCCACCATTTACAAGGCAATTGGCAGTGGCGGAACAAGAGTACAGATCTCACTCGGGAAAATAAAAAGCATACGGGTAACCGTTATCGGCGAAGCAGAGAAGCCCGGCACTTATACCGTATCATCCCTTACTACAGTATTTAATCTGCTATACCTCTGCGGCGGCCCCGCTGAGCTTGGCAGCTACCGGAAAATAGAACTGGTACGTGGCAATGTATTGCAAAGAACAATTGACCTGTACAGCTTTTTATCCAAAGGAGATCAAAAAGACAATGTGCTGCTGAAAGAAGGAGATGTGGTACGCATTCCTTATTATCAAACAAGAGTAATACTGAACGGCAACGTGAAGCACAAGGCCAAATACGAATTAAAAGAAGGCGAAACGTTCGAAAATATACTTGAATACAGCGGCGGCTTTGCCGATGATGCTTACAAAGCTTCTGTAACAGTTTATCAATACACTGAAACAGAAAGGAAAATCACTGATCTTGTAAGAGAACAGTACAATACTTATAAGCCACAATCAAGCGATTCGATTGTAGTGGGTAAACTGCTTAACCGTTTTGAAAATAAACTCGTCATCAAAGGTGCTGTAATGCGGCCCGGTGAATTTGAACTGAGCCATAATCTTACCCTGAAGGAACTGGTACTAAAAGCAGGCGGCGTAAAAGAAGATGTGTACAGCAAAAGGGGAAGCATCAGCAGGCTGAATGACAATAACATGCCTGTGCAGCTAGCCTTTAATATTGATTCAGTGATGAAGGATCAAACGGTTATTTACCTTAAAAAGAACGACAGCGTATCGGTGTATTCCATTTTTGACCTGGATAATGAAGCCACGGTTAATATAGACGGAAATGTTAAAAAACCGGGACAATACAAGTGGGCTCAAAATATGACACTGAGGGATTTGATACTAAGAGCCGGAGGTCTGAATGAGTTGGGTGATAATAAAAATATAGAAATTGCCCGCCGCATAAACAACCTGAATCTTACACAGGTAAATCATTTACAAACAGAAATACTTACTGTTGACCTGTCTGACAGTAACAGCGCAAAAGATGTTATTTTAAAACCGTATGATGTAGTGAATATCAGGCAAAACCCTGATTATGCAAACCAGCGTACCGTTTTTGTAGAAGGCATGGTACTGAATCCCGGCAGGTACACCCTGCAAACCAGCGGCGACAGGATAAGCGATGTAATCAGGAGGGCTGGTGGCTTCAGGGCCGGTGCAGATTCCACCGCATTGGTGATACGCAGGCTGTCAAAAAGGGAACAAACAGTTGAAGACAGGGAAAAAACTTTTTCAAAACTGCTGAATATAGATAAAGACAGCCTTAACTCGACAGAGCGGATAAAAGACGAGATATATAAAGAATATGACAAAATAAGCATCGACCTGAACATGGCATTGCATGAGAAAAAGGAATCCGATAATATGCTGCTGGAAGATGGAGACATCCTTACCATTGAGCGCAATACCAATTTGGTAAAAGTAAGTGGTGAGGTATATTATCCCACCATCATTCCTTTTAAAGAAGGGGAAAACCTGAAATACTACATACAGAAATCAGGAAGCTATACAGAGCTGGCCAGGAAGGACGGCACTTTAGTGATATATCCTGACGGCAAAGCAAAAAAAGTGAAGCACTTTTTGTTTTTCAGGAATTATCCTGAAGTGGTTTCAAGGGCAGAGATACTTGTGCCGCAGAAGAATGATAAAAATAAATCGAAGATGTCGGTAGCGGAATGGTCTGTAGTGTTATCGGCGCTGGCCATTGTGGCGAATGTGATTATTAATTTAAAAAAGTAAAATCACAAAGCCATGAATGAATTTGATTATATCTCTGAACAAATTTCTTTGATGCAGACGATCATCACATCTGCATATCTAATGAAAAAATTAAGTTGAGAAAAATAAAAACGGCATTTTACTTTTTATACGGTTGCTGTTTCCATTGTGCAATATTTGTTTTTTTGAGCTTAGCCGGGGGGGGGGGGGGGTAAAAACTCTTTTCCTGCTGGGAGGCTCCGATACTTAACAGTTAAACAATAATAAACTTGGAAATTAAAATTATTAATTTGCCAAAAATAGAAGATGAAAGAGGCAATCTTTCATTTTTTGAGAATAATTCGCAAATCCCCTTTGTAATAAAAAGAACCTATTGGATATATGATGTTCCGGGTGGGGAATATAGAGGTGGACATGCTTTTAAAGAACAGCAGGAAGTGATTGTTGCATTGTCGGGCAGTTTTGATGTGGTTTTGCATGACGGGAAACAGGAATATAGGTATCAACTGAACAGATCGTATTATGGTTTGTATGTTCCCGGCAAAATATGGAGAAGCCTTGAGAATTTTTCTACGAATTCACTTGCATTAATGGTATCTGATATGGAATTCAGTGAAGCAGATTATATCAGGGATTTTGAACTGTTTCAAAAATTAAAAGGGAATGCATAATTTAGTATACGAGGCCGGGCTTATTTATTTGCCTAAAATAAAAAACCGGGCGGGGAATATTACCCCTGTTCAAAACAGTAGCAAAATCCCTTTTGATGTAAAAAGAATTTTTTATCTATACGATATACCAGGCGGTGTATCAAGGGGTGGTCATGCCCATAAAACTTGCCAGCAATTATTAATAGCAGCCAGTGGCGCATTTGAAGTTTTGCTGGACGATGGTTTTACCCAGCGGCAAATACTCCTTAACAGGCCTGATATTGGGCTGCATATACCTTCTGGAATCTGGGCTTCGGAAATAAATTTTTCATCGGGTGCCATATGTCTTGTGCTGGCTTCCCATGAGTTTGAAGAAACAGATTATATACGTGATTATAAAGCATACCTGACTTTCAAAAATGATTAGTGCCTTATCAGATATACAATCTGCTAATATTGGGGAAGGAACCCGTATATGGCAGTTTTGCATAGTATTACCCGGGGCTGCAATTGGAAAAAACTGTAACATTAATTGCCATGTTTTCATTGAAAACGATGTTGTAATTGGAGATAATGTAACAATAAAACCGGGGGTACAGATATGGGATGGCTTAAGAATCGGAGACAGGGTTTTTATCGGTCCCAATGTAACTTTTACAAATGACCTGACTCCCCGTTCGCAAAAACAACCGCTGATATTTACCAAGACAATACTGGAAGAGAGCGTTTCAATTGGGGCCAACTCCACCATACTTGCAGGTATTGTTATAGGTAAATATGCAATGATTGGCGCAGGCAGCGTTGTTACAAAAAATATTTCCCCCTATACATTGTGGTATGGAAGCCCGGCACTTCATAAAGGATATGTTACAAAAGAAGGAATAGTTGTTTCTCTTGCCCTGTTAGATAAAGAAGGGAAAAAATATAAACTTGTAAATGAAGAACCCATAGCAGTGTAATGATAAAATTTCTTGATCTTCAGTTAATAAACAGCAGGTATAAAGACGAGATGCTGCAGGCCATAAGCAAAGTGATTGATTCTGGCTGGTACCTGGGCGGTGAACAAAATAAATTGTTTGAAGAAAAGCTTTCTCATTATACAGGGTCTCCCTTTGTTATTGGTGTAGCCAATGGGCTGGATGCGCTGAGGCTTATTTTACGTGGATATAAAGAGATGGGAGTGATGCAGGAAGGAGATGAAGTTATTGTGCCGGCTAATACTTACATCGCCAGTATTTTAGCAATAACAGATAATAAATTAAAGCCGGTACTGATGGAACCCGATGAAAATAATTACAATATTGATATTTCCAAAATTGAAAAAGAAATTACAATTCGCACAAAGGCAATAATGATAGTGCATTTGTATGGCCGTATAGTTTTTTCGCAGCAGCTTAAAGAGTTGGCCGGCAAATACCAGTTAAAGATAATAGAAGATAATGCCCAGGCGATTGGAGCAAGCTGGCAGGGAATTAAATCAGGAAATCTGGGTGATGCCGCAGGGTTTAGTTTTTATCCTGGCAAGAACATGGGTGCCCTGGGTGATGCAGGCGCTGTAACAACCAATAATAAAGAACTGGCTTTGGCGGTAAGAACCCTTGCTAATTATGGCTCTCAAAAAAAATATGTCAATCAATACCAGGGTTACAACAGCCGGCTGGATGAAATACAAGCGGCAATATTGAATATAAAGCTTAATTATATTGATACAGAAAATGCAGAAAGAAGGAAAATAGCTTGCTATTACAATAACAATATACAAAATACCAATGTGCAGTTGCCGGAGCATCCTGTAGACGAAGCTGAACATGTATGGCATATTTATGCGGTGAACTCAACAAAAAGAGATAAACTACAACAACGGTTAAATGAAGCAGGTATACAAACATTAATACATTATCCTGTTCCTCCGCACCTGCAGCAGGCATACAACAGCTGGGGCTGCTCACCGGGCGATTTTCCTATTACCGAAAGAATGGCTCATTCGTTCCTGAGTCTGCCGCTATGGCCGGGTATACCACAGGAAATGCTTAAAAAAATATGCAGTGTGGTGAATTCTTTTGAATAACAATTAAAGACATTGATGCGCTACTATATACACAGGGTTATAAAAAAGGATCTTTTTCAGGTTTTCATGGGCTCTGCCATTTCTACGGGAGTAAAAGTATTAGCAACAGTTGTTTTAAGCAAAATCATTGCAGAAAGACTTGGCCCTTCAGGGCTTGGGCTTATTGGGCAGTTATCGAGTTTTGTATCCATTACTTTACTATTGGCATCGGGCGGCTACCAGAATGGTATTGTAAAATTTGCGGCGTTGTATAAATCAAATGCTCAACTGACTGAATTTGTTAGGCCTTCTCTTAAACTTACCAGCATCATTGCTGTTATCAGCGGGGTACTCCTTTTTTTATTATCCGGATTTTTCAGTAACCTTGTTTTTCATTCGCAGCAGTATGTTTATATTTTTTACTGGCTGGCACTTACTATAGTCCTGTATAGTTTTAATAATTATTTCAATGCCTTTCTTAACGGGATATCTGACTTTAAAAGTTTTAACATCCTCAATATCTGTAACAGTATATTCTCTGTTGCGGTAAGTGTGCTGCTGATTTACTGGTTTGGTATTAAAGGGGCATTGCTTGCTGTGGTATTAAGCCAAACACTTACTTCGGTTGCTGCAATTCCATTAATAATTAAGTATAAAGAATATTTCATCCACTTTTACCGGGCCAGTATTTCACAAGAGCTGTTAAATAAACTGTTCCCCTACATTAAAATGACATTGTTCTCACTGGTATTGCTACCAGCCAGCCAGATCATTGTGAGAAATATTATTAAAAGCAACCACGGGGATTTTCAAATGGGTATATGGGAAGCTGTCAATCGTATATCGGGCCTGTATATGCTGGTAATAACTAACGTAATGCTTATTTACTACTTGCCACGTTTGGCAGTTACCAAAACAAAACCTGAAATATTCAGGGAATTTAAAAAGGGTGCTATATTCTTCGGGACAATAATTTTATGCATAAGTCTGGGTATTTTTTTGTTTCGTGGCATTATTATAAAACTTTTTCTCTCTTCCCAATTTATGCCTGTGTCTGATTTGGTTTTACTACAGGCTGTAGGCGACATGCTTAAAGTAATATATTACCTGTTAGCTTATTTTGCAATAGCCCGGTCGCTTACCTTGTATTATATACTTACCGAAGCGCTTTTTTTTATTATATATATCAGTGTCTCTTATTTTTTAGTGCCTGGTTTTGGAACCAGGGGCGCTGTTTGTGCTTACGTAATTATGAATTTTTGCGCCCTGGTGGCACATGCCCTTTTTATAGGAAAGCTGTATTTTAGCTACCGCAATAAATTCGCAACTTTTTTGTTCGGCAGAGAATAGAACAAGCCGGAGGTTGAAACAAAAACATTTGCTTTTTAAAAGACATATGAAAATATTAATACCGGTTCTTACTTTTCATAATACAGGCGGAAACAGGGTTTTGTCAAAATTGGCAGATGAGTTGGTTTTGCTTGGCAACGAGGTGGAATTTTTGTGTCCCGATGGAAGTGGCATGCCCTACTTTCCAACCATTGCCAAAGTAAGCTGGATCGATAAAAATGGAAACCTTTACCAGGATAGTAATCATCCGGATACCGGCGAAAAATTCTTTTCAATACAAAAAAAATTGTCAAAGGCTCTTGCAAAAATTCCAACTGAATCTTATGATGCCATTTTTGCCAACCATTCGCTTACGATAATGCCAATAGTAAAAAACGGGCTTATTGCTAAAACGCTGTATTATGTGCAGGCTTATGAGCCTGATTATTTTAAACTGATGGGTGGCCTTAAAAACCGTTTACTGGTACTGTTGTCTTCCCGTTCTTACCGGAAAGACATTTTTACTGTTGTAAACGCAGACACGTATAAAAAATACAAAAAACTCAATACAACCAAAGTGCTTTACCCGGGCTTAGATTTTGATTTGTTTTTTCCAAAATCAACCAAAAGTGCCAGTGAAAAAATAATAATAGGAACAGTTGGCAGAAAGGAAAAATTTAAAGGCACAGAGTATATACTGGATGCATTTACAAGTATCAGGAAAAAATACCCACAGGCAGAGCTTCATGTGGCATTTGGTAAGGCAGCAGACTACGATAGTATTAGTGGCGTATATTGTTTTCAACCCAATGGCGATGAAGCGTTGGGTAAATACTACAGGTCGCTTGATTATTATTTTTGTGCCGGCTTTACGCAACTGGGGGCTTTTCACTACCCGGTGGCGGAGGCCATGCGAAGTGGGGTACCGGTAATAACTACTCCATATTACCCGGCCAGTGGTAGTAATGCCTGGATAACAAAACCCTGCGATGCACCTGATATAGTTAGAAAATTTGAAGAAGCCTGCACAAACCCACAGCTTACACAGCAAAAAATACAAAAGGCACTACTTGATACTGAACAGTTTGATTGGAAAAAAGCTGGGATGCAACTCAATCAATATTTTTTAGAACTTACAGGTGCTGTTGTATAAAAAGAAAAAGGCAAAGCGTAGGCTTCATAATATCTTACTTATGCTTGTACAGACCACCATAAACTAACATTACCAACAGGCGTAGAAGTGAAAAAAACAGTAATATTGGTACCGTCAACAGTAATGTTTTTAATTCCTGCTACATTACTGCTTTGGGGCTGTACAGTTGCCCATTTAGGAACACTTCCCAAATTATGGGCAATTGTTACAGAAGCTGCAGGAGTTATTCCTGTTGCCAGCCCAAAGTTATTATCGTTTATATATTGAAAAGTTGAGGGCAGTCCGTTTAGCTGGTTATTAAAAAACCGGTTATTCCGGATATTTGTAAATGTATGTGCTGCTTCTTTTACAATCGCAACTAATGTTTTTCCCGTTGGCGCAAGAAATATATTTTGCGTTAACTTAATAAAATCACTACTGCCGCTATTAAACCCTATAGCATTTGATGCACCCGCCGTTCCTGTTCCACAATCGTTGAATGTATTAAAATTTAGTTCCACTCTTTTGCAATTAAAAATTATAAGCCCATTGCCTTGAGTTGAGCCGCATTTATCAAAATAATTGTCCGAAACAGTGATGTCACACGAAGTTAGCGAAGCAGTGTTGTACCCAATGTGTGATTCATATGATGAATTTATATAGTTGCCCGAAACTTTTGCCTGACAAGCGCCCCATAATGCCAATCCATTACCGGATACGTTTTTCATAACATTATTCTCAATAAAAAGAGAAACTTTTGCTTTTGCTTCAATACCTCCGGCAGGAATGTAGTCGTACTTATAAAAAACCCCACCATGAACATTCTCCAAATAATTATTCAGAAAATATATTCCTGATGGGCTTACAGTAAAATCATTAGGCGGCAATTGAACATTGAAACAAAATAATCCTCCACCAATATTAGAAAAGTAGTTACTACTAATAACGATATCTTTCAAAATTTCAGTATTGGGGCCTGAATTAGGTTTATTAGGTTCAATATCAATTGCACCAGGCATTGAAGCATCAGTATAATTAATAAAGTAATTATTTTCAACCAATAGGCGGTTACAATCTATAATTGTAATTGCATTCCTATTGGTTTTTGCGACACCGTCAAAACGACAATCTCTTATTGTAATATTCTCATTATGTGTTATGTGGTTGCTGTCTGCTGGAACCCCAGCTCCAATATAAATAGCATCTCCCCGTGATTGTAAAAAAAGGCAGCGTTCAATCACAAAATCGCTGACCCCATTGAAAGACATGAAATGCTTTCCAGATGAAAAGAGATATGGCGAGTAAAATTTTATATCAGAAATTCTGACATTTTTAATATTGTTTGCAGTAGAGCCATTTTGAGTATCTACATAGAAAATAAAATCCGCAGGAGTATCTGCAAAATATTGTAATACGCTTAATTCGCCTTCACCGTAAATAGCAATATTTGATTTCAATTGAATCAAATATGTTGAAAAAATGCCTTTGGGAATGAAAACATTATAACCAAAATTGCTGGCAAAGTTAACCGTGTTCTGTATTGCTGTCGTGTCATTTGCCCCAGCCGTACCTTGTGCATTAAACCACCTGATATTTATTGCATCGCCTGTAAACTGCCTTTCCCATAAACCTGTACCTACAGTCCCTGTAAACCAAATTCCATTATTAGCACTTGCACCAGCAGGTAATTCTGCCGTTGCTTTCCATACAAAATATCCACCACCTCCGTCACCCAATGCGGAATAACCTTTAACAACAAAAACTTCTTTATCAACAGCAGGGTTTTGGTTTGTAAGCCATGTGTTTGGGGACGCTCCTATAACGAAATCTACGTATACCATATAAAAGTTTTAAAGCAGTAAGTTACAAAATCTCTTAATGATTTTTTTATTTTAATTTTAAGTCAAATTGCCCATCTCCTTCGAAGGACTTGTGCGACATTGTTAAAAAAGCAAAACAATTTATTTACCTTTAAATGATTATCCGGTAAATACATTTTATATGCTACACAAAGCCCCAACACTAAAGCCAGCCAATTTTTATAAACGGGTATTTTTTTTATTTACTCTTTTAATTAGTTGTTTTTTTTATAAAACAAATGCCCAAACAATTTATGTTGACAGCAGCATAACAGCAAGCGGCAATGGAAGCAGTTGGGCAACTGCCTATAAGGAATTAAGGGATGCATTGATTGTAGCCGGGAACGATGTAAGTATTTCAGAAATACAGGTTGCAAAAGGCACGTATAAACCTACAGATGATAATAACGTTGACTCTGCCTTTGCTATATACAGGAGTAATTTAAAAATTTACGGCGACTACCCCAGTGGCGGCGGTGTCAGGGATATAAATGCAAACAAGGTAAATTTATCAGCCATCGAACCAACCCCTGGTTTCAGGACCCGTCATTTATTTGTAATTGCCGGCATTACGGCAGGGGCGGATAGCATTGTGCTGGACGGGCTCACTTTTAGCAATGGGTATGCTAACTGGGAATCGGGTTCCCATGTTTACAATGGCGAAATAATTTATGCTAATACAGGTGCAGGGCTTTGCCTTCAAAACAACTGGAGCGGCTGCAACATTGCAGTAAGGAATTCCATTTTTACAAATAACACTGCAAATAGCGGTGCATGTATTTATAGTTACTCTACTGGTTCTTTGCATATAGACAATTGCAGCTTCAACTCCAATAGAGGCTTGGGTGGCCTTGATGCAGGTGTCTACAGTTACGGCGCCGGTTTATACAATTATCAAACAAATACAAGGGTCAGCAATTGTTCGTTCAGCAACAACAACTTTAACCGCTCGGGCATAGGTATCGGTATATACAATGAAAATGCTTCCATCATTGTTATCAATAGTTCATTTAACAGGAACACTGGCCCGTCAGAAGGCGCTGGCATAGCAAATATGAATGGCGCTTCGGCAGACATTAGCTATTGCACATTTACTGATAATGTCAGTGAGGCTTCACTTGGTCCTTTAGGGCGTGGCAGCGGTATTTATAATTCAGCCTCTGCTATTAATCTGCATCATTCAACCTTTTTAAGAGACACATCTCACAGTGACGGGGCATTACTATTGGAATCTTCGGTTTCGGCCAACATTAACAACGTTAGTTTTATAAAAAACTATAATATAACTACGAATATCAATGGAGGTTGCATCAGCAATGTAGCTTGCAACCCGGTAATAAGCAATTGCCTCTTTGCAATGAATACCGCTGCAAAAGGTGGGGCATTGTATAACAGCGCAGGGGCTTCCCCTATAGTAAGCAATTGCACATTTTATAAAAATCTTGCTGATTATTTCGGCGGGGCAATCTGTTGTGCAGACAGTTCGGGCGGCAAATACCGCAATTGTATTTTTTGGCAAGACACAACTTATTGGGATTTTTACCCCGACAGCTATGAATTTTTCAGCATGAACAATGGCAGCAATATTGCAAAGCCCCGGCCATCTATATCTTATTCAATTATCAAAAGCCCATTTCCAATAACAAATGTAATTGACAGTGGTAACAATAGTAATAGCTATCCCTTGTTTGCAGATACATTTTCCATTGCAGGTGTGGATGGATTGTATGGAACAGGCGATGACGGGCTAAGGTTGCAACCCTGCAGTCCGGGTATTGATGCAGGTATAAACAGCGCAATTCCTGCAGGCATAATAAAAGATATAAAAGATGATGCCCGTATTTTAAATAATACTGTTGATATTGGTAGTTATGAAAATGCAAGCCCGGCTGTAGTAAATGCCACGCCTATTGCCGTTAATGGCGACAGTACGATCAAATCGGTATACGGCACTTTGCACTTATTCAATGATTGCAGGTTGATTGCTACTATCACACCTGCCGGCGCCGTTCCCATTACTGATGGCATAAAAGCAAAAGTTTCAATTGACCCTTCAGGCACTTTATTTAGCCAGCCGTATGTTCAACGGTTTTACAATATTGAACCTTTAAAAAACCCTGCTTCAGCAACTGCAACACTCAGCCTTTATTTTACGCAGGCCGATTTTGATGCTTATAACCTTGTACGTGGGACCTATCCTTTACTGCCTGTAGATGCTTTGGATGCTGCCAATAATAAATCTAACATTGTTGTGCACCAGTTTCATGGTATTAATGGCAACGGTGCCGAAACAATAATTATCCCTTCTGATGTAGTATGGAGTGCCAGCAATAACTGGTGGGTTGTAACATTCCAGGTTGCCGGTTTTAGCATTTTTTACCTCAATACTTCCTTAACAACACTTCCTGTAACACTGGAATATTTTAAAGGGCAAAAACAAGGGAAAGATATTTACCTAGCCTGGAAACTTAATTGCTCCAATACTTCGCTTACAAAAATAGATTTGCAAAAAAGCAGCAATGGAAATGCATTTACCCAATTGTATAGTGCCACCGCAACGGAACAGCGTTGTATACAACCATTCAGTTATGCAGACCCTTACCCATCCGCAGTAGAGAATTATTACAGGCTTAAAATATCTGAAGCAGGCGGGAAAATTACTTACAGTAATACATTGTTCTTTAATGGAAACGGCCCGGATATATTTGTTCCCGGCTTTATCAGACGGGGGCAATTACTGAATATAACAACACCTCAAAAAAATTATTCTATTGTCATTTACAATAACGTTGGCGTACTGGTAAGAAAACAGCAACTGCTTCAGGAAGTTAATTCGATAGCATTAACAGTTCAGGAAGGTGTTTATTTTTACCGGGTTACAGACGGTGAGCAGCATGTAATAAAAACAGGAGGCTTTATTATTATGTAGCCGGGCCTTAGGAACTAATATTTTACTCCGCATGGGGGCCTATAAAAAACATCTTTTTTAAAACCTGGGGTAAATAAACCTGTTATATTACCTCAGTCAGGGTTCAAAGCAATTCAAAAGTTGGGATGCCACTTGTTTTGCTACCCTGCTATGCCCATAGCACGACCAATGTTCATCACTGCCTGTTAGAGCCCAGGCTTTATCTCCGGTTGAATCTAAGAATATGGTTTTAAAATGATATTTTCGGGCGAGGGCCACAAACTCTTTTTTTGTGCCGGGATGAAAAACCAATGTTATCCGGCTGGTATTATAATGTTTTGCACAATAGTTGAACAATAAGTCAAATGTTGAATAGTCGAACGGTACGGCAGTATTGCTGCTGCCCGGAATTTCGCCCAGGTTTTGCCTGCTTACAAAAACAGGAAACCGCAGGTATAAATAATACAATAGCTTGCTGCTGTATAATAGCTTTTTTAATTTTGGAAAGGATAGCTGCGCTTTTAAAATTTGATCATGCTGCAAATCAATTTGCACTATATCATTGTAGCGGCGTATAGATGAAATGCTTTCATAAAAATCCTTATCGCCCACATACAAAAGATGCATTTTGGAATTTATTTCCGAATCCAGCACCCTGCTTATTTCCATCGCTTCAATAAATGAAACTCCCGACCTGCCGGCTTCAAAAAAACTAAAATTGGGAAAATATGATGCAAGAATATTTCCCTGGTTACAGGAAATAGGGTTCATAATATTTTCAATATACGAATCGCCAATAACCGAGACAATAGTGTCTTTACTGGTATCAGTAGTGCCCAGCCATCCAAAATCATTTACCCTCCACTTTGTAACAGCCTTTGTATAATATCCGGATTGGTTGCTTTTATAGCGCTGAAGCCCCCATTTGTCAATATACCGTTCAGGTATATCAGGTGTAAGCCTGTATATCCTTATGATAACTTCGCCTGCACACGAAGAGAGAAATATAAAAAATATCAGGCGAATTAAAAATTTACGCATGCCGGTGTTACATTAAAATTGGAAATAAATAAACGCCTGCTCCTTTCCCTGGAAAACGAACAATAAAACAATGAGGCCAAAGTAAATGGCCCATCTTACCGCCTTTGGCAAAACAGCCTCTATATTGGCTAAGGCATATTGCTGCTTCCTGCCGCACCATTCAATAAACATAAATAAGCAGATCAATAAAAATAAGGTTCTGGGAAATACGGCCGGTGCTGTAAAAAATGACCTGTGCAGCATGGATGTAATATAAGCAAAGGCGTGCCCCACATTTTCTGCCCTGAAAAATATCCATGCCAATACTGTTAACAGGAAGGTTAAGATGATTGAAAAAGATTCTTTTCCCGAAGGAAAGAATTTATCTTTTGCCACAATTTCCATGTTGGTTCTGTTGGTGCCGAAAATAATTGAAGGCATGATATATATTGCATTCAGCAGGCCCCAGATAATAAAGGTCCAGTTAGCACCATGCCAAAAGCCGCTTACCAAAAAGATGATCAAAGTATTTCTTATTTTAATCCACGTGCCGGCCTTGCTTCCACCTAAGGGTATATACAGGTAATCTTTAAACCAGGAAGAAAGCGATATATGCCAGCGCCTCCAGAACTCGGCTATGTCTCTTGAAAAATATGGGTAAGCAAAGTTGCGGAGCAAATCAATTCCAAGCAGCCTGGCAGTACCAAGTGCAATATCTGAATAACCGGAAAAATCGCCATAGATCTGGAATGTAAATAATAAAGCGCCCATAAATAAAGTGCTGCCTGAATGAGCTGCCGGATGATTGAATATCATATTGGCATATTCCGCACATTGGTCTGCAATTACTATCTTTTTAAATAAGCCCCATAAAATTTGCCTTAGCCCATCTACGCCTGCGCTATAACTAAAAATCCTTTTTACCTTGATCTGCGGCAAAAGGTGGGTGGCTCTTTCTATAGGGCCTGCCACCAAAAGCGGAAAAAAGCTTACAAAAACAGAGTAATCTACAAAATTTTTTTCCGCTTTTATTTTACCCTTATACACATCAATTACATAAGACAAACCATGAAAAGTGTAAAACGAGATACCTACGGGCAAGATGATCTTTAATGTCCATGGGGTTATATAAAGCCCGGTGTGAGCCAGCGCCTCTGCAAATGAAGTGACGAAAAAATTGAAATATTTAAAAAAACCTAAAAAACAAAGATTGACAGAAATGCTTAACCAAAACCAAAATTTTCTTTTAGCCGGGTTTTGCGTTTTGCTCATTTGTATCCCGGTAAAAAAATCAAGAAAAGTGGAGAAGATAAGGAGGAACAAAAAGCGCCAGTCCCAGCAGGCATAAAAGAAATAGCTTGCAATTAGCAGTAAAATATTTTGGTGGTTAAGGTTTTTGTTAACTATAAACCAATAAAGAACAAATACTATGGGGAAAAAAATTGCAAAGCTGATTGAATTAAAAAGCATTCGTTGTGGAAAAGTTATTTTGGCTCAAAAATTATTGCATTTATAAGAGCATAATATGTAATGTGTTGCACCTGAAAATCGTTTTTGATATACTAAAGCATTGCGGCTTTACTACTGTAGCAAAAATGAACTGACAATCAAACAAAAATAAAAAAAATTAGCCAAATTGGATAGCGCAGAGCCGGAAACATTCCAGTGAAATTATCTATATGAAGATCAGGAATGCGTTTCTCTTCAGCTTTTATTCTATGCTAGAGGCTCCTTGCATAGAACAAATATGCTTTTGCTATTGATCTTATCCTTGACGGAGCTCTTATAATTCTTAATAAAGGCTCAATGGTGAGAGATAAAAAAATAAGCGCTGGCACTAATAGTTTATTGAAATGTATTTTCCAATAAGTTTTTCTGGCTGAAATAGAATAAAATAACCTTTGTGCGGTGGCCTTGTCGCCAGAGGCCCCTGTAGCATGTGAGATAACGCAGTTGGTATTATAATAAGATTTAAACCCTTTATTGTTTATTCTTTTACTCAGGTCTATATCTTCCCAGTACACAAAATATTTTTCGTTCATAAAACCAGTCACATCTATTATGGATTTGCGGATCAGCATATAGCTACCCATTATATGGTCCACCTCTCTGCTTTCACGATGATCAAAGTCCGTCATTATAGGAGTAGGGGTAAAAACCAACGGAAGAATTTTGGAAAGCCCAAGCAGTTCCCACACCGAGGTTTTAAAAGAAGGAAACCTTCCGCAGCTCCTGACAATTTCGCCATTTTCATATTGTTGCTGGGGGCCTGTTACTGCATAGCCGGTATTATTTTCCAAAAAATCAGTAAGCAACTCAAGGGTTGCCACCTCAGATTTTGTATCCGGGTTAAGCAATAAAATATAATCGGTATTTATTTTTTTTAACGCCTGGTTGCAGGCATGGCCAAAACCCATATTGGTACTATTTTCAATAAGGGTAATAGCAAGGGGCTTTAAAATGGCAATGGAATCATCAACAGAGGCATTATCAACAACAACAATTTCACAAATAATTTTGTGGCTTTTGTAATTTAGGTAAGGTCTTATAGCCTGATAGGTAAGATTGCCGCAGTTCCAGTTTACTACAATTATTCCTATCTTTTTGACCATTAAAATATCATTTCGGTTTAAAAAGGATAAAGTTAGGATTGCATAAGTGAATACAAAAAATTAATAAAATTGCTGTTTATTTGCCTGTGGCCCCGCCTTTTTAAATTTAGTTTATTAATAAACTGCCACCGGTGAAAAATTTTTATAACAAATAAAAAAGCTGAAGTGACAAACGATCTTGACACCAATATTCAAACAGGGCAACCTGCTTCTATTTCTGACTCTTCATTTGCTGCTTTTATACGGCAGCTTCTAAAAAAATGGATACTGTTTATGGTTATTGGCCTGGCATGTGGTATAGCAGGTTTTTTTTATGCTAAATCCCAAAAGCCGGTTTATGAAAGCAACCTCACTTTTGTGCTGGATGAGGGAAACAATAATTCCGGTATAGCCGGGGCTTTAAGCATAGCAGCCCAATTTGGACTTAGCATTGGGGGCGGTGCAGGCGATATGTTTTCCGGCGATAATATTATTGAAATAATAAAAAGCCGCAGGATCATTGAGGACGTTCTCCTTTCTTCTGAAGTATTTGATAGCAAGCCATACACAATGATCGATTACTATTTATACAAACTAATGCCTGCAGGCGGGATGGAGAAATATAACAATGTACATTTTAATCCCGGGGTGCAGAGGGCTTCGCTTACATATTTGCAGGATAGCCTGCTATATAATACTTATACCGCTTTTGCAAATTTGTATAT
>JBEHYP010000015.1:0-44281 GCA_048498115.1 Bacteroidota bacterium | reverse complement strand
AGTACGAACCGCAGGCAAAGAGCACCAGCTCGCCATCTCTGCCAAAGCAGAGGGACAGGGTTCCGCGGTCAACGGATATTCACAGTAAGCATGGCTTTCAGGAATTGCTTCCAGTTCATGCTTTCATTGGGGTTGATACCACTGATGCGGAAGATGAACCTGTCAACCGGGTTCATAAAATCGGTGATGTTTTTTTCTCCCCTGAATATTTTTGTGATGAGCTTGCCCAATGGATAAGCAAGTGCCACTGTAAAGAGAAAGATAAATACGGTGCCTGAAATTTCGCTGTTCATCTGTTTAAAATTTTTCCGGTTTAATTAATACATACAGCAGGTAACCAAACACTGCGATGGAGAGGATAAAAAGTGCTGTCATAGTTTTAAATTTTTTCAAACCAGTCTGTCGCTTTGTAAAAAAGCCAGAAACAGATAAGGCCGCTGAGTAAGAGAATAATGCTGAGCATAATTATTTTTAAAAACCACTATGCTAATGAAATGCCGGAGGGAGTAATAAGTGATGAGTGATGAGTGAAACGTATGCCAGGCTTCACTTTTAAAGGAATGGGCTTTTTTGTTCCGGTTTGGTTGAAATGAAAAACCCTTCCAAAATGGAAAGGTGTATTTTCATTTTGAAAAGGTCGGTTACTCTATTTTATATTCTTCAATTTTCCTGTACAAAGTTGTTAAGCCTATGTTCATCAGTCTTGCTGCTTCGGTTTTATTGCCTTTTGTATGCAGCAATACTTTTTGAATGTGCTGTTTTTCTATCAATGCCAGGTCAAAAGAATTTAACGGGGTTTCGCTTTTATTTTGTAATTCCGCAGGCAGGTTTTGCAAAGTGGGTGTATTGTTGTCGCTTAAAATAACAGAACGTTCAATAATATTTTTCAATTCACGGATATTGCCGGGCCATGGATATGCCTGTAGTGCTTCTGTATATTCTTTTTGCAGCACAGGCACAGGTTTGTTTGTTTTGGCTGCAAACACTTCTGTAAAATGCTTTGCCAGTGCAGGAATGTCTTTTTGCCTTTCCCTCAATGCAGGCAATTGTATCTGAAAAACAGATAAGCGGTAAAACAGGTCAGAACGAAAATGCCCGTCTGCAATTTCTTTTTGTAAATCCCTGTTGGTGGCAGCTATGATGCGTACATCCACTTTTACCACTTTTGTATCGCCTACTTTTATAAACTCACCAGACTCAAGCACCCGTAAAAGTTTTGCCTGTAATTCCGCAGGCATTTCTCCAATTTCGTCCAGGAAAATAGTGCCTTCATTGGCTTCTTCAAACAAGCCCTTTTTATCTTTTGCCGCCCCGGTAAATGCCCCGGCCTTATGGCCGAACAGTTCACTTTCCAGCAGTTCCTTGCTGAAAGCGCTGCAATTGACTGCAATAAAATTTTTATGTTTCCTGTTGCTTTGCTGCTGTATGGATTGGGCAAACACTTCTTTGCCTGTCCCGGTTTCGCCCAATAATAAAACAGTGGTATCGGCAGGGGCAACTTTTTCTGCCAATGATACAGCTTGTTTAATTGCTGCTGATTCACCGATGATGGTATTGAAAGAATATTTACCGGCAATTTGTTTTTGCAGTTGCTCCACTTTTTTTGCCAGTTGCAGTTTGTCAACAGCCCGGTGCAGCAGGGGGATAATTTTATCATTATCATCTCCCTTGGTGATATAATCAAAAGCGCCGTTCCGCATGGCTTGCACCCCATCGGCAATATTGCCGTATGCTGTGAGCAGGATAATTTCTGAAGAAGGGCACAATGCTTTTAATTCTTTCAGCATTTCCACACCGTTGCCGTCAGGCAGCTTTACATCACAAAGGATGATATCCGGCACTGTTTTTTGTATTGACTTTTTTGCAGCGGTAAAGCTTGCAGATTCATTTACAGTAAAACCTTCCAGCCTGATGATACGGGCCAGCAGTTTACGCAATTGTTCTTCATCGTCAATGAGTAATACTATCCAATCCATTTGTGGTATTATTAATCCAAAACTAATCAAACTTTATTTGCACTTCATAAAATTGTGTATCTTAAAACTATGAACGATATTGCCACTGCCAACAAAACTTCTATCAGCAAAGTAATTTTATCCTCTTCTCTCGGCACTTTAATTGAGTGGTACGATTTTTACATTTTTGGCATGCTGGCCAAAACGATTTCCGCAGAATTTTTTCCCGAAGGCAATGATACGGCCGCTTTGCTAAGCACACTCGCCATTTTTGCCGCCGGGTTTATTATAAGGCCGTTTGGTGCTTTGGTATTTGGAAGGCTGGGCGATTTGATTGGGAGAAAATCTACCTTTCTGCTAACGCTGGTGCTGATGGGCACTTCTACTTTTTTAATTGGACTGGTGCCGGGATATAAAAGCATTGGTATTGCTGCGCCATTGCTTGTTCTGTTGCTACGGTTGGTACAGGGCCTTGCTTTAGGTGGTGAGTATGGCGGCGCCGCTACTTACGTGGCCGAACATGCACCTGCCGGTAAGCGGGGCTATTACACGGCATGGATACAAACCACGGCCACGCTGGGTTTGTTTGTTGCACTCGGCGTTATCATGGCGGTGAAAAGCAACATGAGTGATGCTGACTTTACCAGCGAATGGGGCGGCTGGCGCTGGCCTTTCTGGATTTCTATCCTGCTGGTGGCAGTTTCTGTTTACATAAGATTGAGGATGAAAGAATCGCCTTTGTTTGCCAGGCTGAAAGAGGAAAAGAAAACATCTGTCAATCCGTTAAAAGAAAGCTTTGGGCACAAAGCCAATTTTAAAATGGTGCTGCTGGTATTGTTTGGCGCTGTGATGGGGCAGGGCGTTATCTGGTACACAGGCCAGTTTTATGCCCAGTCATTTTTAGAGAACACAGTGAAGGTAGAGTTTATGCAGAACAGGGAAATATTGTTGTGGGCCATTGCGCTGGCCACGCCTTTCTTTGTGGTATTTGGCTGGCTGAGTGATAAAGTGGGAAGGAAATGGATAATGCTGGCGGGGATGCTGCTGGGGGTGGCTTTGTACAGGCCGATATTTGGGACGATGCTAAAAGACGCAGATGCAAAGGAATGGGTAAAAAATGAGAATATGGTTATTAGTACCGATGCATCACAGGCGATAAAAACAGATACTATTGTTACAGATACTTATAAGATAATTGTGAATCATTATAAGATCAGGTGGGCACTACAGGATAATACACAATTCGTTGAAGACAGGGCAGATTCAGTTATTCAAAATAATGACGGGTTTAACAGTGTACTTAAAAAGGATTTTAAACCAGTGTTTTCTGATAAAGTTTTAATTCCATCTCTCAAATGGAAATTCATCTTCCTCACCTGGTTGATGATAATTTTTGTAACAATGGTATATGGCCCGATTGCTGCATTTTTAGTAGAATTATTTCCAACCAAAATAAGATATACCAGCATGAGCCTGCCTTATCATATCGGCAATGGCGTGTTTGGGGGCTTAGTCCCTTTTATCGCCACTTTATTGTCAACCACATTTATCGCCGACCCGTTGGTAGGATTATGGTATCCCATTGGCGTGGCGGCATTGTGTTTTGTGATAGGCGCTTTGTATTTAAATAATAAAATTGATAAAAACGTAACTGACTAAATAATGGAACAGCTTAAAAAAATAATGGGCATTGTGTGCATGATCATTGCGCCTGCTGTAATATATTTTTTGTTTTCGGGTGCTGTTACAAATATTGGCAGCGGCACAAAAGATATTAATAAACCTGTTCCCTGGATCATCGTCATCTCAATTTTTACACCTATTGCAGCAGGGCTGTTCGTCTTTGGTTATTATGCTGTAAAAGGGGAGTACCGGCATCTGCCGGAAAATTCGGAAGAGCTGTAAATGATCTCAATAAAAAAGCGCCCATTTTTTGAGCGCTTTCATTTATCAAAATTGATCTGCTTAATTGATCGTCCAGGTCTCATTTCCTTTCAATAATTTGTCCAAATCCCCTTTGCCTTTGGTGGCAATCACTTCATCTATCTGCAATTGCAGGCCGTCTTCGTAGCAGGCCCTTTCTGTTTCATAAAAAACACCGAAAGGTCTTGGCAAATGGCCCTGTAATTTAGGGTCGTCAAACATTCTTACCAATATCTGTGCTTTATAAAAATCTGTTTCATCATGCACCCATAAGTCATCCAATGAAGCATCCCTGCCTATTTCAACCACCACAGGTTTAAAACCGTCTAATTTAATTCCTTTATTGGCAGCAGCGCCAAACACTAATGGTTTACCCTGTTCTAAAAATAATACTTCATCCGCCTTTGTTGATTTTTCTGTAAAAACTTCAAAAGCGCCGTCATTAAAAATATTGCAGTTTTGGTATATCTCTAAAAAAGAAGCGCCTTTGTGTGCCTGCGCTCTCAGCAGCAGCGCCTGCAAATGTTTGGGGTCCCTGTCCATTGTTCTTGCCACAAAGCTGGCATCTGCGCCCAGTGCCAGGGCAGCAGGGTTGAACGGATGATCAATGCTTCCAAACGGTGTGCTCTTGGTTACTTTATTTTCTTCTGAAGTAGGGGAATATTGCCCTTTGGTTAATCCATATATCTGGTTATTAAAAAGCAATATGTTTACGTCAAAATTTCTGCGGAGCAAATGAATGGTATGATTGCCGCCGATGCTCAGGCTGTCGCCGTCTCCCGTAACGATCCATACGCTTAACTCCGGTCTTGCCGCTTTTAAGCCGCTGGCAATAGCCGTAGCCCTGCCATGAATGCTGTGCATCCCGTAAGTATTCATGTAATAAGGAAAACGGCTGCTGCAGCCAATGCCCGATACAATTACGATATTTTCTTTGGGAATGCCAAGCGTAGGCATCACTTTCTGCACCTGTGCCAATATGGAATAATCACCGCAACCGGGGCACCAGCGTACTTCCTGGTCGGTTGCAAAATCTTTAGAGGTAAGAGCGGTCGCCGCCACTGTAGTTTCACTCATCGTATTTCAAATTAAGATGCAAAATTACAAATAAAAAAATTGCTGTCTTTTATTCCCTGCACTCTTCCAGGAAATCCTTTATTCCCAGTACTATTTTATCCGCCATCTGCTGCTGGAATTCCGGGTTCAAAATCTTTTCTTCTTCTTCCAGGTTGCTGAGGAATAAGGTTTCCACTAAGGCATTGGGATACTCTGTGGGGCTGTTCAGCATAAAATTGAAACTGCCGGTATTACCATATTCTTTCAAGCCTAATTCCAGCAGGCGTTTGTAAATATCCAGGCTTAGCGGTTTAAAACCAATATAGCGGTAATAAGTGCTGGTACCACCTGCCCTGAACGGGTCTTCAGAAGAATTGAGATGAATACTTAACAATAAATCCGGCAGGCTGTCACGGTAAAACAATATCCGTTCTTTATTGTCAAAAAACATTTCCCTGTCCCTTGTCATAATTACTTTGGCACCTTCTTTTTTCAGTGCTTTTTCAAGCTTCAGGGATAAGGCCAGCGTTATGTCTTTTTCATAAGTGCCGGTTGCTCCCACAGCGCCGTTATTGGTGCCGCCATGACCGGCATCTACTGCAACGGTTAAATGCTGTAATGATAAATCAGCAGGCTGTTGCTTTATTTTTATAACAAGGTTGTTGCCGCTGTAATAAACAGCATGCCCCCAATGTTGCCGGTGCTGTAATTGTATCGTTATCCTGAAAATTTCATCTGCTACCTGCTCATAATCTACGGACCTGATCTCTTTAGCAGTTTGCAATTGTGTTATCCAGTTCGTATTATTCGTTGCGCCAAAAACATCCACCACAATTTTTGACGGGCCGGTCAATTGAAAGGACTGGTAGGGCAATCTTGCAAACAAATTCAGTTTTACATAATCATAGGTACTGTCGCCATACACAGTGATCTTATCCGTTAATGAGGAAGGTGTAAAACTTCCTTTTGGCATCAGTGTTACCAGTTCATCCGGTATATAAGCTGTTCTTGATTTTGCCAGTTGCACTTTATAATGCGACCCAACTTTACCAATAATTTTTAAAACAATATTGCTGTCAATATAACCAACTTTTGCGCCGCCCAGCCTGTCATCTCCCAGGCCATATTCCAAATGTGCCAGCCTTCCTTTTGTAAGGGCAATATCCTGTGTGTAGCGGGACATTACAGAAAACAAGTTTTTTGTTTCTTTTGTAACCGTTCTGCCGGAATCAGCAACGCTTACCGGGATTTTTGCCAGGAAAAAGCTGTCCGTTGACTGCACAATATATTCTCCCTGGTAAATACCGGGCATTCCCCTGGTGCTGGTCAATGGCATTTCATTTAAAACAGTTTCACCGGTTGTTTTTACGGTGCAATGTGGCAATGTCTTCACTTTAAACTGTATCCTGTCGCCGGGCTGCAGCAGCAAATCGCCTTCAGGAAAAGTTTGTATGCTTTCGATGCCCAAAACTTTTACGGGTTCTGCCGGTTTAGGAACAGTATAAGTATAATTGATGGTTTTGATTGCAGGCTTGCCTGCGCCGGTTGCTCTTATTACAAAGCTGCTGTCGCCGGGCAACAGGTTTAATTCCAGCGCAAATGCGCCTGTGCCGTACACTTTTATGGGTTTGTCATTAATGGTCAGGCTGCAGTTTTTGCAGGTAGAACCAGTAATAAACTGGTGAGGGGAGTAAACCGGGTTTGTTTGTTTAAATGGATTAATAAGTTTAATAAAAGCATCTTGTGCTTTTGCATTAATGCTTAAAAAAACAGCCCCGGCAATAAAAAACAATCTCATTCAATAAAAGAATATGATTAATAATAATCAGTTATAAATGTACAAATAAAAAGAGGGAGCAAATTTATTGCTCCCCCGTAAAAAACAGTTGTTAATTTGTTATTTATAAGTATAAGTAACGCCGTTTTTAACTGATTGTTTTATGCCGAACCCGTCATTTTTATCAGAAACCATCAGGATGAAGGGTGCTCCCATTTCGGCAGCGGCTTCTTTAATTCTTTTGGTCGCTTTTTTATCAGCAGAACCGGCTGAATTGTAAGAAATAAAACCTGATGTTTTACCCCTTACCTCTTCTCCTTTCTTCAAGCCAACTACCTGGCTTGCGTCTGTAAGGATTTGAACACTTTCCCAATCGTCCTTACTTGATACCACTACTTTTGAGCTGATATCTTCCTTCCTGCCGGAAGAATAAGTAATGCTTGCAACAGCAAGTTTGCTGATTGTTTGTTCTGCATCCTCACCGGGATACTTAAAAGTAATAGTCTGTTCGCCTACCTTCAGCACTTTTACATCCAGGGTTTCGCCCGAGTGTTTCGTCAGCTTGTCCTGTGAAAACGCAACAAATGCAATAAGGTTTGCAAGAGCAAAGAATAAGATTTTTTTCATAATAAATGCTGGTTTTTGTTTCGGCAAATATATTTTTTTAAAAAGAAAAGCCAAATTTTATTTGAGAAAATTTTCATATGCAATCTAAAAATAATAAAAGCCGCCCTTGTTAAGGCGGCCTCTTCGTTTTCACGGGAGAAATATTTTACAATGCATATTTGCCATCAGTTATCAGCCTGCCGGCAATCCTTCTTCTTGCATCCTTGCCATTAAATGGCTGGGCTTTTGTAAAGCGTTTCAATCCCAGCATCATCATCCGCAGTTCATCTCCTTCTGCAAAAGCATTTACGGCATCTTTGCCTGCTTTGCTAACGGCATCTACTGCATCATTCAGGTAACAGTTCATCAGGTCAATATAAATTTGGCTGTTGGCCTCACCGTTTTTGTCTACCATTTTTATCACCCTCAGCAGGGTGCTTTCAGCAGAGAAGGTTGCAATCGCCATATCAGCAATATTCATCAGTATTTCCTGTTCATCGCTTAGCTTCATCATCAGTTTTTGCACGGCAGCGCCGGCTACCATCAGTATGGCCTTTTTCAAATTCACAATTGCTTTTCTTTCTGCTGCAAAAGGGCCTTCATCTTCACTGCCAAAGTCAGGAATGCTCATCAATTCTTTTGATACGGCCATGGCCGGACCCATCAGGTCCAGCTTTCCTTTCATTGCTCTTTTTAAAATCATGTCAACAGAAAGCAAACGGTTGATCTCGTTAGTGCCTTCGTAAATACGATTAATGCGGCTGTCACGGTAAGCACGGCTGATGATGTATTCATCGCTGAAGCCGTTGCCACCAAATATTTGCACACCTTCATCCACCACAAAATCCAGCACCTCGCTGCCGTGCACTTTCAGCACAGCGCACTCCACCGCATATTCTTCTGCAGCTCCTAGCAATGCTTCATTAAATGGCTGGCCGCCTGCTTTCAGTTCTGCTTCTTTATCATCTATCCATTTCGCTGTTCTGTACAAAGCGCTTTCAGCAGCAAAAATTTTAATGGCACTTTCTGCAAGCTTGTGCTTGATGGCGCCGAAATTGGCAATGGCAGTTTTAAACTGTTCCCTTGTTTTTGCATACTCAATAGTGCCGCCCAATGCAAGCTTGGCGCCGCCCAATGCAGCCGCACATAATTTTAAGCGGCCAATGTTGAGTATATTAAAAGCAATGATATGGCCCCTGCCGATTTCTCCCAGCAGGTTCTCCACCGGCACTTTGCAATCCTGGAAATATAATTGTACAGTGGAAGAACCTTTAATGCCCATCTTATGTTCTTCCGGTCCCCGGGTAAAACCCTCAAACCCACGTTCCACAATAAACGCAGAAAACTTATCACCATCCACTTTGGCAAATACAGTATATACATCCGCAAAGCCGCCATTGGTTATCCAGCATTTTTGCCCGTTCAGGATATAATGTTTGCCATCTGCACTTAATACAGCAGAAGTTTTAGCGCCGAGAGCATCACTGCCGCTGTTGGGCTCCGTTAACCCGTACGCACCCTTCCATTCACCTGTTGCCAGCTTAGGAATATATTTTTTCTTCTGTTCTTCGGTGCCAAAATATAAAATCGGCAAGGTGCCAATGCCTGTATGCGCTGCCACTGCCACGCTGAAAGAATAACCACCACCCAGGCCCTCGTTCACCAACGTGGCAGTGATAAAATCTTTGCCGAGGCCACCCAGCTCTTCGGGAATGGAAGCAGCGAGCAATCCCTGCTCACCGGCTTTTTCTATCAATGAAGGCATCAGCCCCAGCTCTAATTTATCAATACGGTCAATAATGGGATTTACTTCCGTGGCCAAAAACTGCAGGCACATTTCTTTTACCATCCGTTGTTCTTCGGAAAAATCTTCCGGGGTAAACGTATCAAAAGCATTGCTTTCTTTTATCAGCCATTCGCCGCCTTTTAATGCTGTAGTTGAAGTTGTATTCATATAAATTTATTTTTGTAGAACCGTTTCTTGTTTCTCGTTGGTTGTTTCTCGTTAGCCTCCGGTTTGAAGTTCTTTCACATTGGCTTAGAATCTCAAAACTAAAAGTACCGAACAAGAAACGAATAACGGTGAACGAGAAACCAGGAACGTTATTTTAGATTATCATACACCATCTGCAACACTTCCTTCGCTATCTCCACCTGACCGTTGGTAACTCCTGCCAGTGCTTCATTCAGCGTTTGGTTCGCCAGTTCCATTGTTTGGTCCTGCAGTTGTTCTGCTTCTTTGGTCAAAAAAATGAGGTTGCTCCGCCTGTCATCTTTGCTGGGAACCCTTTTCACCAGCTTCAGTTTTTCCAGGTTATCTACCAGCCTTGTAATACTCGGTTTGTCCCTGAAAGTGGCATCGCAGAGTTGCTGCTGGCTTTGCCCGTCATCCTTCCACAGGTGGTACAGCACGCTCCATTGTTCAATAGTAATGTCAAGCCCTGCCTGTTTAAAATTTTTCTGCAACCTCCTTGCTATAGCCGTGCTGGCTTTCCCTGTAATAAAGCTGTAAAGTTCTCCTTTCTTAAATTGGTTGTTTGGCATATAGTTGTTTATGCAACTAAACAAAAATAATCATTCATTTCTAATTTCAAAAATTATTTTTGTGGCGCCGGCATTTGTATTTCATGGCGTCATTGTTGTGTCACTCACTTGCACGGCATACCATTATGCAGCTTACTTTACTCATCATTTCATTATTGTTATTCACCTGTTACGCTGCACTCATCATTTACTATGCTATTAGCTGGAAAAGTATTCCCACCTTTAACCTTAAACCTTCAACCTTACCTCCCAAGCTTTCTGTTATCATCCCTGCCCGCAACGAGGAGGCAAACATTGCCGCCTGTTTGGATGCCGTTTGCAATCAGTCTTATCCCAAACATTTGTACGAAGTGATTGTAGTGGACGACCATTCAACAGACAACACTGCTGCTGTTGTAAAAAAATATGCTGCACAAAATGTAAAGCTCATTTCGCTGCAGCAAGCTATCAGCGGCGAACAACTCAATTCATATAAAAAGAAGGCTATTGAAACCGCTATTGTTCAGTCAGCCGGCGAACTTATCATTACCACCGATGCCGATTGTACCGTGCAGGAAAACTGGCTGCAGGCCATAGCCGCATTTTACAGGCAAACCAATGCAGCTTTTATTGCTATGCCGGTGAGCTATAGCTGCAATAACAGTTTTTTTCAAATATTCCAGGCGCTTGATTTTATGACGCTGCAGGGCATTACCGGCGCTTCTGTTTACAAACGTATGCACAGCATGTGCAACGGTGCCAACCTTGCTTACGCCAAAAAAGCATTTGAGGAAGTGAACGGTTTTGAAGGCATTGACAATATTGCCAGCGGCGATGATATGCTGCTCATGCACAAAATTTACCAGCAGCAGCCGGAAAAGGTTTTCTTCCTTAAATCAAAGGAAGTGATTGTGCAGACAGCACCTGTGAAAACGCTGAAAGATTTTTTCAACCAACGCATTCGCTGGGCCAGCAAAGCAGATAAATATGATGACAAAAGGATTTTTTATGTATTGCTGCTGGTGTATTTATTTAATGTGATCTTATGGATATTGCCGGCTATTGCAATATTCAGCAATATTCAATATTCAATATTCAATATTCAATTCTCATTATTTCAATTTTGGATAATTCTTCTTATCGGCAAAACCATCATTGAGTTAATTTTTCTTTTTCCTGTTGCATCATTTTTCAACAAACAAAAACTCTTGTGGTTATTCCCTGTTGCGCAGCCTTTTCACATTGCGTACACGGTAATTGCAGGCTGGCTGGGCAAGTTTGGCAGTTATGAATGGAAGGAAAGAAAAGTGCAGTGATTTTACGCCTTGCCCAAATCAGGCACCTGCACATACATGTCTTTTAGCTGGAAACGGTAATCAATAGCGCTCAAACAAACATATTCATCCGGCCTGGCGGCAGTAGTAAGTATCCATTGTTCGCCATCACGGGTGTATACTTCTATGTTGTATTCAAGACTACTTACCAATACATAATTTTTCAGCGAAGGAATAGAACGGTAAAGCATGAACTTGGTGCCGCGGTCATAATCTTCGGTGCTCTTAGACAGCACTTCTATGATGATTGTGGGGTTGAGCAGCGTATCAAATTCGTCATCAATATATTTTTCTTCTTCGCAGGCTACTACTACATCAGGATACGTATAAAGAGTATTCGCAGGATTATAAATACGTATATCGCTGGGCATTACAGAACACTTCTTGCTTTTAAGATGTTGCCCTAATTCCACAATAATACTTGCAGTAATTTTATTATGCTCCTTTGAAGCACCGGACATAGCAAATATTTCGCCCTTATAATATTCACTTTTGTGCATAGCCTTACGCTCCATCTCTAAGTAAGCGGCTTCAGTTAAATATGGTTTTGCTACTGCTGACATAATTTATTAGGTATAAAATTACATCTCTTTTTTTAAACGCCCTGCACTCCGGACTATTTATCCTTTTTAGTTGCTATCCTGTACAATACAAAAGCCATGAGAGCAAAGAACAGCACTCCTAACAATTGATAACTGCTTTCTCCGAGAGCTTCGGTAAGCCCATGTTCTGCATTCAGCTTTGCCAGTAAAGCAGCAGGGCCGTCAAAGCCGGCCATGATTGCAATGATCACACCTGCAACTGCCCCGCCTGCCACCAATCCTGTTGCAAATAAATTGCCTTTGCCTAATTCTTCTTCCTCTGCACTCCGCTTAATATTTTTCTTTTTCTGGTAAGCATCAGCCAGGCCCCTTACGGCACCGCCGATGAAAATAGGCAATGTCGTACTCAATGGGAGATATGCTCCTACTGCAAAACTCAATGCCTTGATTCCGCAGAGCTCCATCACAATGGCGACAAACACACCGGCCAGCACAAACTGCCAGTCAAGGTTAAAGGATAAAATACCCTTTGCCAGTGTTGCCATCAACGTGCCTTGCGGCGCAGGAAAAAATTCACTGCCAATAGCATGGCCGGTCACCCCTTTAGCTACCATAGCAGCAGTTGGTTTATCAAGGAAAGAAACAGTCAACCCTATAACAATGGAAGAAACGATAGCACCGATAAACAACGCAATCTGCTGGTTACGGGGCGTAGCGCCCACTATATAGCCACTCTTCAAATCCTGTGAGGTAGCGCCTGCATTGGCCGCTGCAATACAGATCATGCCGCCCACTACCAATGCCATCGGTTCATATACTTTTCCGCTCCACCCTACGGCAATAAATATTAAGCAGGTACCCATTAATGTGGCAATCGTCATGCCGCTGATGGGATTATTAGAAGATCCGATTAACCCTACAATACGTGATGATACTGTAACAAAGAAAGCTCCGAATATCACCACCAGCAATCCAATCAATAATTTTTGCCCTATGCCATTGCCCGGCAATTGCGGTAAAAAAGCCATTAATAAAACCAAACCCAGGCTGCCGAATAAAACCACTTTTATATTCAAATCCCTTTCTGTTCTTGGCACTTCACCACCTGCTGCTTCGCCATCAGCTTTTCCTATGCTGCCAAAGCTTCCTTTGAAAGAAGAAACGATAGTAGGGATTGTTTTTATTAAAGTAATAAACCCGCCTGCGGCCACAGCGCCGGCACCGATTTGCCTTACGTAAGCATAATAAATAGCCCCGGAAAAATCATTGAACGTGTGTGCTACAGGGTCCCAGCCGCCTTTGCCACCGGCTGTTACCAAATCTTTTAAATAACCAAGCTTTACCAACTGTGCAGCGATAATATCCGGGGGTACCAATTTTGATAATAATGGTATCATCACCAGCCATGCAAATACACCACCGGCTACCAGCACCCCGGCAATTTTTGGCCCGATGATGTAACCCACGCCCAGGTATTCCGGTGTGATCTCCCCGCTTATTTTAGCGCTTTGAAGATAATCGCTTGTTTTTTTAGTAATATAAGAAGGCACTTCGGCAATTACATGAAATACCTTTTGCAGCAGTGCATAAGCAAATGCAAAACCCAACCCATAAAAAGCTGTTTTGGCAAAATCACCGCCTTTTTCTCCGGCTTTTAATACATCGCCGCAGGCAGTGCCTTCAGGATAAGGCAATGTATCATGTTCTTTTACAATCAGGGAACGGCGCAGGGGAATCATCATCAACGTGCCGAGTATGCCACCAAAAATGGCTAATGTCAGTATAGTGATATAATTAAAAAATTTGTCGCCGCCCCCATCGCTTAAAAACAAAAAGCCCGGCAGGGTAAACACCACACCTGCAGCGATGCTTTCACCTGCGCTGCCCGTGGTTTGGATAATATTGTTTTCAAGAATGGTGGTTTTTAAAAACCTCCTGCCCAGCGTAATGGCAATTACTGCAATGGGTATGGAGGCAGAAACGGTAAGCCCGGCTTTTAACGCCAGGTACACAGTGGCAGCGCCGAAGATCACACCAAAAATGCAACCCATTAAAATTGACTTCAGCGTGAGTTCAGCTATATTGGCATGAGGGGGAACAAAAGGCTGGAATTTTTTCTCTGACATAAGCAACGGTAGTTTAGGCAAGGAAGATAAATAAAAAAGACGATACAGGAGTACCGCCTTTCATTTAGCATGGTATAAAATGTATTTATGCCGAACCGGTTTTTTCCCTCACGATATCATTTAATGATTTCAATCTTGAATAGATCAGTATGCCGCCTATAAAAGCTGCAGCTACCAGCAGCAGGAAGAATATTTTTTTGTCTGTAAAATCATCCCAGAAGCCGGTCATTACACCCGCAATTTTACCTCCCAGCGATGTGGAAAGGAACCATCCCCCCATCATAAGGGCTGTAAGGCGTGGCGGTGATAATTTTGAAACAAATGATAACCCTATCGGGCTTAAAAATATTTCACTGATGGTAAAAACAAAATAAGTACCCCACAACCACAGGGGAGAAGTTTTATGTGTATAGATGGAAGGAACCGACATCACGGCAAATACCATTACCAATGCTGACAAGCCGGAAATAAACATGGCCATTCCGAATTTGGAAGCAGTGGAAGGTTCTTTTCCTTTTGTCCGCAAATAATCAAATAAAGGAACAAATATCAGGGTAAGCAGCACGATAAACAGCGGGTTGATAGATTGGAAGAGTTCCGTGTTGGTAAGCTTTACATTTTTTCCTCCCGGCCATTGGTCTTTGGGTACGTTATTAAAATAAGGATCAGGCCCCATTACCTGCAACACCTTACCATCAGCACCTTTTTCTTCTACAAAATATTCGTTCACCTTGTTTACAAGCCTTGGGGTGTCGTTTACTTCCTGCAAAGGAAATATTTTTCCTGTAATGGCAGCGGTAGTGGGTGAAGCAACCCTGTCCGTATGTTTTTCTGCCCAGAGCGTAAGGCCGGTGGCATTCTGGTTATAAATCGTCCAGAATGCAATGGCAATTACAAAAATGAATAACAAAGAGCCAATTGATTTTTTATCCGATCCCTGCGCTTTTGCCCAGAGCGATATATAAAAAGCGATGATAGGCAGGCAGGCAAAAATAAATGCATCATTTGCCTGTGTGCCCATGATAGGGCTGCCGAAAATTTTTACAGGAACGATCCAGCCAATTATAGCAGCGATGATGGCAGGTAAAAAAACGTAGCTGAAGATCTGCCCAATGCTCATGTCCTCTTTTTGTACAGGTTTTTTAACATCGCCCACCTTTACTGCATTTACATTCATCGCAAGATTGATCAGCCCAAGAATCAACCCGACACCGGCGGCAGCAAATGCCCATCCCCATCCATATTTATTCCGCAGGTAGGCCGCAACAAAATTGCAGACGAAAGCGCCGATATTGATCCCCATGTAAAAGATATTGTAAGCATTATCCTTTAATGGCTTCAGGTCCTCCCGGTTATAAATATTGCCCAGCAGGGTTGAAATATTAGGCTTAAAAAAGCCGTTCCCTATTATGATAAGCGTCAATGAAATAAACATGGCTGTGTTGCCCGGTACAGCCAACCCTATATAGCCAATTGCCATAAGGGTACCTCCTATAAAAATTGACCTGATATACCCTAAATACCTGTCGGCTATCAAGCCGCCGATAAACGGGGTGAGGTAAACCAGCGCAATGAAACTTCCTACAATATCAGCTCCTACTTTTTCATCAAATCCTTTGCCCCCGGTCTTGGTGTCTATCATATAAAGCAGCAGGATGCCTACCATAAGGTAATAGGCAAAGCGTTCCCACATTTCAGTAAAGAACAGCACGTACAATGCCCTCGGGTGTTTGCCGGTTTTCATTGGTTCGCTCATACAGTTATGTTTTCAGTTTTTAAAATTGTAAAATATTTATCCGCCCAAAGTAATAAATTTCTCTTTACCAAAATAACATACCGGTGTTTTATTAACCGGGTATCCATAATTTTCACTGCACGGATAAATTTTTATGGTCAAACCATGTCTTACTTTTACCTTCGCTTAAATCCATTTCTTTTGAATTAAATCCATTTATGTAGCTATGAATATTTTAATAGCAGGCGGCGGCGGAAGGGAGCATGCCATTGCCTGGAAAATCAGGCAGAGCAGCCTTTGCAGCAAATTATACATCGCTCCGGGGAATGCCGGCACAGCTGCTGTCGGTACCAACGTTCCTGTAGCTGCTACGGATTTTGATGCACTTTCTTCTTTCTGTGTTGCCAATAAAGTGGATATGCTTTTTGTAGGCCCCGAAGAGCCGTTGGTAAAAGGCATTTACGATCATTTTAAAAATAACCCGGCCACGGCCCATATACACGTAATAGGCCCTTCAAAAGAAGCGGCACGCCTGGAAGGCAGTAAAGCTTTTGCCAAGGAATTTATGCAGCGGCACAATGTACCCACCGCAGCTTACAGGGAGTTTAATGAAACCAATTATTCAGAGGGTATTGCCTATATAAAGCAGCATCCGCTGCCCATTGTGCTGAAGGCAGATGGACTGGCGGCAGGCAAGGGTGTTATCATTTGCAACAACCAGCTTGAAGCGCTGGCCGAGTTTGAGCTGATGGTGCAAAAAGCAAAATTTGGTGAAGCAGGCAAAACAGTTGTGATTGAGCAATTTTTATCCGGTATCGAATTGAGCGTTTTTGCCCTTACGGATGGAATAAACTATGTAATACTGCCTGAGGCAAAAGACTACAAACGGGTAGGTAAGGCCGATACCGGTGCCAATACCGGCGGCATGGGTGCAGTAAGCCCCGTACCATTTGCCGACAGGGAATTTTTAGAGAAGGTAAGAGAAAAAGTGGTGGCCCCCACCATTGCCGGGCTTCAAAAGGAAAAGCTGGATTACAAAGGAATCGTGTTTTTTGGATTGATAAAAGTGAATGAAG
This sequence comes from Bacteroidota bacterium, assembly GCA_048498115.1. Classification (GTDB taxonomy): domain Bacteria; phylum Bacteroidota; class Bacteroidia; order Chitinophagales; family Chitinophagaceae; genus Ferruginibacter. The sequence continues at coordinate 27,628 of JBEHYP010000015.1, read as the reverse complement.
AACCATTTGTTATTGAATACAATTGCCGCCTGGGGGATCCTGAAACGGAAGTGATAGTGCCCCGTATCAAAAACGACCTGGTGCAGCTGTTCTCTGCAGTGGCACAGCAGCGGCTGAACGAAGTAAAGATCATTACCGATCCACAAACTGTAGTAACCGTAGTGGTAGTAAGCGGCGGCTATCCCGGCAATTATCAAAAAGGCAAAGCCATCAGCGGGCTGGAAGATGCCGCAATAGACGGCACTGTTATTTTTCATGCGGGCACCAGAGAAGAAAAAGGCGAAATAATCACCAACGGTGGAAGGATACTGGCTGTAACCTCCTATGGCGACAATATTGCTGATGCCGCAGGCCAGTCAATGTATGTGCTGGAAAACCTGTATTTTGAAGACATGTATTTCAGGAGCGATATCGGCTATGAATTCGGGAACAGCCATGACTAACATTAACGGGTAGACGAAAAATGCCTGCCTGTATTTTTCTGCACAATAATGCTCTGTAAAATATCCCGGCAGGGTAGCTGCAGCAAAGGGTTTCAGGGCTTGCCGGGTTTTGCACAATTATTTGGTAAAATGTTGAAAAATTACAGGAGGCACGTTGTTATTTCGGATTATTTCCGCCAACTTTGCCCACATTGTTCATTATCATATTTTTTCTCTTTATATCAACATGGGCCTATTTAATTTTTTTACACAGGAAATTGCCATGGATCTGGGTACAGCCAATACCCTCATCATTTTTAACGATGAAGTGGTGGTAAACGAGCCCTCCATTGTTGCGCTTGACAGGAATAATCCTAAAAATATACTCGCAGTGGGCAAGAAGGCATTAATGATGCACGAAAAAACCCACGAGAGCATCCGCACTGTCCGCCCGCTTAAAGATGGTGTAATAGCAGACTTTAATGCCGCTGAATTAATGATAAGGGAAATGATCAAAATGATCTATCCCAAAAAACCATTGTTTGCCCCAAGCTGGCGCATGATGATTTGCATACCCAGCAGCATTACCGAAGTGGAAAAACGTGCTGTAAGGGACAGTGCGGAGCAGGCAGGCGCCAAAGAGGTGTATTTGATACATGAGCCAATGGCGGCCGCACTGGGTATCGGCATTGATGTGGAAGAACCCGTGGGCAATATGATTATTGATATAGGCGGTGGCACCACGGGTATTACCGTGATAGCGCTGGCAGGCATTGTATGCGACCAGAGCATCCGCATTGCAGGGGATGAATTTACTGCCGACATCATGGAAGCTCTCCGCCGCTACCATAGCCTTTTGATCGGTGAGCGCACTGCTGAACAGATAAAAATACAGGTGGGCGCTGCCATGAAAGACCTTGAAAACCCACCGGATGATATTCCCGTAAACGGCCGGGATCTTGTGACCGGTATCCCCAAACAGGTTTTTGTAAGCTACCAGGAAGTGGCGGAAGCATTGGATAAAAGCATTTTCAAAATTGAAGAAGCGATACTGAAAGCGCTTGAAAGCACCCCGCCGGAACTGGCTGGTGATATCTATCGCCGTGGTTTGTACCTTACCGGCGGTGGCTCACTGCTGCGTGGGCTGGATAAAAGGATATCGGCCAAAATAAAATTGCCGGTGCATGTAGCTGAAGACCCGCTCAAAAGCGTGGTACGTGGCACAGGGCTTGCTTTAAAAAATTACGACAGGTACCCGTTTGTAATGCGTTAAGTATTTAAGTTCTGGCTCCTGGTTCTAAGCCCTGGGTTTTTTTAGAATTTGGGGTTTTTATATTAAACAATTCTTTCCCAAGTTGCGTAATATCTTTTTATTCATCCGAAGGTATTTTAACTTCCTTCTGTTTTTGCTGTTGCAGGTATTCAGCATTTACCTCATTGTCCATTACAACAAATACCATAATGCAATTGGCTCTAAAGCAATGAATGAAGTGACGGGAAAAATCAATACCCAGTATAATAAAATTGACAATTATCTCCAGCTAAAAAGAACAAATGAACAACTGGTATTGGACAACGAACACCTCCGCAACCAGTTGAAGCAAAATTTTACAAGCCCTGATACAGCGAATAAAATAATTACGGACAGCATTCCCTACGATACCCTTGGTAATAAGCGCAGGTGGCTTTACCAGGCAGCTAAAGTGGTTTCCAATTCGGTGATGGCGCAAAACAACTTTATAGTATTGGGGCGTGGCATGGGCCAGCAGCTGGAGAAAGACGAAGGTGTTGTTGATCCTAACAACGGGGTGGTAGGTATTGTAACGGATGTGAGCGAAAACTTTGCCGTGGTGATGAGCCTGCTGCATAAAGACAGCCGGATTAGCGGCATTCTTAAAAATGATCCCAATGGCGGCGGCTCTGTTGTATGGGACGGAACAGAACCCAATTATCTTTCTTTCATCAATGTGAGGCAAAGTGCCAAAGCCAAAAAAGGCGATACGGTGATCACCAGCGGGATCACTCCTACATTTCCTTACGGGATGATTATTGGCACTATTGATGAGATACGGCAGGATAAAAGCACTAATAATTATATTATCAAGTTGAAGTCAGCAGCTAATTTTTATAACCTGCAATACGTGTACAGTATCAAAAACTTTCAAAGAGAGGAAATAGACAGGCTGGTGGAAAAAGCAAAAAGCAGGAACCAATAAACCATGAGCACACTGGTAAAAAATATATTGAGGTTTATATTGCTGATACTGGTGCAGTTTTATGTACTGGATAAGATACACCTGCACCAGATGGTGACGCCTTACCTGTACTTTTTATTTATCCTGTGGATGCCTTTCAGCATCGGCAGGGGATGGCAAATGCTGCTGGCATTTTTATTGGGATTTACCCTGGACAGCTTCAGGCACAGCCCGGGCTTTCATGCCGCTGCCTGCGTGCTTATTGCTTATGTAAGGCCCTTCCTCATTAATATTCTCATTCCCCAGGAAGGTGCCGATTCTAATTATGATGAACCTTCTGCCCGCAGCATGGGCGGCGTGTTTCCTTATATGATCTATGCAGGTGTTCTCACATTAATCCATCATGCATGGCTGTTTTTGCTGGAAGCAGTGGAGTTTGGTAACTTCTGGTATTTTATTGTAAAAACATTGCTGTCAACTATTATCAGTTTAGTATTGATATTTGTTAGTGAATTATTGTTTTACCGAAAGCAAAAATTCAGAACGAATACCTGATGATGGGCATCAGCACATCAGCAAATTAGCACATCAGCCAATATGTCTGTTTTTAACCAGTCCCGTAAAAATGTTATCATGCTTGTATTTATAAGTGTGGTAGCCGTTATTTTAATACAGCTTGCCAATCTCCAGCTTTTTTCTTCCAAATACAAAATAATGGCCGATGACCAGGGACGTTTCAGGAAAGTAATTTATCCTGACAGGGGAATTATTTATGACAGGAATAAAAAGCCGATTTTACAAAACACCACCATCTACGACCTGATGGTGGTACCTAATAAACTCAAAGGTGTTGACACCTTCAGCCTGTGCAGGATACTGGGTATTGATACAGCACAATTCAATAAAAAAATAGTAGACGTCATTATCAGGAACGGCAGGAGCAGGGCTTCTGTATTTGATGGGTTGCTCAGCGAACAAAAAATGGCCATGCTGAATGAATCCATGTACAAATTTGCTCCGGGCTTTTATTTACAGGAAAGACCAGTGAGGAGCTATCCTTATGATGCGGGGGGAAACATCCTGGGCTACCTGGCGGAAGTGGATACCAATTTTTTAAAGAATCATAAAGAAGAAGGCTACCAGATTGGCGACTATGCAGGTAAAACGGGGCTGGAACGTACTTATGAAAGAGTATTAATGGGGCAGCGGGGTATTGAATACTGGAAAAGGGATAATAAAAACCGCCTGACCGAGCGGCTTGAAAATGGTAAATACGATACTGCTGCGGTGGCCGGCCAAAGTATGCATACTTCGCTGGATATTGAATTGCAGGCATTGGGAGAAAAATTAATGCAGAACAAATTGGGGTCAATTGTGGCGGTAGATCCAAGAACCGGGGGTATACTCTGCATGGTGAGCAGCCCTACATTCAAGCCCAGGTATCTTACAGGGCCTGAAAGAAAAAGACATATTACTGAGTTATTGCTTAATCCTTCGCTTCCATTGCTGAACCGGGCGGTAGGCGCTACTTATTCTCCCGGCTCTACGTTTAAAACCCTGCAGGCGCTTATTGGTTTGCATGAAGGGATGATCACCACAGAAACGCAATTTACCTGTCATGGCGCTTTTTACGGTTGCGGCAAGCCCATGCGCTGCCTCGATTATGGCACATTCGATCTTCGCCATGCCATCACCGTATCAGATAACACTTACTTTGCCAATGTAATGCAAAGGGTGATCAATAATCCCAAATATCCCAGCGTTGACAGCAGCCTTCGTTCATGGGATAATTATATGTATGCCTTTGGCCTGGGTCACCGGCTTGGTGTAGATGTGCCTTCAGAAAAAAGAGGTAACATCCCCAAACCGGAATATTATGACAAAGTGTTTGGAAAAGGCCATTGGAATTTTTGCAGCTTCCGTTCTGTAAGCATCGGCCAGGGCGAGGTGGATGTAACCCCCATACAAGTGGCAAATGAAATGGCTTATATCGCCAACAAAGGATGGTTCATCACCCCGCACGTGGTTGATTCTATTGAGGGCGGGGATGCTTTTCATTTGCTGGATACATTTAAAATAAAGCACAAAACAGTAGATATACCCGACAGTATTTTTGAAGCGGTGCATGATGGCATGCAGGGTGTGGTAGAACATGGTACGGGTTTGGGAGCGAAAGTGGCAGGCATTAATATTTGCGGGAAAACAGGTACAGTGGAAAACTATTTCCGCGGGGTGAAGCAGCCGAACCATGGCTTCTTTTGCGGCTTTGCGCCAAGGGAAAATCCTACCATTGCCATTATGTGCGTGGTGGAGAACAGCGGGCGCTTTGGCGGCACGTATGCGGCACCGATAGTTGGGTTTATGATCGAGAAATATTTGAAAGATTCCATTACCGATCCAAAAAGGAAAGAAAGGCTGGAATATTATTCCAGCCTTAACCTGATACCGCCAAGGATATATATTGAAATGCGTACACAGGATTCAATGCGGCATGCAAAAGATTCAGCATACCTTATCGCCAAAGGCTATATCAAAATAATTAAAGACACGCTGGGCATAGATGAAGAAGATGAGAATGATGCGCTGGACAGAATGAAAAAAGACAGGGAAGCGGCAAAAAGCACGCCTCCTGCAAAAGACAGCAGCAACAAAAGCATCACAAAACCTGAAGCAGTATTGCCCGATGAAAAAAGAAAACCGGAGCCAAAGGACACAGCGGGGAATTAGTTTAAAAGTTTAGGAAATTCAGAAACTAAACTCCTGAACATCTCAACATAACAATATGTATCAAAAAAAACCAGAAATAGGCAAGGGTGTTGACTGGCTGATGGTGTGGCTGTTTGCTATACTGGTAATGATTGGGCTGGTCTGCATTTTTTCGGTGGAATACAGGACAAGCGATGATGTGATCCAAAGCTTCCTGGGCTTTAAAAAAAATTACAGCAAGCAATTTTTTTATTTCCTGGCCTGCCTTGTGCTGGCTACTTTTATTTTACTGACCGACAGCAAATTTTTTACTGCCACGGCCAACCTGTCTTATTTAACAGGCATCCTGCTGGTGCTGGCTACATTTGTCGTAGGCAAAGAAATAAAAGGCTCCAAAAGCTGGATACCATTGGGCTTTATGAACCTGCAGCCCGTAGAGCTATGCAAAATATTTACGGCACTGGCGCTCTCCAAATACCTCAGTATGCAGGAAACGGATTTTGAAAAACCCAAAGCGCAATTGATTGCAGCGGCTATTGCATTCAGCCCTGCCGTGTTGTCCGTATTGCAGGGAGAAACAGGGTTGGCGCTTGTGTATTTTTCATTTTTAATACCCATGTACCGGGAGGGCCTGCCGCCGGGATACCTCATTTTCGGCGCCAGCATGGCTGTGCTGCTGGTGGTGTCGTTACTGCTGCCAACAAAAACTTTGCTGATAGCATTTGCAATACTGGCAGCGCTGATATTGTATTTCAACAGGCGGCAAGTGAAAAGAAACAGGCAATTATTGACAATCATTATCGGCTCATGGTTGTTTTGTTCGCTTTTTGTAGGCGTGGCGGTGCCGTTTGCCTTTAAGCATGTATTCAAATCTTACCAGGCAGACAGGATTTTCAGCATGGTAGGTGTTGACAATCCCTTTGCCGATAAAAATGCAGTGGAAACCCTTAGCCCGGAAGAACTGAAGCAAAAACAAAGAAAGAGCGAACAACAAAACTATAATGTAAAACAATCCAAAATAGCCATTGGATCCGGCGGTTTTTTGGGAAAAGGTTTTTTAAAAGGCACACAAACACAGGGCGATTTTGTGCCTGAACAGCATACTGATTTCATATTTACTTCTGTGGGGGAAAATTTTGGTTTTGTTGGCTGCGCTGTTTTATTGCTGATTTATCTCGGGCTTATTTTAAGGATTGTGTTTTTGGCAGAGCGGCAACGCAGTACTTTCAGCCGGGTATATGCGTACAGTGTTGCCAGTATTATTTTTTTTCATGTGGCCGTAAATATTTGTGTTACGGTGGGTCTTGCGCCTGTGATAGGGATTACATTGCCGCTGCTTAGTTACGGAGGTTCTTCGCTGCTTACTTTTACTATATTGATTTTTATCCTGATAAAATTGGATGCCGACAGGCAAATGGTATTAAGATAAGCAGGGTTCTTTTCAATAATTTTGCAACTTGTTCTTTTGTTAGAAAATAAGACATGAAAATAATTCCCTTAAGTGAAGGAAGCTTTACCATAGACAAAACAAAACAATTTGTTCCGTTTGATACAGGTAAGGACAACCTGCAGCAGCGCCCTGCTGGCAGCCTGCTGGTGGAAGTGCAGCCTTTTTGCGTGGTAACAAAAAATGACATTCTCGTTCTCGACACCGGGCTTGGCTTCAGCAAGCCTGACGGTACGTTGCAAATTCATCAAAACTTACTGGACAACGGCATTAACCCGCTGGAAGTGACAAAAGTGCTGATGAGTCATTTGCATAAAGACCATGCAGGCGGTATTTGTAAAAAAGATGCAGTGCTGGGACAGTATTTTTTTAGCTTTCCTAACGCAACCTATTATGTAAATCAAAATGAGCTGGATTTTGCAAACAAAACAGGCAAGCCTTCATACATACCTGAAGAGTTCAGCATCTTAGCCGGTTCTGACAAAGTAGTGTTTACAAATGGTGATGGAATAATTGATAATTATATCAGCTATAAGCTTACAGGTGCTCATTGCCCCTGGCACCAGGTTTTTATGATTGAAGAAGATGGTGAAAAAATTTTTTTTGGTGCAGACGTGGCACCGCAATTAAACCAGATGAAAAGCAAGTTTATTGCCAAGTATGACTATGATGGCAAACTATGCATGGAACTCAGAAGGCAATGGTGGCAGCAGGCGCATGAAGAGCACTGGACATTCCTGTTTTATCACGACATTACCACGCCTGTCCTCAAATGCTGATTGTGATTGAAAGATATAAGTCTGTTGTTAATTATCTGCTTTCCCTTCCGAAAGTGAACCCGATTTTAAGATTGAAAGTGAAATAGGAATCATTATTGTTAGGATTACCCCTGATGCCCCCTTCGGTTTTGCGGAAAATATCACTGTTGGTGCCGGTGTTCGTTCTTTGGTTGCTTGATAAATCCAGGGCATCCTGCAATTCAACACCGGAAAAGCCATTTTGTGCCCATACATTATCAGTACCGGTGAGGTCAGAAGGATTTTTGTAGGCATATCTTGTGCTGACATCATCTAAATAATCAGTGAACAATCTGCGGTGCAACAATTCTGCCCGGAGATAAAATACAGAAGATAACTCATACCGCAAGCCGATGCCAATTGGTATATTCATTTGGTTAAGCTTGTAGGGTTTTCTGTCAGGATATTCGGGAAATCCCTGCCCTTCTGTACTGAGCGGTTGTAAATCAACCCAATCACCCCTTCTTGATTTTGCCTGTGGATTAAACGAAAAATAACCGATACCAACTGCTAAATAAGGAGAAAGCCTGGGGGGGTCCCTGTCATCCCTTAAAGTCCAGTCAATAAACATAAACAGTGGATGAAATTCTGCTATAAGGGCAACTTCTGAAATTTTGCTTCTGAAATTAAGGTTACGCTGGTACCTTCCCTGAGACTTATCAGCTTCTTTTATAAGAATACTGTCGTATGATTTTACGTGACCAAAAGTGCCTTCCAGCCTCAATGCAACAGCCTCTTTATATGTTGCCGTAAAATAAATACTGCCATTGAACTGGTTATTGCCAAGGTTCATGTCTTTGGTAAACTTTTTACCAAGGCCTTTTTTGCCTCCCAAATCTGTCAGGCAGTTCATGATGCCGCCTGAAACGCCAAATTCAAACATGAGGGGGTTATAATAAGAGCCGCCATCGTAAAAATAATACTGGGCAGCAGCCTCTTTCCCAAAAACAGTAAGCAACATTGTTATTGCCAGCAGTGTAACTCTTTTCATGCAGTTCCGGTTCTTTAAAATAAACAGTTTTCCTCAAATAGGAAATTTCTACAAATTAAATGATTATTCCTGAATTTTACCTGCTTTTTTGAGATTGTTCTTGTAAAATTTACAGGCATCTTTTACGCCGCAGATGCTGCATTTGGGATTCCTGGCCACACACACGTACCTGCCATGTAAAATAAGCCAATGGTGCGCCTTGTGGATAAGCTCTTTGGGGATATACTTAATAAGCTGTTTTTCAGTGGCCAGCGGTGTCTTGGCATTGGTAGTAAGCCCTATTCTTGCACTCACCCTGAACACGTGTGTATCTACCGCCATGTTGGGCTGCTCGTTAATAACCGAAGTAATTACATTAGCTGTTTTTCTTCCCACACCGGGCAATTGCACCAGCTCATCCACCGTCATAGGCACCTGCCCGTTAAACTTTTCAACCAGCATTTTAGCCATTCCGATCAGGTGTTTGGCTTTATTATTTGGATATGAAATACTTTTAATAAGAGGAAAAAGCTTGTCAAAACTGGCTTGGGACAGGCTTTTGGCATCAGGATATTGGGCAAAAAGCGCAGGAGTAGTAAGGTTCACCCGTTTATCAGTGCATTGGGCAGAAAGGATAACGGCTACCAGCAACTGGTAAGGATTATCATACACCAGCTCCGTTTCAGCATTGGGAATATGAGTGGAAAAATAATTGATTACGTACCGGTACCGTTCTTCTTTGGTCATAAAAAAGTCCCCCGTTGATTAACAGGGGACTAAGTTATTTTAAAAAACTAATTTGAAATACGCTTATTCAGAAAACTCGTTTACATGCTTATGGGCATAGTTGAGAATAGCGTCAATGGCTTTTTTCCGGGGCGAAAGCGTTATTTTTTCAAGGTTTTGCTGTGCTGCAACCAACGCTTCATATTGCTCTTTTAAATTCCAGTCTGATTGTAAAGCGCTTCTGATAAGGATTGTTTTTTCGGTAGAGGCTTCGCCGTACATATATTGTACCAGCTCCTCTTGTGTGATGCTGTGCATAAGTTAAAAAGCTTGTTAAGAAATTAATTATCAATTATCCGTATTAAAAACGCCTATTGAAGGCAAATATTGTGCTTTATTATTTCTTTTTATTCACCGGCCACTTTTTCCTGTACAATAAAAAGGTCTTCATTGTCCTTTTTCATCTGGTATTTTTCCCTTGCATACTTTTCAATGGTTTGGGCATTGGTTTTCAATTGTCCCAGTTCAGCCCTGGTTTCATTTATTTGTTTATTGAAAAGCTGCTCACTGGCCTGCAGTGCCCTGTATTTTTTCCACCTGTCAATAGAAGAACCGATGTCTTTTACATCAAAAAAAAGCATCCACACAAGAAAAGCTGCCCCGGCTATAAGGTACTTGTTTTTCAAAAAGGAAAACCTGCTGCTTTTGCCGGCAGCAGGCTCCTGTATAGTATCGTTGGCTACTTTTTCCATTATCTGTTCCGGTTTGAGGCCGGTTTATTTACCAAATTTAATTTTTCCTTTTGGATAAATAGCGCTGTCTCCCAAAATTTCTTCAATCCTTATCAACTGGTTGTATTTGGCCATACGGTCGGTACGGCTGGCAGAACCTGTTTTTATCTGTCCGCAATTTAAGGCAACTGCCAAATCAGCAATGGTAGTGTCTTCTGTTTCGCCGCTGCGGTGGCTCATAATTGTATTGTAGCCGGCCTGCTGCGCCATGCTTACAGCATTGATGGTTTCGGTAACTGTACCTATTTGGTTCACCTTTACCAGCAGGCCATTGGCAATGCCTTCGCTGATGCCTTTTCCCAAACGGTCAACATTGGTTACAAACAGGTCATCGCCCACCAACTGCACTTTGCTGCCAACAGTTTCGGTAAGCATTTTCCAGCCTTTCCAGTCATCTTCGGCCATGCCGTCTTCAATAGAAATGATGGGATATTTTTTCACCCAGCTTGCCCAATAAGCAACCAACTGTTCGCTGGTCATTTCTTTGCCATCGCTTTTATGAAAAACATATTTTTTCTTTTTGGCATCCCACAGTTCGCTGTTGGCAGCGTCCATTGCGATCATTACCTGGCTGCCGGTTTTGTAGCCTGCGGCCTGTATAGCTGTGAGTACTGTTTCAATCGCTTCTTCATTGCTTTGTATATTGGGTGCAAAGCCGCCTTCATCGCCTACATTGGTGCTAAAGCCTTTTTTCTTCAATACGCTTTTGAGTGCATGGAAAATATCAACGCCCCACGCCAACCCTTCGCTAAAGGTGGAAGCACCGATGGGCATTACCATAAATTCCTGGAAGTCTATTTTATTATCAGCATGGGCGCCGCCGTTCAAAATGTTCATCATGGGAATGGGCAACACTTTGGCATTAGTGCCGCCGATATAACGGTAAAGGGGCAATTCGGCTTCAATAGCAGCAGCCTTGGCCACGGCCATGCTTACAGCCAGCATGGCATTAGCGCCCAATTTTCCTTTATTGGCAGTGCCGTCTAATTTTATCAGTGCAGCATCAATACCTGTTTGGTCGGCAATATCCCAGCCCAGCAACGCATCAGCGATAACGGTATTTACATTGTTTACCGCTTTCAATACGCTTTTACCGCCATAATAATTTTTCTTTCCGTCCCTCAGTTCCACGGCTTCATGCACACCTGTGCTGGCGCCGCTTGGCACTGCCGCCCTGCCTAATTTTTCATTTTCAGTAAGTACGTCTACTTCTACGGTAGGATTTCCACGGCTGTCTAAAATTTGGCGGGCAAAGATGGAGGCGATGTAGCTCATGATAGTATTGGTTTTTAGTTTTTAAGATTTGATTGCAAAGAAACAAAATACAGCGTATGCAGCAAACACAAGAGGATTAAATTTTTATTTCGATGAAATGCAGCAGGCATAGATCAGGAAGCCTGCGTCAACTGCCTGAACACATCTTCCAAACTTTGCCCGCCGCTTTGCAGCGAAACAATGTTCAAATTATTGTCCAACGCCAGTTGCAGGATTTGTTTTTTCAGCGCATCAGCATCTGAGCATTGAATATTGAACATTGAATATTGAATATTTTCCACGGTTGTTACACCCGGTAAATTTTTCAGCCATTCAATATCCACGGTTTCTTTAAACTCTACTGTTACAGCTTGCTGTCCTGCATTTGTTTTTTGCAAATTGCTCAACAGGTCATCCGCCACAATATTGCCACGGTTAATGATGATGACCCTGTCGCAAATAGCTTCCACTTCCTGCAAAATATGGGAGGAGAACAGCACGGTTTTATCCCTGCCTAAGTTTTTAATTACTTCCCTTATTTCAATAATTTGGTTGGGGTCAAGGCCGCTGGTGGGTTCATCTAATATCAACACTTCCGGGTTGTGTATCAGGGCGGCGGCAATGCCCACACGCTGCTTATAGCCTTTGCTTAACTGCCCTATTTTTTTACTGGCTTCCAGCTTCAGTTTTACTGTGTTAATGGCCGCTTCTATTTTTTCTTTTTTATTGGGAATGCCATGCACAGCAGCAATAAATTCTAAATACTCTCTTACATACATATCAAAGTACAAAGGGTTGGCTTCGGGCAAATAACCAATTTTCTTTTTTGTGCTGAGTGAATTGGTGCTTACCGCTTCGCCGCATACTTCGGCTTTGCCACCATCGGCCTCAATATAGCCGGTAATAATTTTCATCGTGGTGCTTTTACCGGCGCCATTGGGACCGAGAAAACCAACTATCTCTCCTTTGCCAACAGAAAAAGAAATATTGTTGACCGCTTTTTGTGCGCCGTAGGTTTTAGTGAGATTGCTAACGGTAATGGACATTTTTTTTATTTCAGGAAGCCAAAATTAATTGCTTTTAGCTATGAATTTCACAAAGGAATAGATTTGCCACAGATTTCACAGATACACACAGATATTTAGATTGACACAGATAAAAAACGCCAGGATCAAATCGCCGGCGTCTTATAGTTATTTCTTTTCACCCCTGTTGTCGGGCCTGTTTTGCTGATTGCCTCCTTGCCTGTTGCCTCCTTGTTGTGGCGGGCGATTTGGGTTATTCCCTTTATTCTGTGGCGGCCTGTTTTGATTGTTTCCACCCTGTTGCCTGTTGCCGGCTTGCCTATTGCCTCCTTGTTGTTGCTGCGGACGATTTTGCTGATTACCTCCTTGCCTGTTGCCGGCTTGCCTATCGTCTCGTTGCCTGTTACCTCCCTGTTGATTGCCTTTTTGTTGCTGGCCGCCGCCCTGGCGTTCCTGCTCCCTTCTTTTGCGGCTGGTTTTTTCCAGGCTTCTCAAACTGATTTGGCCCACCACATCTGCGTACACAGGTTCCACTTCCACCGGCTTGCGGCTGGTTACTTCCACCGCTTCCAGCTCTTCGGGCTTTACGCCTTGCTGATTAAGTGATTTTATCTTTCTTACCCTTTCCAGTGTAAGCGGGTATTGCTTGGTGCTGTCAGGCAAAGTATACCACATCAGGTTGCGGAAAATATCTTTCTTTACCAAAAATGCCCGGCCCCTTGCTATTTCAATGCTGTCGCAATCATCAGGAAAATGCTGCAGGGCATCCAAATAAGTATCCAACTCGTAATTCAGGCAGCATTTCAGCCTGCCGCACTGGCCGCTCAGCTTTGCCTGGTTAATGCTTAAATTTTGATAGCGGGCTGCATTGGTGTTCACACTTTTGAAATCAGAAAGCCAAGTAGCGCAACAAAGCTCCCTGCCGCAACTGCCGATACCGCCCACTTTGCCGGCTTCCTGCCTGGCGCCTATCTGGCGCATCTCCACTTTCACCTTAAACTCACCGGCATACACCTTTATCAGTTCACGGAAATCAACCCTGTCATCGGCTATATAAAAAAAGGTGGCTTTACGGCCATCGGCCTGTATCTCTACCTCGGCAATCTTCATATCCAGCTTTAGCTGTTTGGCAATGGCACGGCTGCGTATCATCACATTCTTTTCCTTTGCCTTGGTTTCTTTCAGCTTGCTGAGGTCGTTTTCGTTGGCCCGGCGCAATACTTTTTTTACTTCGGGGTTGCCTTCCCTGATATTATTTTTTTTCAACTGCAGCCTTACCAGTTCGCCGGTCATGTTCACACTGCCCACATCAAAACCACTTACGCCTTCCACAGCGATCATATCACCTTTTTCAAAAAAATGGTTGGTGGTATTTTTAAAATAATCTTTGCGGCTGCCGTTGTTAAAGCTCACTTCTATCATTTTGCAGGAACTCTCAGGGTCGCTGAACGGCAGGTTGGCCAGCCAGTCGTACACGTTCATACGGTTGCAGCTGCCGCTGGCACAATGGCCATGGCTTTTGCACCCGCCGGGGGTAGTTCCGCAACTTCCGCATCCCATAATTATGTAATAATTATAATTGAATAATTAATAATGCTTTTAGCTCGGGCTGTATTTATTTGCCTTGAACTGTTTAAACATTTGAGGGAAACTTTTATGGAACGGGCGGAAGTGCTGCTATTTAGCTTTATTGGCATCGCACTCTTGTACTATGTCTCTTTATTGAGCGTATATTTTATCAATAAGCATTGATGAACATAGCAATGCCGTACAAGTGAGCCCTTCGGCTTCGCTCAGGATATCACAACGATGTTGAATATTGTAGATAAAGCCTGTTACCAAAAATCAACACAACTTCATGCCCCGGTCCAAAACCCTCAATTGGTCAAAATTAATGAATTGTTACTAATAATATGGTGCAACTTGATGCTGAGGGCATGAAAAAGCATTTTGGCGTTGGCATTGCGTTCGATATAATAGCTGGCCTTGTCGAGTTCCCGTATAATAGCTTCCTGCTGGCCAATACCGCAGAGCTTATTGAGGCGGAGGGCAAAATCCAGTTCATTCGTCATGTTTTCGGCAGCGGAGGGGATAAACTGCACCCTTACGGCCATTTCCAGCAAATGAGTAAAATATTTTAGAAACTGTTTTTGCTTTTCCCGGCCCTGCTTGCTCATGTCATCAATCCATTTTACCTGGCCGGCCAGGTTTTTCTTTGCAATAAGGTTAAGCCATTCTCTCAATATCACCTGCCAGTCGTCTTCCTCGTGCTGCAGCAGGTTGAGGGCTTCCCGGTAATTGCCTTCGCTTAATAAAGCAATCTGGTGGGCTTTGTCCACTTTGGCGCCGGCCCTTAATTCCAGTGCAGCTTCAATTTCTATATCAGAGAGCAGGGGAATTTTTACCAACTGCGTTCTTGACAAAATAGTGGGGAGTATCTGTTCTTCGTTTTCTGCCACCAATATAAATAAGGTATTTGGCGGCGGCTCTTCAATCAGTTTCAACAATTTGTTGCCGTTCTTGGTCAGGTATTCCGGCATCCAGATGATGAGGATTTTATAATCGCTTTCAAAACTCTTGAGGCTTATTTTGCGGTTGATGTCGTTGCATTCTTCGGCGGTGATATTGCCCTGCTTGTTTTCTGCATTGATGAACTGCAGCCAGTCGAACGCATTGCCGTAAGGGTAAATGGAAATAAACTCCCGCCATTCTTTTATCCAGTCGGTGCTGATGGGTTTGTCACCGGTTTTTTTTGCAATAACGGGATAGGCGAAGTGTATATCGGGATGGATAAGTTGTTTGGCTTTGGTACAGGCTGCACACTCTCCGCAGCTATCGGGGGTCGGTGGTCGGTGGTCGGTAATCGGTTCCTCAGGCTCTCCAAAGAGCGAGTGGCCTTGTGCCGGTGCCGGGCTTTTGCCATTTACTTTTTCGCAAACAATGTATTGGGCAAAGGCCATAGCAAGAGGCAACGCGCCGCTGCCTTCTTTTCCTAAAAATAATAATGCGTGGCTTAAGCGATTGCTCTGCACCATTTGCGCTAAATGTTCTTTTACTTCTTTTTGGCCGATGATGGATTGGAATTGCATTGGGGCAAAGATAGGAGAAGAAGCAAATTGTCAGAAGTTGTGAATTTTTACGGAAAGTACCTGTAGATTTCCTTTCTGTGCATTAATCTAGCAAACCAAACTGTTTTTCCTGAAATAAAAAGACCGAGGCGACAATCACCAATTCTTATTCGGTAACAATCTTTATGCCCTTTTATTTTTTTAATATTTTCTATGCTGGTGAGAGAATTGACTTTGTTAAGCGTAGATATTATTTCATCCACCTTTAGCGCAATTCTTTTTTCAGTAATTGTTTTAAGGTCTTTTTCAAATGGCTTTGAAAATTTTATTTCCATTTATTGATTATCTTTTCAACAGAAGCGGATCTTGATTCACCTTTTGCAACAGCTTCTTTAATGAGGTTGCCCAAAATAAAATCTTCCTGTTCTTCTTTTGAAAGCCTTGTTACACGAATGTTCATTTTGCCAAGCAATGCTTTAAGTAGTTGGCTTTCTTTTTTATCTCTGGTTTGTAATACGAGTGTTTCCATAAAACAAATATAAAAAATTAAGTTATAGCTTCCCCGTTATCTCCTCGCTCATCGGCTCCACCTTGCTTTCAAAATAATACAGCAGCTTTCCATTTTCATCAATCAAAAACTTATTGAAGTTCCATTTTATTTCTGCATCCAGCACGCCGTTTTCTGCCTTGCTGGTAAGCCATTTGTAAATGGGGGCCATATCATCACCTTTCACGGATATTTTTGCTGCCATGGGAAAGCTTACGCCATAATTCTTTTTGCAGAATGCTTTTATTTCTTCGTTGGTGCCCGGCTCCTGCCCGTGAAAGTTGTTGGCAGGAAAGCCTACTACCACTAATTTGTCTTTGTACTTTTCATATAATTGTTCCAATCCTTCATACTGGGGCGTAAAGCCGCATTCGCTGGCAGTATTTACAATCAATATCTTTTTTCCTTTAAATGTGGAAAAGTCAATAGTGCCGCCGTCTAATGCAGGCACTTTAAAATCATAAATTGATTTGGCGGCAACGTTGAGCCGAGACACAGTTTCGTTTGTCATAACCTGGTTATTGCTTTTGGCTGCACAGGAAATACATGCAGCCGTAATGAAAAATAATTTTAACATAAGAATTTTTTATTTGTAACGGTTGAATAAAATTTTTGTTCAGTTATTGTTTTTCATAGCAGCCAATATCAATGACCCCGCCTGCAACACGGTTATTATTGTCAAGGTCTTTTAAAAGGCCGGGTATGTCAGCGCCTGCATTGATGGCCGGCGATGGATTATTATTCAAATGAAAATCAAATATCTTTTTCGAAATATCCACGCTGTCAAATAAAGGGTCTTGATTGCGGATACAACTATTAACGGTACTGTTGCCAGGATCGGCAGCGCCCCGGTAAAGGCAATTGTCAAACGAGACATTGAAAGGAAAACTGCCTGCTGCTTTTTCAACCACTGCTTCGTTTTCTACCAGGCCTTCATCGCCCCAGAAGATACAATTTGTGAAACTGGCTTCCAGAGGAGTTGTTACCTGCGAGCCGTCTATCATTGCAAAATTATTGGCATAGAGCACAGGATTGTTATGACTGATAAAAACGGGATAAGATACCACCGTGCAGTTGGTAAGCTTATAATCACCGCCTAAAATAAAAGCTGTATTACTGCCGCAATTACTAATCAGGCTATTGTCGGCATACACGCTGCTGTTTACCCCCATCAGCCCGGCATCATAGGCATTATCAATAATACACTGGTGCAACGTTACTTTGGGTGAAAAGTTATCCGGTGGGTTTTCTGCCACTATTGCCTGGTAGGCATTCCTTATCTCTGCAAAAGAAAAGACATTGCTCTTGCTTACATCCCTGAAATAAATCCCGGGCCACGAGGCGGGCAGGTCTTTGTAATCCTCATCTATCCTGTCGCCCCTGAAAACAACGGGCTGTTCTTTGGTGCCGTTTGCCTGCAATGTGCCATCAACTAAAATGGGAGCATCGGCATGGCAATAAATTTTGCAGCCGGCTTCAATGGTGAGAATTGCACCGGTATCCACCTGCAATTGGCCCAATATCACATACGGCAGATGATTATTCCATGTAATGTCACCGCTGATTACCCTGTTGCGTAAAAAATTGGCATTTTGCCCAAAGGCTTCCAGCTGTACAAAACGGGTATTACCATTATATGAAATTTGTATGCTGTCTTTTACAATAAAAGGAAGGTTTTCAAGATTGGGGTTGATATTTACTGTTACAAAAACATATAAGCTGTCATTGCCGGCCACTTCAATATTGGCAGCTTCCTGTGCGGTGATGCCATTGATATTTATTTTAAAAGGAGAGGAGGTGCTGCCCATTACTTTTACGCTGCTTAATAAAAGCCTTTGGTCATTATCGTTGCGGATGCGGAATGATTGGGTTACGGAACCGATGCTGGTAAATACGGTATCGTATTTTAAAGAATCAACACTGGTGCTGAGCTTCGCATCAGTACCGGTAATAAATGAATCTTTTTTGCAGGAAGCAAGGGCCAGGTAAAAAATAAAAAGTAAAAAATAAAAAAAGTAATATTTGGACGTCAATGACTTCATTTTTCAAATGTAATTAATCCCGGTCTGACCTGTGTACCGGCCGGGTATTATTTTGTGGCTGCAGTTAACGCAGCAATACTGAGCTGCACATTTTCAATTTTCAGCAATTTGCTGCCGCTTGCTTCCAGCGTAGCGCCGGTAGTAATGACGTCATCCACCAACAATACATGCTTGTCTTTCAGGAAGCGCTCATTTTTCACAGCAAAACTTCCTTCCACATTTTCCCAGCGCTCCACCCTGTGCTTTTTGGTTTGTGTTTCGGTAAACCGCTGCCGTACCAATACATTATTGAATACGGGCACTTTCATTATTCCGGACATACCATTACAAATAATTGCTGCCTGGTTGTAACCCCTTTTCTTCTCCTTGTCAGGGAAAAGCGGCAGGGGGACCAATGCGTCAATATGGGTGAACCGTCCGCTGCTGATCAATGTATTGGCCATTAATTCTCCTAAATAAATGCCAATGGCCGTATTGCCCTTATATTTTAATTGATGAACAAGGTGCTGTATCAACGATTCTTTTGCAAAATAAAATTCCGCATGTGCTGCACGGATGGGCAACCTTCCCCAAAATATTTTTTCAATGGGGTTATCGGCGTGTGATGCAAATTGGGTAGCGGGCAAATTGACAAAGCATTTTGCACAAAGCAAATTGTCATCTGCTAAAATATCTGTGCCGCAGCCGGTGCATACATGCGGGTAGAAAAGCTGTTTGAAACCGGATAATATGTTGGTGAGTACATCCATTCAGAAAACGCTATCTTCCAGAACCATTGAAAACTGTGGTATTAGTTCTTAATAATATCAACTTCCAGCCCTGTGGTATTTTTACCTGATGCAAGCAGGACGTTTTTATTATAAACTTTTACTGTTTCTAATACAGAAGTGCATTGGGTGTATTTAGACTTAAAACAGACCTTAATGGTATCGCTTTCGTCAAAGGAATATTGAATAATATACTCTTTGCATACCTCAGTATCCACAGATCCGTCTAAAGTAGAAGCGTCTTTTATGAGGTAGATACCTGCATACCAATAATAGGGGATATTGTTTTTTTGCATGGTTGTTTTATACATATTTGTACTATCTCCATTCAGTCCGGTTATTTTAAGGCTGTCTATATTATACAATGGTTCCTCTGCCATATATAAAATTTTACCTGTGGCAGCGTCTTTGAAATTGAATGTTATGCCAGACATGCCAATTGGAAGAGGCTCTTCACAAGGACCGCCTGATATGCAGTTGTCAAAAGATGCGATCGTAAAAAATCCGAACAAAAATTTGAAGTATAAGGGTTTCATATTCGTTGCCTGTTTGAGGAGTTGGTACAAGCTAATAAAATAAAGGCACTAAAACAAATACCTGTACAATTCTTCCACCTTTGCCAGCGGCACCACTTCAATATTATACTTTGATTTGCCGGTGGCTTTAGCGTTGTACTTGCTCACTATGATTTTTTCAAATCCCAGTTTCTCCGCTTCGGCAATGCGTTGCTCTATCCTGTTTACGGCACGCACTTCTCCGCTCAAACCTACTTCCCCTGCAAAGCAATAATGCTGGTTTACGGGAATGTCTTCATAGCTGCTGAGCAGTGCGGCCACAATGGCAAGATCAATGGAGGGATCTTCCACTTTAATGCCGCCGGCAATATTTACAAATACATCTTTTACACCAAAATGAAAACCGCCCCGTTTTTCCAGCACCGCCAATAATAATTGCAGGCGCCTTAGGTCAAAACCGGTAACGGTACGCTGCGGTGTGCCATACACACTTTGTGTTACCAGCGCCTGTCCTTCTATCAGCAAGGGGCGTACGCCTTCCATGGTGGCGGCAATGGCAATACCGCTTAATGGTTCTTCTTTTTGCGTAATTAAAATTTCAGATGGATTGCTTACCGCTTTCATGCCTTCACCGGTCATTTCATAAATGCCCAGTTCGGCCGTGGAACCAAAGCGGTTTTTTAAAGTACGCAGTATCCTGTATGCATAATGCCGGTCGCCTTCAAACTGTAAAACCGTATCCACCATGTGCTCCAATATCTTTGGGCCGGCAATGCCACCGTCTTTGGTAATATGGCCGATTAAAAAAACAGGTGTGTTGGTTTCCTTGGCAAAGCGCTGCAGTTCGGCAGCCGTTTCTTTTATCTGGCTTATGCTGCCGGCGCCGCTTTCCACGTAAGGCGATTGCAATGTTTGTATAGAATCCACGATCACCATTTCGGGCCTTAGTTTTTTTATTTCCTGGAAAATGGTTTGGGTATTGGTTTCTGTAAGCAGGTAAAAATTATCATTGGCAATACCCAGCCTGTCTGCCCTCATTTTTATTTGCTGTTCGCTCTCCTCGCCGCTTATATATAATATTATAGTGTCTTTTAATTGCAGGCCTATTTGTAAAAACAAAGTTGATTTCCCAATGCCCGGCTCGCCTGCCACCAGCACAATGCTGCCCAAAACAATGCCGCCCCCCAATACACGGTTCACTTCTGCATCAGTGGTTACAATTCTTTTTTCTTCGGCGCTGCTTACTTCGGTGATAGGGATGGTTTTTATTTTCCCATTGCCGTTATAGCTGCCCCATTCATCTTTTTCCTTTTTATCATTTCCCTTCACCACAATTTCTTCCACAAAGGTATTCCAGCTATTGCAGGAAGGGCATTTGCCCAGCCACTTGGCGCTTTCATACCCGCAGCTTTGGCAAAAGAAGGCTGATTTTGTTTTACTCATTTATGCAAAGTAATGATGAAGTTTTAGTGAAGTATTTTTTAAAGAAAGAAAGCTAAAATATTTTTTAAGAATAACCGGGCGGTACTTCAGTGAAAAAAATAGAAAGAAAAATATGTTAATACAAACGTAATAACCGGAAGCAAAACACGGTGCGGTAAATAGTAAAAGGGTCAACATTGCTGCTGACCCTTTGTACTTACTAACCCATTAAATTCTATTGCTAAATTACAAATTGGAGCCACATAAAAAAATAAATTTTTTGGGATGTTGATAAGTTTAGGAAAAGCTTCCGCAGCCATCATTGCAAAAAATATTTCGTAAATAATTGATAATCATGATATTATATTACACTAACGGTGATGCAGAGCCGCATTTTTACCTGTTGAACAGGAAAATAGCGAAAATTTAATTTAGTTTATATAATAAACTATTCTACATTTGTAAGTAATTTACAAGCTATGAAAAAATTGATACTTCTTCCTTTTTTATTTGTTTTTACTATTTGCACGGCGCAGGTAAAAATATCAGGGCATATTACGGACAATAAAAACCGGCCACTGCCCGGCGCAAGCATCCAGTTGAAAGATACTTACGATGGCGCCACCTCCGATTCGCTGGGCAATTACTCTTTTATTACCGAAGAAAAAGGCGAAAAGGAGCTGGAGGTTACCAGTTCCGGCTTTATCACCGTTACGCAAAAAATTACCATTGCTGCCCCCCCGCTGCTGGTGGACGTTGCGTTGAAAGAGCAGGTAACCGAACTGAAGGCAGTCGTAATTTCTGCCGGCACTTTTGAGGCAAGTGATAAAGCCAAAGGGGCTGTATTGAATTCCATAGACGTGGTTACCACGCCCAGTGCCAATGGCGATATCACCAGTGCATTTAAAACCCTGCCCGGCAC
This sequence comes from Bacteroidota bacterium, assembly GCA_048498115.1. Taxonomy (GTDB): domain Bacteria; phylum Bacteroidota; class Bacteroidia; order Chitinophagales; family Chitinophagaceae; genus Ferruginibacter. The sequence goes on along the minus strand of JBEHYP010000015.1, from coordinate 6,012 downwards.
ACAGCAGGTGGGGGAAAGCGAAGGTCTGTTTGTAAGGGGCGGTGCTGCCACCGAAAGCAAAATATATATTGACGGCACACTGGTGAATAATTTCTTTTACAGCAGTACGCCGGGCGTAGCCACCCGCGGAAGGTTCAACCCTTTTCTTTTTAAGGGCACCGTTTTCAGCACCGGCGGGTATTCCGCTTTGTACGGGCAGGCATTGTCTTCGGCACTCATATTAGAAAGTATTGACCTGCCCGAAAGGTCAGAGGCAGACCTGGGCATTTCTGTCATTGGATTGGGCGGCGGTTTTCAGAAGCTGGCAAAAAATAAAAAATCTTCCTGGGGCGTATCTTATAATTATACCAACCTGTGGCTGGGCTTCAAGGTTTTTAAGCAAAAGCAGGATTATTTCCAGGTACCGGTTGCCAACCAGGGCGATGCCAATTTCAGGATAAAGACAAAGAGCGGCGGCATGGTAAAATATTATGGCTATATCAGCCAGAATAAGACCGCTTTCAGGACAAAAGATATTGATTCAGCGGTTTTGAAAGATGCTTTTTCTTTAAGCAACCTCAATACTTATCAAAACCTTAGCTGGAAAGACAGGCTGGGCAAAGGTTGGCGCATTAATACCGGCATCAGCTTCAGTACCAATAAGGATGATATTGCCAATGAGACACAGGACGCCGGCAACAATAAAACGGTGGTAACCGCTCCTGATTATTATGCATATAAAAACTTCAGCCTTATCAATAAAGGATATTATGCCAATGGCCGGCTGGTGCTGGAAAAAAAATTTACGGGGCTGAGTGCTGTACGGTTCGGGGCTGAATATTTGTACAGCAACGAAAAATCAACATACACTTTGTACGATGGCACTATATTCAGTGAAACAGTGAAGGACAAATTACTGGCTGGTTTTGCAGAAACGGATATTTACCTCACTAATAATCTTGCTGCAAAACTGGGCGCCAGGATTGAACATTCCGCATTGCTGGATAAATGGAATATGGCTCCCCGGGCTTCGCTGGCATATAAAACAGGCGCTAACAGCCAGACCTCATTTGCCTATGGAATATTTTACCAAAACCCGGAAAGAAAATTATTGCCTGCCGCTGCCGGGCTTGATTATTCCAAAGCTGACCATTATATTCTGCAATATGTGAACCAGACAAAGGAGCGCACTTTCAGGACAGAGTTTTTTTATAAAAAATATGACAGGTTGTATAAGACGACCTTTAATGATAATGACAGGGAAATAGCTGCCAATACCAATGGGTATGGCGATGCAAAAGGTGCTGAGCTGTTCTGGCGGGATAAAAAATCAATTAAAAATGTGGATTACTGGGTGTCTTATTCTTACCTGGATACAAAAAGAGATTATCTTGATTTCCCCACAGCCATACAGCCCTCTTTTGCGGCTAACCATACAGCGGCTTTTGTGTTCAAGCGGTTTGTATTGCCATGGAAAACGGGCTTTAATTTCAGCTATAATTTTGCCACCGGGAGGCCTTATTACCGGATTGCTTATGACAGTGTGCAAAGCAAATATGCCATTACCGACAAAGGAAAAACGATCGATTACAACAGCATCAGCCTGAGCGTAAACTACCTGCCGAACCTTGGCAAGAAGAATGCGAAAACATTTGCGGTATTTGTACTGGGTATTAATAATGTATTTGGGTTTAACCAGGTATATACTTATAATTATAATTATGACGGCAGCCGGAAAGAGGCAGTAACGGCGCCGGGCAAACGATTTATATTTATTGGTTGCTTCTTAAGTTTTGGTACGGACAGAACGGAAGATGCGATCAATAATAATTTGTAGGGGGCAGGGTTTAAGGTATAAGGTTAGGTGCATATGATTTATAAATCTCACAAGCCTGCGAAAATGAAGCAAAAAAAGTAAACTTGATTTTAATATCACTATTGACAATTCACCATAAAATAAAAAAACAATGAAAAAGTTACTTCTCCTCACAGGCAGTTTTTTTCTCCTGTTGTGTTCCTTTGCACAAAATGAAAAGTATGTTGCGGCAATGAAAAAGAATATTGCAGCAATAGACACCAGTTTTCAAAACCCTGCCAGCCTGCTGTCGCTCGCCAACAGTTTTGAAAGGATTGCCAACACGGAAAAAACGGAATGGCTGCCTTATTATTATGCAGCATTTCTACAGGTAAATTATGGCTTCAGGGAACAGGATAAGTCACAGGTGGATGCTGTTGCAGATAAGGCAACGGAACTTTTAAACAAAGCAGATTCTTTATCGCCCAACAATTCAGAGATATCCTGCATCAAAAGCATGATCGCTACCTGCCACATGATGGTGGATCCCATGCAGCGCTGGCAGCAATATGGCGCTGAAAGCAGCGATAACATGGAAGCTGCTATGGCACAAGACCCCAATAACCCAAGGCCATATTTTTTGAAAGGCCAAAACTTAAAATATACACCTGAACAATTTGGCGGTGGCTGTAAAACAGCAAAACCGGTACTGCAAACAGCACTGGAGAAATTTGCAGCTTTTAAACCGGCAAGCGAACTGCACCCCAACTGGGGACAAAGCACTGCACAAAAAGTATTTGATGATTGCAACAAATAAACCGGCATTGCATGTTTAAAGACCTTGACCCGATATTGCATTCTCAGTTGCGGCTGGCCGTAACCAGCCTGCTGATGGCAGAAAAGGAAGCAGAGTTTACCCTGATAAAGGAAAAAACAAATGCCACAGCGGGTAACCTGAGCGTGCAGATAAATAAATTAAAGGAAGCCGGCTATATTGATGTGGTAAAGCGGTTCAACAATAATTACCCGCAAACGGTTTGTAAAATAACCAGCAAGGGCATTGCCGCTTTTGAAAGTTATTTGGCAGCGCTGCAAACATATACCAGCCCCAAAGGATAAAATAAAGCCCTTCGTTTTGCGAAGGGCTTTTGCTTAGTGAAGTTCATGTAATTATTTCCACAACAAAAACGGCGCAGAATAAGTTTTGTGGCTTGTGTTGAGGCAAACTGTATAATAGCCTTCGGCAAGATCAATAAAATTATTGACGTTGATCTTGTTTTTGCCTTCTTCCAGCGTTACCTGCTGCTTTAATACAATATTGCCTTCTTCATTCAATACCACGATCATTCCTTTGCCTGTTTTTTCGGAAGTGAATGTTACAATGGCATTGCCTGTTTTTAGGTTAGGCGACACTTTCAGGCCGTATTTAATGTCTTCAGGGAACCTGGAGCGGCCTGCCGGTTTTTTATCATCGAATGCTGGAGTGGCTGTGGTAGCAGTGGCAATAAATACTGTGATTGCCATTAATGTAATTAACTGTTTCATACTCTAGATTTTGGGTATATAAATGGGATTAAAACGCTTCGTTCAGCGGTTATGACACAGTATAGAGGAAACAATGATTTATCCGGAGGATAGGATTACGGTCAAAAAGAAATTGGAAATATGAATGGCTTTTGTAAGGAGAGTGGTACGAATGATTGTGACGTAAAAATGAATACTTTTTTTCAATCTGCCAATTCTATTTTTTGGAAATTAAATAAGCATTTGTAAGCCAGCAAATAGCAGGTAATTTTATTTTTTATGGAATTACAGAAGCAGGCCTTCCCGCTATTTATTCCGGCAGCTCACTTATTTTTTCATCCACGGCCCTTGCCACTACCGCAGCGCTCATTTTCTTTAAAGGATTCTTCCTGTTTTCTGCAAAATCCCGGCGGCTGTTGATGATATCAACACAGCTAAAAATAGCAGCCCTGAACGAAGCCTCATCAGCCCTGCCTTTCCCGGCAATATCAAATGCCACGCCGTGGTCTGGTGAAGTGCGGATAGCATTGATACCGGCTGTGTAATTTACCCCTTCGCCAATGGCAAGGGATTTAAAAGGTATCAGGCCCTGGTCGTGGTACATGGCCAGCACAGCATCAAATTTTTCATGATGGCCCCTTGCAAAAAAAGCGTCTGAAGAGTAAGGTCCAAAACAAAAAATATCTTTTTGTTTGGCTTCTTTTACCGCAGGGCGGATGATTTCTTCTTCTTCTTTGCCGATCAACCCTTCATCGCCTGCATGAGGATTCAGCCCCAGTACAGCAATTTTGGGTTTGTCAATGCCAAAATCTTTTTTAAGCGATTGGTTAATGATATTAAGCTTGCTGATGATTTTTTCTTTGGTGATGTGCTGCGCAATTTCTTTTACCGGCAGATGTTCTGTCACTAATCCCACCCTCATATTTTCTGCCACCATAAACATTACCACATCGCCGGAGCCGAAAATATTTTTCAAATAAGGGGTATGCCCCGTAAAATTGAACTGCTCTGATTGGGTATTTTTTTTATGAATAGGCGCTGTAACCAACCCGTCAATTTTTCCTTCTTTCAGCGCCTGGGCAGCAGCCACCAGGCTCAGCACTGCATATTTTCCGCCAATTTCGTTAAGGGTGCCGGGTGCAATGGCCACTTCTTCTTCCCAGCAGGTGAAAAGGTTGATTTGCTTATGGTTAATGCGGCTTAAATCCTTAGTGGCGGCAAAATTGAAATTGATATCGGGCAATGCCTTGCGGTAAAAATTTAATACTTTATTATTGGCGAAAATAACAGGGGTGCATATTTCAAGCAGCTTGCTGTCGCCAACGGTTTTAATGATGATTTCCAAACCAATGCCGTTTATATCTCCGCAGGTGAGGCCGATAACCGGCTTATTTTCATTTTGCATAGATGAAAAGTTAGGCTGTAAAAATACGGCGAATGATTCAATAATAATGATTGGTATGATAAGGGAAGCCTTTAATTTTGGGCAATATCATCATAATCATATCAATTATGGTAATCATGATTATACGATCATAACCATCCCGATGCAGTTGAAGAAATCTCTCGGTCAGCATTTTTTAAAAGATGAAAATATCATCCGGAAAATTATGGATGCATTGCAGCAGGAAAATTTTACCAGCCTGCTGGAAGTAGGCCCCGGCGGGGGGGCATTAACCAGGCAGCTTATTCATATCCCCAACATTCATTTTAAAGCGGTGGAACTGGATGATGATAAAATTGAATGGCTGAAAAAAACATACCCGGTACTGTCAGGTAAGATTATTGCCGGAAGCTTTTTGGATATTGATGCCCCTTTTAGTGAACCCTTTGTAGTTATTGGTAATTTCCCTTATAATATTTCCACGCAGATATTATTTAAAATTTTAGACTGGAAAGAGCAGGTGCCGGTGGTAATTGGTATGTTTCAGAAAGAAGTGGCTGAAAGGGCTGCCAGCAAAGAGGGCAGCAAGGTATACGGTGTGCTGAGTGTGCTGGTACAAGCATTTTACGAAGTAGAATATTTGTTTGATGTAAGCCCCGGCTGTTTTAACCCCCCGCCCAAAGTAATGAGCGGCGTAATAAAGTTAAGAAGGAAGAAAGAGACATTGCATGTGAAGAGTGAAAGGGCATTTATAGTATTGGTGAAAACGGCTTTTCAGCAACGGCGCAAAACCTTACGCAACGCAGTAAAGAGTTTGTTTCCACCGGAAGTACTGCAAGACGATATTTTTAATAAAAGGGCCGAAGCGCTTAGTGTGGAAGACTTTGCAGCGCTTACTTTTAAAATGTCCTGATTTTTCCTGCCAAAAACTAACAACTGTTAATATTTGTATTTTTGCTGTTGATTGTTTGTTCTTCTTGCTACGCATTGTTACTAAAGTACAAGAGTGCGATGCAACGATGATGCCACTGGCACTGATGCCGGCAACATAAAATTTTTTCTATGAGCTTCATATTACAGAATAAAGTACGGATAGTAACTGCTGCCAGTTTGTTTGACGGGCATGATGCTGCGATAAATATCATGCGCCGTATAATGCAAAGCAAGGGTGCTGAAATTATTCACCTGGGGCACAACAGGAGCGTACATGAAATTGTGGAAACAGCTATTGAAGAAGATGTGCAGGGCATTGCCATTACCAGCTACCAGGGCGGCCATGTGGAGTTTTTTAAATACATGAAAGACCTGCTGGATGAAAATGGTTGCGGGC
>JBEHYP010000014.1:0-47123 GCA_048498115.1 Bacteroidota bacterium | reverse complement strand
GAGGATGCGCCACGATTTGCTTACAGAGGCCTAATGCTTGATGTTGCGCGTCATTACATGGCATTAGATTCTTTTCACAGAATCTAATACCACTCTGGTGGCTCAACCCGCTTGACTACGCTTACAGCGAGCTGAACAACCCCAAACACATGAAACTGCCCAAACCTATACTGGATGACACAGACGGTGACGGCGTTACTGACCAGCTGGACAGGGAACCAAATACTCCTGCCGGTTGCCCGGTTGATTCTCACGGTGTAACTAAAGATACAGATGGTGACGGTGTTCCTGATTGCAAAGACAAACAATTAATCACTCCTACAGACTGCCAGCCTGTTGACGCTGATGGTGTAGGGAAATGTCCTGATCCTGCCTGCTGTAAAGCTATCCAGGATAAAATTGACAGCGGTTTAGTTAGAGGCGGTTCAAATTGCCCAACTGACTACCCAAGCTTAACACTGAAAGGCGTTTCTTTAAGTGCAGACAGCAAAGCTTTATTGTCAAGCGTAGCTTCTAAACTGAAAGATGCACCTAATTGCAGCATTACTTTGACAGCATATCCTAAAGCTGACAAACGCAGCCAGTCTTTAGCTGACAAAAAACTGGAAGCAGTTAAAACCTACCTCGTTGAAAAATTAGGTATCAGCGAAGACAGGATTTCTACCGATAAAGTAATTGACGGTGGAGATGCCAACACAATAGATATTAAATCAAACTAAGTTTTATTACTTTTTGCTCAATGATTATCCCTCCCGGTTTTCGGGAGGGATTTTTTTATTGTGAAAACCTTAACCCCCGGTTTTTGGCGCTCAAATATTTTGAAGGGATTTTTGGTGTAAATCCACTAAATTTGCGCCTCTTATGCGATTTTTTACGGCAACCTGCAGTTTGTTTATTTCAGTGCTCTTGTTTTCTTGCAACAACAAGTTTAACAAGGTAATGAAGAGTAATGACTATGAATATAAGCTGAAAATGGCTGACGAATATTATAATGAGAAGAAATACAGCCTGGCACAGGAATTATACGAAGAATTATATCCTGTATTTAAAGGCACAGATAAGTTTGAAGAGCTGTATTATAAAGATGCCTATTGCTTTTATTACATGAAAGACTACATGAATGCTGAGAACTTTTTCAAAGGCTTCCTGGAAGTATTTCCCAACAGCAGCAAGGCAGAAGAAGTGGACTATATGCATGCCTATTGCTTTTACAAAGAAGTGCCCAAGCTGGAGCTGGAGCAGGTGAATACAGCTAAAACCATCGGCTTGATGCAAACGTTTATCAATACGCATCCCGGCTCTTCAAGAACACAGGAAGCAACGGAGATAATTGATAAATGCAGGGAAAAGCTTGAAAAGAAAGAATTAAGGGCTGCGGATCTTTATTATAAGCTGGGGCAATACCGGGCAGCAGCTATTTCTTACGATAACCTGCTGAACAGCTATCCCGAATCAGTACAGGCTGAAACGTATAAGCTGCAGGCAATAAAATCATACTACAAATTTGCACAGCTGAGCATAGTGGATAAGCAAATTGAACGTTATGAAAAAGTGGTGAATGAGTTTGACGATTTTGCAGACAGGTTTCCCGGCAGCAAAATGATGAAGGAAGCCGAAGAATATAAAACACTAAGTTTAAACAACATTAAAGAAATACAAAATGAGCAAGTTAAGACGTCAGCACAGCTCTAGCACCGCCAGTGTAGTAGAGCCTAAAAACTTATACGACCTGAAATCAAGAACAGGTAACCTGTATGAGTCTATCGCTATCATAGCCAAACGTGCCAACCAGATAAATATTTCTGTAAAAGAAGAACTGCACAACAAGCTGGAAGAGTTTGCAAGCCATACAGACAGCCTGGAAGAAATTCATGAAAACAAAGAGCAGATAGAAATATCCAAGGCTTATGAACGTATGCCTAATCCTGCTTTGCTGGCCACGCAGGAATTTATTGACAGTAAGGTATATTTCCGTAAAAATGAAGAAGACCTGTTCAGGTAATTTTGTAAAATAATTTACACCGGTTTCAGGTAATAATGTATATTTTTAATCCCGCTAACGGCGGGATTTTGTATGCTGAAAAACAAGAAAATACTCATTGGCATCACCGGCAGCATCGCTGCATACAAAATTCCTGTTTTGGTGCGGCTGCTGGTAAAAGCAGGGGCAGAAGTAAAGGTGATAATGACGCCTGCGGCCAGGGATTTTGTATCCCCTCTTGTGCTTTCCACTTTATCTAAAAATACTGTGCTTGCAGACATTTCTCAAAATGATTCATGGGCCAACCATGTAATGCTGGGCCGCTGGGCCGACATTTTTCTTATAGCCCCGCTAAGCTGCAACAGCCTTTCCAAGATGGCGCATGGGGTATGTGATAATTTATTAATGGCTGTTTATCTTTCGGCAACCGGCCCTGTGGTGGCGGCTCCTGCAATGGATGAAGATATGTGGCATCATCCGTCAACAAAAAATAACCTTGCTGCTATACAATCATTCGGCAATAAAATTATTCCTGTTGAAGCAGGTGAGCTGGCCAGTGGGCTTATTGGAGAGGGAAGAATGGCTGAGCCTGAAACAATCGTGCAATGGCTTGACAATTTTTTTTTATCCGGTAACCAGCTAAGCGGCAAAAAAGCATTAGTAACGGCCGGCCCCACCTATGAAGCCATAGATCCTGTGAGGTTTATCGGCAACCATTCTTCAGGCAAAATGGGAGTGGCCATAGCAGAAGAACTGGCAGCAAGGGGTGCCGAGGTTACCCTGGTATGCGGCCCTTCAGCATTAATTGCAAATGGAAATATCAAGACCATTAAAGTGCATTCTGCTGCCGAAATGCTGGATGCTTGTGTAGATGAATTTCCCGGGAAAGACATTACCGTTATGAGTGCTGCAGTGGCAGATTACACGCCTGTTACAAAAGCAGCAGAGAAAATAAAAAAGAACACGGATACTTTTTCAATTGAGTTGAAAAAAACAACGGACATCTTAAAGCATTTGGGCACACTAAAAAAGGAAGGGCAACTATTGATAGGCTTTGCACTGGAAACAAACAATGAAAAAGAATATGCGTTAACAAAACTGGATAAAAAGAATGCAGATATGATCGTGCTTAATTCATTAAACGACAGCGGTGCAGGCTTTGGGTACGACACTAATAAAATAACTATTTTTGACAGGAAGGGCAATGAATATGCTTTTGAAACAAAGACAAAAAAAGCAGTGGCCGCCGACATTGTAAATACCATCATTCACTATAAAAAATGAAGAACAGCATTATCATATCCGTATTGCTGGCTGTTTTGTGCAGCTGTACCGCTGCAGCACAGGAGCTGAATGCAAGGGTTACGGTTAACAGCAGCAGGGTAAACAATACCGTAAATAAAAATGTATTTCAAACCCTGCAAAATGCACTGAATACTTTTTTGAACAACAGGAAATGGACAACCGATAATTTTTCACCCAACGAAAAAATTGATTGCAATTTCCTGCTCAACCTCCAGTCAACCGATGATGCAAATGTGTACGCTGCATCGCTTACCGTGCAATCAGCAAGGCCGGTATTCAACAGCAGTTACCTTTCGCCTATCATCAATTTCCAGGACGAGGATTTCACTTTTAAATACATGGAGTTTCAGCAGCTTGAATTTAATGAAAACAGGGTGGGCGGCAGCGACCCGGTTGCTGCAAACCTTACGGCAGTGCTGGCCTACTATGCTTACATGGTCATTGCTTTTGATTATGATTCTTATTCATTGAAAGGCGGCAACCCGTATTTTCAAAAAGCGCAGAATATTGTAAACAATGCACCCGATGGAAGGGGCATTACCGGGTGGAAAGCATTTGACGGGATAAGAAACCGCTACTGGCTGGCAGAAAATATGCTCAACAGCCGCTATGCGCTGATACATGACATTTATTACGGTTATTACAGGAAGGCATTTGATAAGATGTACGAGGACGAAAAGGCCGGCAGGGCAGAAATGCTGAATGTGCTGAACCAGCTGACCAGTTTTAATACTGATAATCCCAATACAATGATCAACCAGTTCTTTTTCCAGGGAAAGGCCAACGAACTGATCAAATTGTTTTCAAAATCATCGCAACAGGATAAAGCAAGGGCATCAGACTTATTGCAAAAGCTTGACCTTACCAACGCAAGCCGTTATAAAAATGAATTGAAATGAGGAACCTGTTGCTGTGCTGTTTTTGTTTTGCTGTTTTTACCTGTTCCTGCGGCGGTAAAAAAAAAGGCGATGTGCTGAGTGCTGATAAAATGACCGCTGTAATGTTGGATATGCTGCAGGCAGACGCTTTCACCGAAAGCTACCTGAAAAAAGACAGCGCCAAAAACATCTTCATACAAAATGCAGCGCTGCAGCAAAAAATATTTGAGCTGCATAAAATAAATAAAGAAGATTTTTATGAGAGCTATGAATATTATTCGGCAAGGCCTGATGTGATGCGCAATATGTTAGACAGTATGACAGCAAGGGCGCAGCGGGAGCGGGACACCATGATGAAGCAAAAGTACGCTCACCCTTTACCGGCGCTGAAGCCTGCTGTAAAATGATTGCCTTTTTATTTTAATAATTTCTCAACTTTATTTCCACCCGCCGGTTCCTGGCCCTGCCTGCCGAAGTATTATTATCAGCAACCGGGTTTTCATCAGCAAAGCCTGCAATGCTTAAACGGTTCTCATCAATTCCTTTTTTAACCAGGTAGCTATTTACGGCACTTGCCATTGCTTCGCTTAGAGCCTGTTTTTTATCTGCACTGCCCTGGTTGTCTGTATAGCCATTGATTTCCAGTTTATAATTGGGATTGCTTTTTAATATGGCTGCAATGGTATTCAATGAAGCAAATGATCCCGGCAATAATTTATCACTGCCGGCTGCAAAGGCAATACTGGCTGCAGCCTTATTTATTTGCCTGATAATGTCTATATCAATTGCAGGGCAGCCCCTGTTGGATGCCGGGCCTTTCTGTGTCGGACATCTATCCTCTTCATCGTTGATGCCATCCTGGTCGGTGTCGGGAATGGGGCAGCCCTGGTAGCGTGCAAGCCCTGCTTCTTTCGGGCATTGGTCTTCATCATCATTAATACCATCGTTATCGCTGTCAGGCACGGGGCAGCCGCCGTATTTACTCAAACCTTTTATATCGGGGCATTTATCATCTTTATCAGGAATGCCATCGCCATCGGTATCGGGACAGCCTTTAAACGCTGCAATGCCTTTTACATCCGGGCATTCATCCGCGTCATTGGCAATGCCGTCACCATCTGTATCATTTATTGCCGGGGCGGCAGGCAATGCCATTTTTTTAACCGGTGCACTGTTTCCTTTGCTTAACCGTTCTGCAAAGCCAATTGAATAAAATAAATTATTGACCGGCATATTAGCTGTAACGGCCCATTTGTATTGCCCCTGCAGGAAAAAATAGGTAGTATTTCTTGCATTTACCTGCAAGCCTGCTCCAAACGGCACATAGGCCCCGGAATGGCTGCTGTATACACCGCCGCCAATGCCAACACTTACAAACGGGCTTACTGTTTTTTCATCTTTTAATGGGCGCAGAACAAGAGAAGGCTCCAGTTCTGCGCCAATTTTATTTTTACCTGTGCCATCATAATCATTAAAGATACCATTGAGCCGGGCGGTAAGGTCAATGAAACGATTGATGCCTTTCCAGTAGTAAAGCGAAGCGCCAGCGGCTGTTGGCGTGTTGCTGTTATCATTGAGGGTATTAAAATCAGCAATATTGAACGCAACACCGAACAGCGCAGGTTTCTTTTGTGCAAATGAAACAGATACAAGCAAAATGGCAACGATCAGTAATGTTATTTTGATTCTCATTATTTGATGCAGAATTATTTTTTCAAATGTAATCATATTTGAAAACCCATGTGAAGCATACTGTTGTATAGTGGAATGTTTGTGTAATCGTACATTTCCCGAAAAAAGTGAATTGCCCTATATTTGCAACTTCCAATTGGGTCCGGTAGCTCAGCTGGATAGAGCATCAGCCTTCTAAGCTGAGGGTCATTGGTTCGAATCCAATCCGGATCACAAAAGTCAAGCTCCAATTAATGGGGCTTTTGTATTTTTATGCAAATTCTTTATGAATGGACGTTAAAATAGAGGCCTCGTGGAAAGAGGCATTAAAAAATGAATTTACCAAGCCTTATTTTTTAGAAATAGTTACGCATTTAAAAATGGAAAAAGCCGCCGGTAAGATTATTTACCCGCCGGGGCCGCTTATTTTTAATGCCTTTACACAAACGCCTTTTGATAAAGTATCGGTGGTGATACTGGGGCAGGATCCTTACCACAACCCTGGGCAGGCGCATGGGCTCAGCTTTTCCGTGCCGGCCGGTATAAAACCACCGCCATCATTAATAAATATTTACAAGGAAATTCAAAGTGATATTGGTGTGCCGATGCCGGCAGCGTATGGTGATCTTACTGCATGGGCGCAGCAGGGTGTATTGTTGCTAAACGCTATCCTTACAGTAAGGGCCAATGAGCCTGCCAGCCATCAGAAGATTGGCTGGATGAATTTTACCGATGCTGTTATCCAGAAAATATCTGATGAAAGAACAGGTGTTGTTTTTTTATTGTGGGGCAGGTTTGCGCAGGATAAGCAAATATTGATTGATGAAACAAAACATTTGATACTGAAAGCTGCACATCCATCGCCGTTCAGTGCCGACAAAGGTTTTTTTGGCTGCAGGCATTTTTCAAAAACGAATGATTATCTAGTAAAACGGGGCAGGCAACCAATTAACTGGAAATTACTCACACCTTAAATTTTTTATGCCGGGTACCGCCAATACTGATAAATCATCAACAGGACTGTTTACAGAAATATTTGCCCGCATCTGGGCACTGTGGGGCTTGTTGGCATTCGCCGTTACCTTCCTCATTGTTTTTTTTCCTGCGATGATTGCCTACCTGCTGCCGGAAATAAAAGGCCAGTTATATTTCATTAAAGTATCCCGTATATGGATGAATGTCTGGCTTACATTGATCGGCTGTCCTGTACGGATAAAAGGTCGGGAAAATTTTAAACCGGGTGTCAATTACGTAGTGGTGTTTAATCACAATGCATTGCTGGATGTGCCCCTTTCTGCGCCCTATGTGCCCGGCAGCAATAAAACCATTGCCAAGTCTTCTTTTGCCAGGGTGCCTTTATTTGGATGGTATTACAGGAAAGGTTCGGTATTGGTAGACAGGGAAAATGAAATAAGCCGCCGCAGGAGTTTTGATGAAATGAAAAAAGTGCTTGCCAAAGGAATGCACATTTGCCTTTACCCCGAAGGCACCAGAAACCGGACCAATGAGCCGCTCAAGCGTTTTTATGACGGGGCATTTAAGCTGGCAACAGAATGTAGGAAAGATATTATTCCCTGCATCATTACAGGCACTAAAAAAGCAATGCCCGCAAACAAGGTCTTTTACCTGCTGCCAACCAGGTTGTCAATGACATTTTTGCCGCCGGTAGCGTCTGAAGGAGAAAAGGCAGCAGCCTTAAAAGAAAAAGTATTCAGGATAATGTATGACGGGTATGTGAAGACGAAAAAATAATTGCTGCGGAAATTCGTTCTTCAGGATTAGTTTTTATGATGTATTTTTGACACATTCGGTTTAAAAAAATATTAATATTTTAATATCCCCGGTAAAAGGTAATTCCCAATTTTGATGTTTTTCATTAAATACAAAATTTATCAGACCAATATCGCAGGGTAAACCTGGAAAAACTATTATTGTAAAAAGTAGATGAAAAAAAAGGTAACAAAGATCGGGGTGCTTACTTCCGGCGGTGATTCACCGGGTATGAATGCCTGTGTAAGGGCAGTAGTGCGCACCGGGATTTTCAACGGGCTGGAAGTGTACGGCATCATGCGTGGATATACAGGAATGGTGGAGAATGATATTTTTAGAATGGAAAGCCGCAGCGTAGCCAATATCATACAGCGTGGCGGTACAATATTAAAAACTTCCCGCTGCAAGGAATTTCTTACACCGGAAGGCAGGCAGGTAGCCTACAATAATTTAAAAAAGCACGGTATAGATGGCTTGGTGATCATTGGTGGAGACGGAAGCTTTAGGGGAGCACAGATTTTCAGCAATGAGCATGATATCCCCTGCATAGGATTGCCGGGCACGATTGATAAAGATATTGCCGGAACGGATTTTACTATTGGCTTTGATACAGCGGTAAACACGGCAGTGGATGCCATTGACAAAATAAGAGATACCGCGGATGCGCATGACCGTTTGTTTGTAATTGAAGTGATGGGAAGGGACGCCGGCTATATTGCCCTGCACAGTGGTATTGCCACCGGCGCAGAAAACATCCTGATCCCTGAAAAGAAAACAGATATTGAGAAAATAGTGACCGAACTAACGGAAAAGGAGAGACGAAAAAAGTTAGTGAACATTATCGTAGTGGCAGAAGGAGAAGATGAAATTGGCGGCGGCAATGAAGTGGCAAGGATAATTAAAGAAAGGATGCCACAGCAGGAAGTGAGGGTAAGTATCCTGGGCCATATCCAAAGGGGCGGCTCACCCACCTGCTTTGACAGGGTGATAGCAAGCCGCATGGGTTATTCCGCAGTGGAATGCCTGCTGCAGGGAAAATACAACGTATTTGTAGGCATTGTAAATAACAGGATGCACTATATCCCGTTGAATGAAGCTGTAAAAAAGAAACAGCGCATCAGCGAAGAATGGATGAAGATCGTGAAGATACTGGCGAGTTAAGCAGTTTACTGTTTGAGGTTAACAGTTGGGTGTACCAGATATGAAATACTTTATTATGGCAACCATAAAAAGGTTTGAGGATTTGGAAGTTTGGCAACTGGCAAGACAACTTGCAATAGATATTCGTAAGATAACGTTACAGGAAAATTTTCTTCATGAATTTAAATTAAAGGAACAAGTAAAAGGCAGTAGCGGCTCTATTATAGACAATATTGCCGAAGGATTTGGAAGAAGCAGCAGGTTTGAGTTTGTGCAATTTCTTTCTTTTGCCAAAGGCTCTGCGGATGAGTTAAAATCCCAATTATACAGGATGCTTGATTATAATTTAATAGCAGAAGATATTTTTAAAATCCAGTATGAAAAAACAGACCTTGCAGCCGCCGAGATTTTTTCTTTCATGGAGTATTTAAATAAAACGGAACATAAAGGCACAAAATTTAAAAACAGGAAATAAGGAGGTTTGCTGTTTACGATTTGCTGTTGGCTTTGTTTAACTTGTAATTTTTTTATCATGACAACAGTAAATGATTTGAATATCTAAATAAAACAGAACACAAAGGCGCAAATTTAAAAATAGAAATAATCACAGTAAGTTCTGTAATTACAGGGCTGCAACTGTAAACACCAAACTGACAACCGATGAGCAAAAACATCAGCAAGTACCTGCACCGCCACATGGATAAGGAAGCAGGCATTCAACATACCATTAAGAGAACAAAAATTGTTGCTACCGTTGGGCCAGCTTCTTCCACTTACGA
This sequence comes from Bacteroidota bacterium, assembly GCA_048498115.1. Classification (GTDB taxonomy): domain Bacteria; phylum Bacteroidota; class Bacteroidia; order Chitinophagales; family Chitinophagaceae; genus Ferruginibacter. The sequence continues at coordinate 37,599 of JBEHYP010000014.1, read as the reverse complement.
TAAGCTGCTGGATCTGGTAAAAGCCGGCGTGAACTGCTTCAGGCTTAATTTTTCCCATGGCTCTTATGAAGACAAAGCGCAGATAATTGATTACATAAGGGAAATAAACAAAACAGAGCCTTATAATATCGCTATCCTTGGCGACTTGCAGGGTCCCAAGCTACGGGTGGGGGAACTGGAGAATGGAAAGATCGAGCTGAAAGAAGGGCAGGAAATAATTTTTACCATGGAAAAAATCGTGGGCACTGCTGAAAAAGTCTATGTCTCCTATCCCAATCTTGCAAAAGATGTGAAAGTGGGAGAGCGTATTTTTTTAGATGACGGCAAGATGGAAGTAAGGGTAAAAGAAGTGCTGAATGAAAAAGAAGTAAAGATCGCTGTCACATTGGGTGGCACGCTGCTGCCTAAAAAAGGCGTTAACCTTCCTGATTCGGAACTTACCATGCCTTCGCTTACGGAAAAGGATATTGCCGATCTTGATTTTATTTTGGAAAAAGACCTTGACTGGGTGGCGCTCTCTTTTGTGCGGCATATAAAAGATGTGAGGGAATTGCGGAGCCGCATTAAAGAAAAGAATAGTAAAATAAAGATCATTTCCAAAATAGAAATGCCCGAAGCGTTGAAGAACATCAGGGACATTATCATTGAAAGTGACGGCATCATGGTGGCAAGAGGTGATCTGGGCGTAGAAGTGCCGGTGGAACAGGTGCCGTTGATTCAAAAGGACATCATCCTGAAATGCATGCACAGGGCCAAACCGGTAATCGTGGCTACACAGATGATGGAAAGCATGATGGAACGTACCAAGCCCAACCGCAGCGAAGTGACCGATGTGGCCAACGCGGTGCTGGAAGGCGCTGATGCTGTAATGCTGAGCGGTGAAACGGCCATGGGAGCCTATCCCAAACTGGTGGTGGAAACCATGAGCAAGATAATCCTGGAAGTGGAGAATAACGTGTATGATTATGACCGTGACGATATCCTTACACCACAACCCCATTCACCTTCTTTACTGAGCGATGCGCTCTGCTATAGTGCCTGCAATATTGCAAAAGACATCAATGCCAGTGCGCTGGTGGGCATGACGCAAAGCGGTTATACTGCTTTTATGCTGAGCAGTTACAGGCCCAAAGTGCCGCTGTTTATTTTCAGTAAAGAAAGGGCATTGATAAACCAGCTAAGCCTGAGCTGGGGTGTAAGGGCATTTTATTATGCAGAAGAGGAAAGCCTGGACGATATTTTCTTTGACCAGATAAGCATCCTGAAAGAAAGAGGGTTCATCAAAGCAGATGATGTGGTAGTGAATACAGGCAGTACACCGGTAGCGCTGCATTTGCCCACCAACGTGATAAAGGTCACCAAGGTAGAGTAAACTTTTTTATATTCTTTTTAAAATGGATAATGCCTTCCGGGTTATCCATTTTTTATTTTGTACGGTGTACCGTGTTTTCAATAATTTTATTTTTTAAAAAATGAACGATGGCAACAGAGATTAAGTGTCCTAAATGCGGGCACCAGTTTGATGTAGAGAACGTAATTGCTGCTGATATGGAAACAAAATTCAGGCAGCAATACCAGGAGCAATTGCAGCAGTCGCTGGATGCAATGGAAGCTGATAAGAAAAAGCTGGCACAGGAGCAGCTGGTGTTTGAAGAAAAAAAGAAAAAAGAAAATGAGATCTTTTTACAAAAGCTGCAGCAGGAAAAGCAAAAGATAGAGGCCGAAGCGCAGGAAAGATTAGCCAAAGCTATTGCCGCTGATTATGAAAACAAGCTGCGCCTGCTGGAAAATAACCAAAAAGACAATGAAGAAAAATTAAAGGAAGCAAGAAAAAAAGAGCTGGAATTTTTACAGAAAGAGCAGGAACTGAAAAATAAAGAGGCCGAACTGGAAATAACCCTGCAAAAAAAATTACAGCAGGAAAGGGAAACGCTCGGCGAACAGATACGCAGGCAGGAAACAGAAAAAAGCCAGTTGAAGGAAACGGAGCTGCAGCTGAAATTAAAAGAAGTGCAGCTGCAACTGGAGGAACAAAAAAAGCTGGCGGATGAAATGAAACGCAGGGCAGAGCAGGGGAGCATGCAGCGACAGGGCGAAGTGCAGGAATTGCTGCTGGAAGAAATTTTGAAAGAATATTTTCCTTTTGATGCCATTGAAGAAGTAGGTAAGGGCGTGGAAGGCGCTGACTGTATTCAAATCATCCGGAACAGCAGCGGCAAAGAATGCGGCAAAATTATTTATGAAAGCAAGCGCACCAAAACCTGGAGCAATAGCTGGGTGGACAAGCTGAAAGCTGATATGCGTAACAAGGGTGCTGATGTGGCTATACTGGTCACACAAAATTTTCCCAAAGACATGGAGCGCTTTGGCGAAAAAGACGGGATATGGATATGCAATTTTACCGAAGTGGGCAGCGTGGCGCATGTATTGCGCAATGGCATCATCAAGATAAACGAAGCCATCCGCAGCCAGGAAAACAAAGGCGATAAAATGCAGATGCTGTACGACTATTTAACAGGCAATGAATTTCGTGGTAACGTAGAAGCGATACTGGAAGGGTTTATAGCCATGAAAAGCAGTATCAGCAAGGAAAAGGTGCAGATGGAAAAGCTGTGGAAGGAAAGGGAAAAGCAACTGGAAAAAGTGCTGCTGAACACGAGCGGCATGTATGGTTCCATTAAAGGCATTGCCGGGGCTTCAGTGGCAGATATACCATTACTGGACGGAGGAGAAACAAGTGAATTACCCGAATGACAAAAGCACAAATAATAGCTTTTTTCAGTGTATTCAGCCTTTTCTTCCTGTGGCTGCATTCCATGCACAGCAGCGAAGGAGAATGGGTGATGCTTTCTGTGATGATAATAGGTGTTTTGATCCTGCTTTTCCCCGTGGCGCATGTGAGTAAAAAAACGGAAGAGATGCTCGGCTATCCTGAAGAAGAGACCAGCGGGGAAGCAGCAGAAGAAGATCAGCCGGTGCTTGTGTACGAAGGAAGCAGCCTGCAATTTCCAGATGACGAGATCATTAAAGTGCTGGGTAAATACTTTGTTTATTATACCCGGCTTGGCGGCAGCGACAGGCAAAAATTTCTTGAGCGCCTGCATACATTCATGAGCCGGAAAGTTTTTGTAATACATGATAAAAGCGGTTTTCGTGAAATGCCCGTGCTGATCAGCGCTTCTGCCGTGCAGATCAGTTTTGGCCTGGAGAAATACCTGCTTCCTCATTTTCCCCATATTCATATTTTCCCGGCGGAGTTTATCGGTTATTATCCAACATTGAGATTGCTGGAAGGCAATGTGTCGTCAAATTGTATCAACCTTTCCTGGAAGCATTTCTTTGACGGCTATAAATTTCCTGACAACGGGCAAAATGTGGGATTGCATGAATTTGCCCATGCATATTATTACCAGTATTTTGAAGCGAAAGAAAATGTGGAAGGTGGTTTTGTTAAAAACTTCTCTTTGTTTAATGAATACGGGAATAAGGTTTATCACCAGGAACAGTTGCCGGGAAATGATTTTTATTCGGATTATGCGCTGGTTAATTTCCAGGAGTTTTGGGCAGAAAGCGTAGAGCTGTTTTTTGAAAAGCCTCAGGCACTTAAAACAACTTACCCCGATCTATTTAACGCCATCATGGAGATATTGAACCAGGACCCAACAACTGTTGCCTGAAGGGGAATTATAACAAGGGAGTATCCATCAGCTCTGCCAGCGTTTTCTTTTCCAGGATTTTTAAAGTAGCGTCTCTTGTTTGCTTCATAGCTTTGTACAGGCCGCAGGTTGCTTCATCGCAATCCCTGCATTTTTCGTAAAAATTGAGGCTTACACAGGGAATGAGCGCTATTGGCCCGCCTACCAGCCGAATGGCCCTTGCAAGGCTGGTCTTTTTGGGATGATTAATAAGAAAATAGCCCCCGCCTTTCCCTTTTTTGCTGTCTAATACGCCATCCTGTTTCAACTCCAGCAGGATCGTTTCCAGGAACTTAATAGGAATTTTCTTTTTCTTGGAAATTTCAGAAATAAGCACCGGACCTTCTCCATATTTCCCGGCAAGGTAGCCCAGTGCCTTCAGGGCGTATTGGGTTTTCTTAGATAACATGCCGTTAAGTTAAGTAAAAAAACAAAAAATAAAAAAGTAAAATTAAAGTCCACTTGATTTATGGACTATTGTATGTATATTTGATTCCTAAAATTTACCATTATGAGTTTAAGGTTAGGGGATATTGCCCCCAATTTCAAAGCAAAATCATCTGTTGGCGACATTGACTTTTATGAATACCTCGGTGATTCATGGGGAATATTGTTTTCCCACCCGGCAGATTATACACCTGTCTGCACCACCGAGCTGGGAAGGACTGCTGCCCTGAAGGAAGAATTTGCCAAACGCAATGTAAAGGTATTGGCGCTTAGTGTTGATCCCGTTGAAAAGCACCTGGGTTGGATTGGAGATATCAATGAAACGCAGAACGTAACTGTTGATTTCCCCATCATTGCTGATGACGACAGGAAAGTTTCTGAACTGTATGGCTTCATCCATCCCAATGCGTCTGCTACCGCTACGGTGCGTTCGCTGGTGATCCTGGGGCCGGATAAAGCAGTGAAGTTGATCATCACTTATCCCGCCAGCACAGGAAGAAATTTTGTGGAAGTGCTGCGGGTGCTGGATTCATTGCAACTGACCGCCAATTACAGCGTGGCCACGCCTGCTAACTGGGCCCACGGTGAAAATGTAATTGTGGTGCCTGCTGTGAGCACAGAAGATGCCATTAAAAAATTCCCCAAGGGAGTGGAAGTTGTGAAGCCTTATTTGAGGTACACGCCGCAACCGAATCTGGATTAATAAATTTTGAAGAAAAAAATACAAAGGCCGTGCAAGCGGCCTTTTTTATTAGTTCTTCCTCAACTGCTGCACCAGCGCCCTCATATCCTTCGGTATCTCCGCTGTTAAATCGTAGTCTTTGCCTGCTGCATCTTTAAACTTTATCTCGTAAGAATGCAAAGCCACACGGTTGAGGATCGGTCTTTCTTCATCTTCTGATTTGCTCAGCTTGTATTTCTTTTTGATGGAAGATAAAAGAATAGGTTTGCCATCACCATACAAAGGGTCGCAGGCAATGGGGTTGCCGATATTTTTTGCATGTACACGTATCTGGTGTGTTCTTCCGGTATGTATCCTGAATTTTACAAGCGAATATTTTCCCAATGTTTCCTGCACTTCATAATCGGTTACGGAAGGTTTGCCTTTACTGTGCACTACCATCAGGCCTTTTTGCACAGGATGTTCCATAATGGGAGCATCAATGGTGCCGCTGTGTGGTGAAGGCTCACCATACACAAGGCCGAGATAATATTTTTCCACGCTCCTGTCTTCAAATGCTTTGGATAAATATTTATGTGCAGCCTCATCTTTGGCAAATACAATAGCGCCGCTGGTTTCTTTATCAAGGCGGTGAACGGTGAAGATGCTGCCGTATTTTTCTACCAGCAGGTCTTTCAGGGAGGTTTCAGACTGCGTTCTGTCAGGGATAGACAATATGCCTGCAGGTTTGTTCACTGCAACAAAAGATTCATTCTCAAAAATGATATCAAGATTTTTTTTCACCGCTATGATTTCTGAATTATTTCTTCCTGTTTTTTGCGACAGTATTTTCTTTGGCTACAGGTTTTTTATTGTATGACGCATTCATATACTTCAGCAACCTTATTTCTTTTTCACTTAAAAAACGCCACTTGCCACGTTCCACATTTTTCTTGGTAAGGTTGGCATACATTACCCGGTCAAGACCTTTTACATCATAGCCTAATGATTCAAAAATCCGGCGCACAATGCGGTTGCGGCCGCTGTGTATTTCAATGCCAATAACAGACTTGTCCCTTGCATCTGCATACGCTAATGAATCAGCTTTTATTTCACCATCTTCCAGTTTTAAGCCGTTGAGTATTTTATCAAAATCTGCCTTTGCCAGGGGCTTGTTCAGTTTAACCTCGTATACTTTGGTAATATTATAGCTGGGATGCGATAATTTTTGTGTAAGATCGCCATCGTTGGTAAGCAGCAATACGCCGGAGGTATTCCTGTCAAGCCGGCCAACAGGATAAACCCTTTCGGTAGTGGCGGATTTTATCAATTGCAATACTGTTTTTCTTCCCTGCGGGTCATCGGAAGTCGTGATGTAATCTTTGGGCTTGTTAAGCAGTATATACACTAAGTTCTTTGTAACAAATAATTTTTTGCCATTAAAAAGTACTTCATCTTTTTCACTCACTTTAAAAGCAGGCTCGGTTACAATACTCCCGTTTACTTTTACTTTTTCTGCTTTAATTAAATCAACCGCTTCCCTCCGGCTGCAAACGCCGCAGTGCGCTAAAAATTTATTAAGCGGCATTTGCTTGCCTGAAACAGCCACTGCAGGTAAGCCTATGGTTTTACTGGCAGGTTTCGTTGCAATTTTAGGAGCTGGTTTGTCCTTTGCAGCAGCAGCGGCGGCTTCCAGTGCAGCCTGTTTTGCCTTTCTTTTTTCTTCGTAGAACTTATCAATAGCGGCAGCCCTTTCTTTTTTGGCTTTTTTCTTTGCCTGCCTGTGTTCTTCTTTAATTACGCTGTTTTTCTTTTTAGGGGTAAACTTTTGAAAGTATGACTGGCTCATAAATGAAAGTGTTTTGCTGTTATTTCAACAGTAGTGAGGGGCGAAGGTACGGCTTTTTTACCCCAGTCTGACGGTCTCCGTCTGACTGGGAATTTTTTTTAGCCACGAATTACACGAATGAACACAATGGGGGATGGGGGTAAGCGAAGTTTATCCTTGCCAATGAATGCAATTCGTGGCTAAGCCCTTTATATTTAATTTAGCGTTCTTGCAGCGGTAAAAACAATATTTTTGCAAAAGGCATACGGAACGGTTTTTGACAAAAGCATCATCATGAAAAAATTAACGATTATCGTTTGTTTTGGTTTTATTATACCGGTTGTAAAAGCGCAAACTTCGGTTGACACTACTGTTATTGGTAAAGTAACCATCATTAAGGACAGCCGCCTTGATGAACTGGAGAAAAAGGAAGCTGCTTTTAATGAAGCGCTGGCAAACGGTCCGAGAAGCGGTAAAGGTTACCGCCTGATAGTGCTGAGCACCAGTGACCGTGACCTAGCGATGAAAGTAAGGGCCGACCTGCTGCAGCGCTACCCTGACCAAAAGGTGTACATGAGCTTTCAGCCGCCGAATATTAAATTGAAGTTCGGCAACTTCCAGGAAAAACCGGAAGCTGAAAACATGAGAAAAGAAATCCTGAAAAATAAAATTGTTACCGGCAATATTTACCTCAGCCCGGAGACCATTGAAGTAAAGCCGGATAAAACCAAAGAAAAAGAAAATAACGGTAACAGATAACCTAAACTATAGCCTGTGGGTAATTCTTTACAACAGCAGATAAAAGAACTTGCTAAAAAATATGCGCCTGAATTTATTGAAGTGCGCCATCATATTCATGCCAATCCTGAATTGAGCTACGCAGAATTTGAAACTTCAAAGTTCATACAGCAAAAATTAGCTTCATACAATATTCCTTTTGAAATAAAAGCCGCTACCGGCGTGATTGGCCTGCTGAAAGGAAAGAACCCGGGCAAAAGAGTGGTAGCGTTAAGGGCAGATATGGATGCATTGCCGATTACAGAAGCAAACGATATTCCATACAAATCAACAAAGCCCGACATTATGCATGCCTGCGGTCACGATGTTCATACTTCCTGTTTGCTGGGTGCTGCAAAAATTTTAAGTGAATTAAAAGAGGAGTGGGAAGGAACAGTGAAATTAATTTTCCAGCCCGGCGAAGAAAAAAATCCCGGTGGTGCAAGCCTGCTGATAAAAGAAGGTGTGCTCGAAAATCCTGAGCCGCAAAGTATTTTCGGGATGCACGTGCATACTGTTTTGCCGACAGGTAAATTAAGTTTCAGGGGTGGTATGGTAATGGCAAGTGCGGATGAAATTTATATCACTGTTAAAGCAAAAGGCGGCCATGCGGCAGCACCACAATTAACGGCAGACCCGGTATTGATCGCTTCTCATTTGGTGGTTGCATTGCAGCAGGTGGTGAGCAGGAATAATAATCCTTTTAATCCTTCAGTATTATCTATTACTTCTTTCCAGGGTGGAAGCACTACCAACGTCATTCCTTCTGAAGTAAAACTGATGGGCACTTTCAGGGCAATGGATGAAGAGTGGCGCTTTAAGGCACACGAGCTGATAACTAAGATCACCAAAGAACTAGTGGAAAGCATGGGTGCCGAAGCGGAAATAAAAATTGATGTGGGTTATCCCTTTGTGCTCAACAATGAAGCGCTTACTGCTGCAGCCAAAAAGAAAGCATCAGAATTTATCGGTGAAGAAAATGTGGAGGAAACGGAATTAAGAATGGGCGCCGAAGATTTCGCTTATTACTCTCATAAAATACCGGGTTGCTTTTTCAGGCTGGGCACTTACAGCCCTGCAAAGGGGATGTTTACCGGTGTGCATACGCCTACTTTTAATATTGATGAAGATGCAATTGAATTGGGAATGGCTATGATGGCTTTGTTTGGCGCTACCGATTTACAGTAAGCAACAGTATGCAATGGATAACAGAAGCTGAAACCCGAAATAGTCAACAGTAAACTGCCAACAGTAAACAGTAATCAAACCAAATGCTTCCAGTTAAAACAGCTTTACTTTCTTTCGGTATGTCGGGCAAAGTTTTTCATGCCCCGTTCATCAATATTCATAAAGGATTTCAACTGGCAGGTGCCTGGGAAAGAAGCAAAAAGTCAATACAGGAAATTTATCCTGCCGCTGTTTCTTACCCAACGCTGGAATCAATCTTACAGGATGAAACAATAGACCTTGTAATTGTAAATACACCCACTTATACCCATTACGAATACACGAAAGCAGCTTTGCTTGCCGGCAAGCATGTAATTGTTGAAAAAGCATTTACCACCACAACAGCAGAAGCTGTTGAACTAAAAGAACTGGCAGAAAAACAACATAAAAAGCTCAACGTTTTTCAGAACCGCCGGTGGGACAGTGATTTTAAAACGGTAAAAGAAATTAACGATGCCGGTTGGCTGGGCGCTATAGTGGAAGCGGAATTTCGTTTTGAAAGATACAAGCCGGCATTAAGCCCCAAACTGCACAAGGAAAACACAGGGCCCGGCGCCGGCCTGTTCAATGACCTTGGCCCTCATTTGATCGACCAGGCTTTGTATTTATTTGGTATGCCACAAGCATTGTATGCAGACATAAGGATAACAAGGCCTTTATCAAAAGTGGACGATTGGTTTGAAGTATCATTACAGTATAAAGACAAAAGGGTGAAACTAAAATCAGGTTTACTGGTGAGAGAGCCTTTGCCTGCTTTTGTATTGCAGGGAACAAAAGGCAGTTTCATTAAATCAAGAGGGGATGTGCAGGAAGCAGAACTCACTGCCGGAAAAATACCCGGCGGTGCTGGTTGGGGCATAGAACCTGAAACAGGAAGCGGCCTGCTGCATACGGAAAAAGACGGGGCAATCATTAGGGAAAAAATAAAAACGGTGCAGGGCAATTATTATGAGTATTATGATGCGGTATATAAAGCCATTACTGAGGATGCGCCATTGCCGGTAACTGCGGATGACGGCATCAATGTAATGCGAATAATTGAAGCGTCCGTAAGCAGCAATAGCGAAAAGAAGCTGGTTGCATTATAGTGTACTCATTACAGCGCAAATGCCACATGCAGCATCATCCTGTCCTGTGCCTTTACAATACCATTGGCAAGATTTTGAGAAAGCGGCGTTTGAAAATTTGCCCCGATTGCAAACCGGCCAAAAGTTGTTTCCACTCCCATGGTACCTAATAACAGATTGCCCCCGGATACAGTAACGTTGAATCCATTATCAGCATCATTCTTTGCTTTTTCATACAGCACACCTGCATTTGGCGCAATCGTAAATTTATTTTTTACCCTGAATTTATAATAAGCCTGTGCGCTGGTGCTGAACTTATTGCCGTATTGGTATTTGTACTTATTGGCTGTTGTTATTTTATAGCCGGATGAAATATTGATGCCGGCATCCTGCAAACGGATATCGTACATAGCTGAAATATTAAAATCATTGCTGCCGGTACCCAATTGAAAAAGGTTGGCATCGTTGCTGCCAACCGATTTATCGGCCGGGTTGTATTTGCCTGAAGCAAGCTTTACACCACCGCCTATCCAGAGGCTTTGTACCAGTAATTGATTTTTCAAAACAGAATGCCTGTTGTTGATCAATTGGTAATAGGCGGCAAATGTGATATCGCCTATGCCGTTTTTATTGTATGTATTTCCCTGGTTTATTTTTTCATTAAAGCTGTATGGCACTGTCAGCATCAGCCTGAATTTTTTCCCGATGTTCCAGCCGCTCCATGCTTCAATGGTATTGTACCGTTCTTGGGTGGTTAAATAAGTGGCAGCGCCGCCAACGCCAACATGCGTAAGCATGGAATTGTAGCGGTGTCGGATACCGAAAATGTGCTTATGGAAATCGGGCAGTATGCCGATATAGCTGTTGCCAATGCCGCACCCGCAAATATCGCAGGCCATTGTAAGCACAGGAATGGTAACCAGTAAAGAAAACACTATAATATACTTTTTCATTTTTTAATTTTTTTTGTCTGTTATCGTACGGGAGTTGGCTCCGCAAAGCGTCTGTCTGTAACAAACGTTTTGTCGTTTAATGTTCGCAAAAAGGCAAGCAGCTGCATTTTGCTTTCGGCATTTATATAAATGCCATGCTGCAGGGAAGAATCAAGATTAGGGGTATGCTGCACTTGCCCGCCGTAATGGGCAAGCACGGCTTCTACAGTAAAAAACCTTCCATCGTGCATGTAAGGAGATGAATAATCAAGATTGCGGAGGCTCGGAACTTTAAACTTATACCTGTCAGTATCCTGCAGGGTTACATTATACCTTCCTGCATCATTAACGGTAGATATGGCAAGGCCGTTGTTCCTGAAAGAATAATCTGTAAACAATGGTTCCGGGTGGCAACTGCTGCACTTTTGCTGGTAAAATAAATAGCCTCCCTGCTCATCGGCAGTAAAAGTTGCCTGCTGCCGCATTACACTGTCGTATTTTGAATTATTGCTTACGCACATTACCATAAATTGCGACAGCGCCCTGAAGAAATTACTGCCTGTTATTTCATCGCTGCCGAACGCTTGTTTAAATAATGAAGGATAAGAAGAGCTGTTTTGCAGCTTTGCCAATATAGCGGCAATATTGTTATCCATTTCCACATGGTTGGTGATGGGTGCAATGGGCTGCAGGTCCAGGTCAAACACACCGCCGTCCCACATAAAGGTTTTGCTCCAGGCAAGGTTCATAATGGGCGGACTGTTCCTGGTGCCCACCCTGTCGAATATGCCATGGCTGACGCTGTGCCCGTGGTGGGTAAATGCAGACGTGGGTATGTGGCAGCTTCCGCAGCTGATAGTGTTGTTGGCAGACAGCACGGGATCAAAAAATAATTTCCTGCCCAGCTCAAAGCCTTCCTTTGTTACGGGGTTTGTTCCAAAATGGTAAACAGGCTCAGAAAAATAAGACGGTTTTTGAAATCCCCGGAAAGTGTTCACCATATTCTTGTTGCAGGCATATACGCCTGCAACAAGAATAAGAATGATGATGAATTGTTTTTTTCCCATGTTCTTAGTTTTCTGTGTGGTCGTGCCTGAACATTTGCGTATAGTTATTGGCGATATTGGTACTGTACGGGTCAAACATCAGCATTGGATAGGCAGCGATGCTGATATCAGGAGAACCGTTGAACATTTTTAAGATATCCACCATCAGGTGAATATTGGTTTCCTTGCCTGCTTTTACCTGTGGTACCCCGCGTTCTGTAAGGTCAAGTGTAATCGTTTTTATATTATTGATGGTAGGGGATGTGTACCCGCCAAAGCCGCCGATATGGTACATAAAAGAATTGCCCATTGACGCGGAAGCAGGTGATGTGCCTTCCAGTTTAAAGAAAATGTAACCGCTATTCCAGCCCCAGTACATATCCGCTCCTTCGCCGGTGGGATCAAGTGCACCTGTGCGTTCGCTGATGTCCTTGGTATTTCGCAGGCTATCCACACCTACAACAAAAGAAAGCGTTTTGTATTCGCCTTCGGGTACGCTCAGCACGGGAGCGTGTTCAGTGTCATCGCTTTCATCTATTAAGAAATAGCAGCTATCCTGCGGAACGGTATATACTGTACCGTCAGTTTTGGTCAATATAAAATTGCTGACGTAGTATTTGAGTTTGGTAACTGTAAACGTTTCGCCGGAAGCATTGGTGTAGCTGCCCGTATTAAGTTGTAAATCCGAAGAGCCTGCAATATTATCGAACTCTACGGAGAGGGCTGCTTTTGTGTTGGGGTTGTATGGCGATACCCCATCTTTTTTACAGGAAATAAGCAGGAAAATTGCAAAAAACAGGCTGCAAAATGGCATATGTTTCATTATTGAATGCTAATTTAAAAAGTTTAAAAATAAATTTATAATTCAACCGCAATTAATGTACGGCACAGGCATGAATACCATTCGGCAGATTACGGTTATTTCATCCTGAGTTCTTAATCACAGGTGTATTGCACCAACCGGATTGGCGTACCGTACTGTTTTTTTTTTGAAATGATTAAAATTAATAACAGGACAGCAGGAAAAACCTGCAGTGCTGCATAATAAATTTTTGAAGTATTATCCCTGCAGGGCAGGCGGGTGAAAAACGGAAGGGGGCATCATTTTTATTTCTTTGCCCGAAGGAAGAATGGGAAATTTTATTTTGTTTTCACAGGAGGCTGCAAATGTTACAACAGGGAAGAATGATTTGGAAGAGAGTACGCATTCATTTTTATTTTCTGATTTGCGTTCAGGGTTTTGCTCATCTTTATTTTCTTCCTGTTTCAGTTTTTTCATCATCTGGCATTTCCCGTTACAGTGCATTTTAGGCCTGGCTTTGTTTTCACAATTTTGGGCGTATGCCCTGGTATTGGTGTAATAGTCCAGCATAATAAACCCCTTGTCGAACGTTTGGACTGCAAACGCTAACAGGAAAATAAAAGAGGTTATTTGCTTGAGCACTATTGTTAGTTTGATGCAAAGGTAGTGTGATTTGCTGATACGCTATCTTATTAGCACCGCTGTTCCCTTCCTTGTAATAAATTCCCCCTGGTAAGTTTCTCCCTGCGCCATCCATACGAAAGTGCCGGGATCCTGCGGATTGCCTTTGTAGATGCCATCCCATCCTTTATTGAGCTCTGTGGTTTCAAATACCAGGTTGCCAAGGCGGTTGAATACTTTAAAATATTTCAGCGATTTCATGCCTAATGCAATTGGTTTCAGCACATCATTATTGCCATCCCCATTGGGAGAGAAGGCCGTAGGCACATAAAAGCTGGGCGGCAGCAGGAACACTTTTATTTTTACGGAATCCCGGGCAATGCAATTTTCAGGTAGTTGTGTTACGGTCAGCTTATAAACAATATCTTTTTCAGGCCTTGCAATCGCTCTTGGAGAATTAACGTCACTGAGCCATGTGCCGGGCTCCCACAAATACTGGTCGCCGCCGCTGGCATTCATTTGTATAGATTGGCCGATAACAATGCTGGTATCTCTTGCGCCCGTGCTGGCATGCACAGGCTGGCGCACTGTTACCAGGGTAGTGCCTGTTACCGGCTTGGGACAGCCTTTATTATCAGTTACGGTTACCGTATAGCGTATTTGCCCTGCAGCAGGCTTTATAGCAATAGTATTAGGGCTGTTTACAGAATTTAAATAAGTAGCAGGGCTCCAGGTATAGCTGCTGCCGCCACTGGCATACAGCATTGCATTATCCCCAAAGCAAATGCTTGTATCAGGATTGACCTGCACTGCAGGATAAGGAACAGTGCGGATGGTAACATCATCACTGTTCTGGCACTTGCCAATATTGCCGACTACGTGATAAGTGATGGCATCATCCAACGGGGTTGCCACCGGGTTCTTTACATTATCGGCGTTCAGCCATGTTGATGGCGACCATTGATAACTTAAGGCATCACTTACCGTTCTTAAATGAAAAGTATCAGTGCGGCAAATCGTAGTGTCTTTGCCTGCATCAATAGTTACAAATAATTTTACGTCAACAAATACCGAGTCCTTATTGATGCAACCAAATGCATCGGTTAACGTGGTGTAATAAGTGGTGGGCACATCAGGACTTACCAGCGGGCTTGCTGCAGTAAGGCTGCTGATCATGTAATTCGGCCCCCATACGTATGAAGGCACCGGGTTTGTTATTAACTGTAATGTATCAATAGAACAAATAAGCGTGTCATCTACCAGGTTGGCCTGGGGCAATGCCCTTACCGTAACCAGTACAGAGTCAGTTTTTGTTTTATTACAGCCTGCTACGCCAACGGCCACTTTATATAAGGTAGTGGTATCCGGCGATGCAACGGGATTGGGAACATTGGGGTTATTCAATCCCCTGGTGGGTGACCACTGGTAACTGATGCCGCCACTTGCCTGCAACTGCAGTGTGCCTTGCCCTTTACAAATAGCTCCCCCGGCACCTGCTTCCGGCACTGCCAGTGGTTTTACAGTTATATCCTTTGTGGCAGTAGCAATACAGCGCCCCCAGCTGGTGGTAAGCGTAAACCTTGCATTGCTTACAGGAAATGCTTTGGTTATTTTTAGGGTAGGCGTCAGCGTTAGCGATTCCGGAGCCCATTGCCAGGTAACATTACTATAATTGCTGCTGCCGGTAAGCGTAATGGTATCTTCCGCACAAATGCTGGTGGCTGATGCTGTTATGCTGTTGGTAACATTATTAACAGGATTTACCCTTACAGAGTCTGTGCTTTTGCAGCCGTTATCGTCTGTGAGGGTAACAAAATACCTGGCAGCAGCAGGGGGAAACACAATTGGTGTGGCCGTATTACCTGACAAGATATTGTTTGCCGGTGACCATGCAAAGCTTCCGGCGCCTGTTGCCGACAACTGAACCGAATCAAGGGCACAATAAGTGGTATCCCTGGGCCTTACGATCAGCGGTGGTGGATCAAACACAATAACATCTTTTTCTATGGAACCCGAGCAGCCGTAAGAGTTACTAACGTTAAGCCTTACATGATAGGTGCCCGCGGTGGTATAAACAAACGCCGGGTTTTGCAAATGGCTGGTATCATTGGTGGCAGTAGTGCCAAAATCCCATCTCCAGCTGAGCACCTGCCCGTAATTTGTCCTGGTGGCATCCTGCAATTGTATGGGAACATTTTTGCAATAAGGTGCAATGGCATTGAAACCGGGAAAGAACCCGGGATATACCCAAACAGTATAAACAGAGGAATCAACACAACTGGTGCCACGGTTTACGTACAGTGTTACATTGTATTTGCCCGTATCCTGGTATGTATAAGTAGGAGAAGTAAGAATGGAAGTATCATCATCAGCACCAGATACACCAAAATCCCAGTACCAGCTTGTTACATGATTATTGGACAGATTTGAAAAATGACGGGTAAAGCCATCGCAGGTTTCATCCTGCGGTGTCAGCCTTGCAGAAGGGATATCGCAATCTTCCACTTTCACAATAAAATCTTTCCGGTGTTCTGCAATCTGTACACCATTACGCCACTCTGTTACAATCACATTGATAACATAATCGCCGGAAACGGCAGGTGCAATGCCGCTTATGAGGCCGGTGATGGGGTTAATGGTTACTTCCGTTCCCAAAGGCTGTACGCCTGAAAAACCCGGCCGGTACTGCACCGTACCATAGAGGGGCACATCCGGAACTGAATCATCAAATGAAGCGATAAAAGAACCCCCGTTGTAAGCAGGAGCAAACCTGTATGAGAGCGAATCTCCATCTGCATCCGAGGCGCTGAATGAAAGCTCGAACGGATTGCCGTGGCAAACAAGGGCGGTATCTTTTAAATCCACTACAGCGCTGGAATTGGTTCCCCTTGGCAGAATATTGGTGCCCGGCAAAATGGCCTCGTAAGCAGCGCCGGGTGGCCGTGGGTCATGAGGGGGTTGCGGGTTGGGAACATCTGAAATTAGATTCAGTGTTTCCCGCCTGCAGCAGTTTTGATAAGTGAACCTGTACCCTTCTGCTGTATTGCTTAATTGCACTATGGTTGAGTAGGTATTAACTGAATAACAAATTTCAGGATAGGGCGGGGGCAGGCATCCGGGAAATGTGGTCATTTGTATCATAGGGCTGAGATCTTTTGTAAGGCGAACGTTTTGTACACGGGTATATGATGGAGCAATGTTATTAAAAATACCGATGAAGGGCTGGTCGGGGGGGCAGGCCACACCGGTATTGCCGCCACAATCCTGGTGGCAATCGGTAAAAAGCCGGAGTGATATACGGTACCTGCTTGTATTTCGGTTGGTACCCGGGCCAAGATAAGTATAAAATACTTCCCCCCCTACGATATGAGAGGCAAGTATTTCTCCAAAGGAGAATAACAAAAAAAGAGAAAATAGAATTTTCTTCACTGCGGGTAAAGTTAGCAACAAATAAACGAAGATGAAGCCGGGAGGGATGCTTTAACGTTTGTATTGCCAATAAGAAAGATATAGTGATAAAATTACAGGATGAATGGTTAGAGCGCAGATAAAAATGCCTCTGCAATCCTGTTGGCTTTGCCTGCTTCTTCCCATAAGCCCATATGGGCGCTTTGCCTGAGAATGTGTACATGGGATATGGACGGCAGATGGCATTGCTTCATACTGCTGTCAAAAGGAACAGCAGTATCCTGCCCGCCAATGATAAATAAAACAGGCTTATTGAAATTTTTAAGCACATGGGTACGGTCTGGTCTTGCCATCATGGCTTCATAATATTGAATCAGCGCTTCATCTGTAAAATTTTTTGCTGATTCAATAAGTGCATTTATTTTTTCAGCGTGTTCGTCCCTGTACTGTTGGGTAAACAAGCCGGGCGTGCTGGTTTTCAAAAAGGTATAACCTCCTTTCTCCCTGATAAACTCAATGGCCTTTTTTCTTACCTGTTTTTTTTCGTCTGTATCGGCAAAAGCAGTGGAATGAAAAAGGCCGAAACCATTTAAATAACCAGGATATTTTTCTGCAAATGCCAGCGTAATATAACCACCCATGGAATGACCGATAAGGCTGACGTCTTTCAATTGTTCAGCATCAAAAATTTCTTTTATTGCTTCGGCGTAAGTATCAATATTGGCACCGGCAATAAATTGAGACTGGCCGCTGCCGGGTATGTCTGGAACGATAACACGAAAACGGCCTTGTAAAAAATCAGCCTGCAGCTGCCACACATTGCCGTCTTCGGCAAAGCCGTGAAGCAATAGTACGGGCTTGCCATTGCCATACACCTTATAATGGATTTTTTTATCCCGGAAGAGCAATGTTTTGTTTTCCATGCACAATATTTTAAATGGCTTTGTACCTGCGGAGCGCCCTGTAAATAAGCAACAGGCAAACAGGCAACAGTGAAATATTAAGCTGCTGCGGTAAAAAGATCCAGATTAACATTACAATTAAAAGGCTAATAGCAGTAATGGAAAGGTATTTTTTCACCCATAATTTTTTGCTGTTGACAAAAAACGCTGCTATTGCATGGGTAGGCCATGCCCAAAAAAGATTGTAATTGCTTTTGCACATGGTGTGGTCGGTGCCAAACCACATAAATAATAGGAGTGCCCCTGTTGCACCGGTGATGAAAAACAACAATCCGTCAAAACCGTATAAAAAGGCAGCGGCAAATTTTGTGTTTGAAAAATCAAGCAGCACAATTGCCAGCAACAGCAGGCTGAAAACAATCATTGGGTTAAACCATGATTTTGTTACAACGGTTTTTTCAAAAGGATAAAGCTCCGCTTTTGAAAGGACCGAATTGTTGCCGTGATTGCTGCTGTCCAGTGCTTTCATCAGGTTGTCAGGAAGAAATTGCTGCTGCATGGTGTCCATCACCGCATCGGTGGGAGCACCCAGCAGGATGTCAATGCCCAGCTTTTCCCATTCTTTATCATTCCGGTCAAGATACTCATGTATACTGTTCCTGAACGTGGTTCCCGCCGGTACAACCGGCTTGAAAGCAGGCTTGTTTTTTTTATTTTGAACAATGATGTCCCTCAGCCTTGTGGTGCAGTTGTCAAATAAAAAATCGTACTTGTAATACTTGTTTTCTTCTTTGATATTGTTAAGAAGGAAATTTTTTACAGCGTTTTTTTCTTCATCGCTAAGGTTCAGCACCTGCTCTGTAATGCCCCTGTTGGTAGACTGGTATTCTTCTTTAAAGTCGCTGAAGTAAGCAGTGGACACAAAATAAAGCAGCTTGCCCCTTATGAATTTGGTATAGAAATCAGGATCGTCAAAATTAAAAGTGCCGTAGTTGAAAACGATATCCTGCATGCTGCTGCTGTCTGTAATCCTCAATGCGCTATGCCCGAATGTTGAGTACAGCTCATCGCCGGGTGTGCAGGTAAGCAGGCTGATGCGTAGATGGGAAGCATCCTGTGCTTGCAATGCCGCAATATTCCAATTGGATAATGTGACAATGAAAAGCAATTGCAGTACAATTTTTTTCATGTAGTTGATTTCAGCAATGCTGTTGAGTCTTTTTGCTGCATAAAGATATATAGTACAAGTGAGTGACACAACGATGATGCTATGAAATACTGATGCTGGTTAACCTCACCCTCGTTCCCTCTCCTTGCAGAGGAGAGGGAGGCCCGGCCTCAAATAATAATCAACATTTGTAATTAAGCATTTCGGCAAAAGTGCTTCCTTCAGCACAAGGCCAACTTTGCACTTATTAAAAGTAGCTTTTAGTTTGCGAAGGCCAAAAGCCTCCCCTGCGGGGAGGTTGGAGGGGTTACCTGCTATAATTCGGCGCCTCTTTCGTTATTGCCACATCGTGTGCATGGCTTTCCCGCATGCCTGCATTGGTAATTTTTACAAAAGTGGCGCTTTGCAAAGCCTTAATATTGCTGGCGCCGCAATAACCCATGCCAGCCCTGAGGCCGCCGGTGTATTGATGCACCACTTCCCTCAGCGGGCCTTTAAATGCCACACGGCCTTCAATGCCTTCGGGCACAAATTTTTTGATATCATCTTCCGGATCCTGGAAGTAGCGGTCGCTGCTGCCCTGCGCCATAGCGCCGAGGGAGCCCATGCCGCGGTACTGCTTGAACCTCCTGCCTTCATAAATGATCGTTTCACCTGGGCTTTCTTCCGTACCGGCAAATACATTACCCATCATCACGCAACTGGCGCCCGCAGCCAGTGCTTTTACCATATCGCCGGTATAGCGGATGCCGCCATCGCTGATGATGCCTACATTCTTATTTTTCAATGCCGCCGCCGCTTCCATCACCGCGGTGATTTGCGGAACGCCTGTGCCGGCAACAATTCTTGTGGTGCAGATAGAGCCGGGGCCAATGCCCACTTTCACTGCATCAGCGCCTGCATCGGCCAGGGCTTTGGCACCGGCGCCTGTGCCTACATTGCCCGCAATTACCTGCAGGCCTTTGAATGATTTTTTCACTGCCTTCAATGTATCTATCACGCCTTTGGTATGGCCATGTGCGCTGTCGAGGCAAATTGCGTCTACCCCTGCCTGTTGTAAAGCCGCTACTCTTTCCAGTGTGTCTTTGGTGATGCCAACGCCTGCGCCCACGAGCAGCCTGCCGAAAGAGTCCTTCACTGCATGCGGATGGCTTTTCAGCTTTAAAATATCGCCGAATGTTATGAGGCCTGTAAGCACACCGGATTTATTTACCACCGGCAATTTTTCAATCTTATTTTTTTTAAAAATGAGCTCGGCTTTTTTAAGGTCGGTTCCTTCAGGGGCTGTGATGAGGTTTTCTTTTGTCATCACGGTGCTCACTTTGTCTTTGTTGTTCGTTTCAAAGCGAAGATCACGGTTGGTAAGGATGCCTACTAATTTTTTATTGGCATCAACAATGGGAATGCCGCCGATTTTATTTTCCCTCATTAATCTTAACGCTTCGCCGATGCTGGCATCCGGTGCTAAAGTAACGGGGTCTAATATCAACCCGTTCTCACTTCTTTTTACTTTGCGTACCTGGTCGGCCTGCCTTTCAATTGTCATGTTCTTGTGCAGGATACCCAGTCCGCCCTGCCTTGCCAGCGCAATGGCCAGCGAAGCTTCCGTAACAGTATCCATCGCCGCACTCAGCATGGGAATGTTAAGTGTAATGGTTTTGGTGAGGCTGGCAGAAATGTCCACGTCTCTTGGCAGCACCTGCGAATATGCCGGCATCAGCAGCACGTCATCAAATGTTAAGCCTTCACCGAAAAAATTAATGGAACCTTTGTGGGAGGAAGAGTTTTTTATTGTTGCCATGTGCAAAGGTAAATAACCGGGGGCTTTCAAAAAGCACCGGGTAAAAATTATTTATCAAAAGATAATTAAACCTTTAACATCCTGTTCCATCCTACGCTTTTACATTTACACCGTCAAATTAGTTGCATGAAAAAAGGGGTTGTTTTTTTATCAGTATCCATTATTTTTTTTTCGCTTATCTCCATTTTGTCTTCTTTTAATGGCCCCGGTAAAGTAAAGTTTAAAATGCCCTGGAAAGCTGCCGGGCTTACCGGGCGCCAGGCTGCCGCTCATTTGCTTGACAGGTTTACATTTGGGACTACTGCAGGAGAAATTGATGAAGTGGTAAAAATGGGTTTGGAAAAATGGTTTGTACAGCAACTGGACGGAAACCTTGCCGATGACAGCCTTCAGCAGCAATTAGCAGCATACGATGCAATGCAGATGGATAACCAGCAGCTGGTAAATATATTTCCCCGTGGCTTAAAGGTGATAAAAGAAGCAGCGGCTGCCGGTATTAATAAAGACAGCATGGATAAAGCAACCTACGACAGCCGGTTGAAGGCCTTTATGCAGCAGAAAGGGTACCGTTACCAGCAGCATTTGTATTTGCAATTTATAAGTCAAAAAATTTTGTCGGCAGCGTACAGCAACAACCAGCTGCACCAGGTGCTTACTGATTTCTGGTTCAATCATTTTAACGTATCTGCCACCAAAATCAATTGTATGGTTTTTATTCCTGTGTATGAACGGGATGCCATACGACCCAATGTAACAGGTAAATTTTATGACTTGCTGCTGGCTACAGCGCAATCACCTGCCATGTTGTTTTATCTTGACAACTTCAGCAGCGCAGCTGCCAATGATGCCGGTAATATGCAGCAGCAGCGGGCACAGCAGCGGATTGAAGAAAGAATAAATGAGGTAATCAGCAACAAAGACGATAAGAATAAAATATTAGGCAAAATAAAAGAAGACAGGAAAAACCAGGGGTTAAATGAAAACTATGCCCGTGAAATAATGGAATTGCATACACTTGGCGTGGATGGAGGATATACGCAAAAAGATGTTACTGCAGCAGCAAGGGTGCTTACAGGATGGACGGTGTACCCGCTGAAAGGCAGCAGTTTTAATGATATTGGCAGGAAAATAATTGATGATGCAGGTGAAGATAATCTCCTGAGAGCGGGTTTTGTGCACCATGGTGATTTTTTCTTTGCCATGAACCGGCATGACCAAAATGAGAAAACCGTGCTGGGCAAAGTTTTTCCTGCCGGCGGCGGGTATAATGAAGGGCTTGAATTGCTCGGCATGCTGGCACGCCATCCTTCTACTGCAAAATTTATTTCAAAAAAACTGGCTGTTCGGTTTGTGAGCGATGATCCCCCGCAGTCATTGATTGACAGGATGGCTGCTTCGTTTATAAAAAGCGATGGCGACATAAAGCAGGTACTCATTACAATGGTGTCTTCCCCTGAATTTTGGGCAAAAGAATCATTGAGGGAAAAAACGAAATCGCCTTTTGAATATGTTATCAGCACTGTCCGTTCGCTGCATGCAAAAATTGATAAGCCTTTTTTGCTGTATGAGTGGATCAGCAAAATGGGACAGCCTGTATATTATTACCAGGTGCCTACCGGTTTTCCTGACAGGGGACAATACTGGATCAATACAGGCTCCCTGCTTAACCGCATGAAATTCGGGTTGGCATTTGCCACCCGGCAAATTCCCGGCATAAGTTTCAGCCTTGCTGCGCTTAATAATAACCGTGAGCCGGAGAGCGCTGCTGAAGCTTTGAAAACCTACAGTAAAATACTATTGCCTGAAAGGGATCTGAATGCCACTATTGCAAGGCTGGAGCCGTTGATCAGCGACCAGTCTATCCAGCAAAAAATTACAGATGCTGCCAATAAAGATGTGGCTGCTGCAGGTATGCCAATGGATAATATGATGAATGAACCTTTAAATTCCGGAATGAACGAAGAAAGGCTGGCAAAGCGGGATTTACGCAGGAAAGGTGATGGCAGTACAACTACACCGCTTTTGGCGGGAGACAATGATATGTTATCGCAGGTGGTTGGAATAATAATCGGATCCCCTGAATTCCAGCGGCGCTAGTACTTCATAAAATGTAAAATGTATGAGCTCAAGAAAAGCATTTTTAAAACAGGCAGGCATTGCCCTCTTTGCTATCGGGGCAGGAGGGGTGCCTTCTTTTGTGGCCCGCGCTGCCGGCAGTAATAAACAGTTTCGCCCGTATAAAAAAAACAGGGTACTGGTGTTTATTTTTCAGCGGGGAGCAATGGATGGATTAATGGCAGTGTCCCCTTTTACTGATCCCTATTTGAAAAAAGCAAGGCCTACCTTATTTATGGATGCTGCTGCAACCAGTAAAGCCCCGTTGATTGATTTGGACGGAAGATTTGGACTGCACCCTTCGATGAAACCATTTGAAAACCTGTTCAGGGAAAAAAGGCTGGCCATTGTTCACGGTATGGGTTCTCCAAATGAAACAAGAAGCCACTTTGATGCACAGGATTATATGGAAAGCGGCACGCCATTCAATAAAGGTACGGCCAGCGGATGGCTCAACAGGGCTGTGGGTTTGCTTGGGCATGATGCCACTCCTTTCCGTGCAGTAAGTATTACGCCCGCGCTTCCCCGCTCTTTTTATGGTGATAACGAGGTAATTGCTGTAAGCGATCTTAAAGACTTTAGTTTATCCGGGAAAAATAATTTCTCTGTAAACCTTGCTGCAAAAAGTTTTGAAGGCCTTTATGATCAAACCACATCTTCATTGCTCAATAAAACGGGGAAAGAAAGCTTTGATGCGATAAAAATGCTCAGCAATGCTAACTTTAAAAGTTATTCGCCTGCCAATGGTGCCCGGTACCCTGCTTCCCCTTTGGGCAAATCATTAAAGCAAATTGCGCAATTAATTAAAATGGATGCCGGCCTTGAAATTGCTTTTGCTGAGAGTGGCGGATGGGATACGCATTTGAACCAGGGTACAGGCGAGGGAGTGTTTGCAAACAATGTAGCCGACTTCAGCGATAGTATTGCTGCCTTTTGGAAAGACCTGGGCAGTTACCAGGATGATGTAACAGTGATGACCGCTACAGAATTTGGCCGCACTGTAAAGCAAAACGGTACCGGCGGCACTGACCATGGCAGGGCAAGCTGTGCATTTATTTTAAGCCATGACATGGATGGAGGAAAAGTGCATGGCAATGTGGCAGCACTTGCCCCTGAAAACCTGGCCGATGGCCGGGACCTTGCGGTAACCACAGATTTCAGGAGCATTTTCAGTGAAGTGGCGGATAAGCATTTATTGATAAATAATGATGCTGTGTTATTCCCGGAATGGACAGGAGGGAAGGTTGGAGTGATACAAGGCTAAACTATTTTATACGTTTTTCCCGGCAGGCTTGTGATGATTCCCTGCATTTCCAGCATCAGCAGGGCTGCAGCTACAGCGCTGCTGCTTAAGCTGCTTTTTAAATACAGTTCATCAATATGAGCGCTTTCCTGCTGCTGCAAAATACCTGCTATTATTTTTTCATCAGGGCTTAGCTCGATGAATAATTCCCTTTGTTTTTTAGGGGCTGCTTTTTTAACAGGCTTCCAGTTCATCATTTCCAGTAAATCTCCGGCGCTATTTATCAAAGCAGCTTTATTGTTTTTAATAAGGTAATTGCAGCCCTCGCTTTTGCTGTCGCCAATGCGGCCGGGAATGGCAAATACATCTTTATTGTAATTATTACCGAGCTCTGCTGTGATGAGTGAGCCTCCTTTAACGCCTGTTTCTACTGCAATGATGGCATCGCTCATGCCTGCCACAATGCGGTTGCGTTTGGGAAAATTCTGTTTATCTGGATTGGTATTGCTGGAAAATTCTGTGAGCAGGCCGCCATATTCTACCATTTGTTTGGCAAGGCTTTTATTCTGCGCGGGATAAATCCTGTCAAGCCCATGTGCCAGCACGCCCACTGTAGGAAGATTATTTTTTAAAGCGGTTTTGTGTGCAATGGTATCAATACCAAAAGCAAGGCCGCTGATGATCAAAATATTTTCTTCTCTTAAATCTTCAACCAGCTTTTCACAAACCGTTCTCCCGTACTCGGTATTGTTTCTTGTGCCTACGATAGAGATGATCTTCGGAGCATTTAAATCTGCAGTGCCGCGGTAAAACAGCAGTACGGGACTGTCATAGCAGTTCAATAAGCGCTGCGGATAATGCTTGCTGCTGATGAAAAGCGGTGCGATTTTATACTTTTCGATAAAAGTGATTTCATCTTCAATGCCAGAAAAATTATCAAATGCTTTAATACTGCCGGCCCTTACTGTGCCAATGCCTTCAATTTTTTCCAATTCTTTCTTTTTGGCTTTAAAAACTGACTGGGCATCACCGTAAATTCCTATTAATGCCTTTGCATGCACATTGCCGATATTGGGCACCAGGGTAAGGGCAATTTGATAAAGCAGGTCGTTAGTCATTTTCCAGGGACAATAATTTTAAGGAGGATTATTTATTCCTTAAAAATAGAAAAAACCATTCAATTACTGATTACGCTCAGCTCTGTCCGCCGGTTTTTTGCCCGGCCTTCTTCGGTGCTGTTATCAGTTACGGGCTTGCTTTCGCCGAAGCCTTTGTACTGCAGGCGTTCTTTTGCTATTTTTTGACTTGCCAGTAAGTATTTCACTACTGCAAGTGCCCTGTTGTTGGAAAGAATAACATTATCCTGCGGCTTGCCCACATTGTCCGTGTGCCCGCTGATAAGAATTTTAAGGTTGGGGTTGTCGGTCATCAGCCTGATTACGTTGTTCAGTTCTGCAAGGGAGGCGGGTTTTAAGTCGGTTTTTTTACTGTCAAAAAAAATATTTTTTAACACGATAGAAGCGCCCGGCTCAATAGGCTGAAGTGGAATGTCGGCAACAAATACGGAATCAATTTTATCGCCGCTTAAATCATAATTCTCAGAAAAAAACAAATACCCCTTCCGGTTTACATTAAAAGCATAATCTTTTCCCACGGGTAATGTGGTAAGATAATTGCCGTCTTCATCCGTTTGCGCCTTGCTTGTCAATTCACGTGTATTGATGTCCGTTAGTTCCACTGAGCTTGGCAGGCCTTGTTTTGTTTTGGCGTCAAACACCCGCCCTGTCACCCAAAATGTTTTTGGCGGGCGGATGTCCTCTCTCAGCTCAAAACTGTACAGGTCAAGTGCGCCGCGGCTGTCGCTCCTTTCGCTGGCATAATAAGCGGTTTTTCCATCTGCCGCCACAATCATGCTGCCCTCGTTGTCAATGGTGTTGATGGGGTAGCCAAGGTTCACCGGCTCACTCCAGGCAGTATCGCCCTGTTTTTTTGTAAAAAACAAATCTGTAGAGCCATAGCCCGGATGTCCATCGCTGTTGAAAAATAGTGTTTGGTTATCAGTGTACATAAAAGCGCAGCTTTCATCAGCATTGGTATTTACAGTGCCGCCTAAGTTTTCCGGCCTGCTCCATTTGCCTTTCTCATTGCGGTGTGTCACCCATATATCTTTCCCCCCGTAACCACCGGGCATATTGCTGCTGAAATACAAATCCCTTTTATCAGGTGAAAGCGAGGGAGCCGATTCCCAGAAATCGGTATTTACAACAGGCCCCAGGTTTTCAGCCTCACTCCATCCCATCTTTGTCCTGTAAGAAATATATAAATCACAGCTTCCCTGCCCTTCTGGATAATTACAGCCTGTAAAAACGATCCAGTTTCCATCCTGCGAAATATTTTGGGCGCCTTCATTCAGGTTAGTGTTTACCTTTCCGCCAAGCGGCAATGCCCTGTCCCACTTATCATTTTGTTTTATGCTGCCATAAAAATCTTCATCATTTCGTGTACGCCTTGTAAAAATTAAATTTTTACCGTCAATGGTAATGGAAGGGTAATATTCCGGGTAAACAGTATTCACACTATCTCCTAAATTTTTTGGAGAGAATACATAATTTTTTGAAAGGTGTTTTTTTTCATACTCTACTGCAAATTCGTAAGCTGATTTCCGGTAACCGGCGGCTTTAATGCTTCTTTCATTCAACGTTTTGTTTTCAAGAAAAGCGTTTACAGCAGCAAGCGCTTTTTCAAATTCACCTTTGCCTGCCAATGAAATGGAATAAGGCAATAAAAATGTATTGGTATAAACAGAATCCAGTGCAAATGCTTTTTCATAATCAACAACGGAAGCATCATACTGTTTCATGTCGCCGTAAATAGCAGCCCTTGATAAATAGGCATCCACATATTTGGAATCTGCTGCAATTGCCTGGTTCAATATATTGATGGCATCTGCATAATGCCCGTCCTGTGCAGCATTATAAGCCTGTTCGTTCAAAGCGAGCGCTTTTTTATTCACTTTTGACGGATCATACCACTGCGAATAAACAATACAAAATACAAAATGGGAAAGAAGAAATAATGCAATGGCTTTATGACAAACAAGTGATTTTTTCATAGTACAAAATTGAAGGATGAAGGTAGTAACAAATAGGGAATAGTTCATGGTTTATAGTCCATAGGCGGCACTGCCGGATTATCTTTCGCATAAACAGCCGCCCTGTATCCATGAACTATAAACTATCGGCTATGGACTTCCTTAAGGAACGTTAATATACTTGTGTATCTGCAGTGACAATTCCCACTGCGGATGCTGCTTGATGTAGTCAATGATAAGCGGCGTTACGGTAGTGGCTTTGTCCCATTCCGGTTGTAAAAATAGCTTGCAGGAAGGGGAAACAAGTGCTGCATATTTTTCTGCCCAGTCAAAATCTGATTTGTTGAAAACAACCACTTTTAATTCATTGGCGTGTAGTGATATTTCCGGCAATGGAGCTTTGAATTTTTTAGGAGATAAACATATCCAGTTCCAGCTGCCGCTTAAGGGATGAGAACCGGATGTTTCAATATTGGTTTCAAAACCCTGCGCCTGCAACTCAGCAGTTAAGGTTGTGAGGTCATGCATCAATGGCTCGCCGCCGGTAATGACTACCAGGCCTTTTTTACCGGGGGTATTTTCAATAACAATATTTACTATTTCATCAATGCTCATTTGCGGGTGTGCGCCGGCATCCCAGCTTTCTTTTACATCGCACCACACACAGCCTACATCACAGCCGCCAAGGCGAATGAAGTAGGCTGCCCTGCCCTGGTGAAAACCTTCTCCCTGTAAAGTGTAGAAGTGTTCCATTACGGGAAGCGTTTGTATTGCTATGGTTGATGTATTGTTCAAATGTTTTTATTGTTGAATAATGGTATGCCACAAAAGTGAGTGACACAACGATGATCCATGAAATACTAATGCCGGTTACAAAAATTACTTTTTATGCTGGCATGCATTATATGTATTCATCAGCAACGCTGCTATCGTCATTAAGCCCACACCGCCCGGCACCGGTGTAATGTAACTGCATTTGGGCGCCACGTTTTCAAAGTCAACATCCCCTCTTATGGCAAAGCCGCTTTTCTTTGCAGCGTCAGGCACACGGGTGATGCCAACGTCTATCACTACAGCGCCTTCTTTTACCATATCAGCGGTTAAAAACCGGGGCTTGCCGAGTGCTGCTACAATAATATCCGCCTGCAAACAAATTTCTTTCAGGTTAGTTGTGTGACTGTGACAGACAGTAACAGTGCAGTTGCCCGGGTAGGCATTCCTGTTGAGCAATATGCTGATGGGCCTTCCTACAATATTGCTGCGGCCGATCACTACGGCATGCCTGCCGGCTGTGGTTATTTTATAATGTTCCAGCATCAGCAAAATTCCATAAGGTGTTGCCGGGATAAAGGCTGGCTGGCCCAATACCATTTTGCCCACGCTTACCGGGTGAAAACCATCCACGTCTTTATCAGGGTGTATGAGGTTGATTATTTTTTCTTCGTTGATTTGTTTGGGAAGGGGCAGTTGCACCAGTATGCCATCCACATCAGCATCGTTGTTTAGCTGCTCAATGTTTTTTATCAATGCCGCTTCATTCACCTGCTCATCCAGCCTTATTAAAGTGCTTTTGAAACCCACCTCTTCACAATTTTTTACTTTGCTGGCTACGTAGGTTTCACTGGCGCCGTTAGTACCAACCAGTATGGCTGCCAGGTGCGGCTCTTTTTTACCCTGTTCCTTTAATAAAGCGGTTTTTTCTTTTAGGGAATCTTTTACAGCCTGCGATACAAGCTTGCCATCTAAAATTTGCATGCTGCAAAATTAATGTATTGCCGCTACGAAAAATAAATGCCAGGTATTGTAAAAAAACGCTATGTTATTTGCATTATAATAAATAAATATTTATATTGCTGTTAATAAATCTTACTCCCCTTGAGATATCTATTTTCTTTAATTACAATCCCGGCACTGCTTGCCGGTAATTCATTGAACGGACAAGCGCTGCGCCAGCCTGTATCGGCGGTGTACACAGGGCTGGGCGCTTACAGCACACAACACAACGATGTTTTTTCTTTTACCAATAACCAGGCATCACTGGCACAGGTAAAAAATGCAGGAGCCGGCGTATATGGCGAAAGGCGTTTTTTGCTGACAGAAACAAGCGTATATGCGGCAGCGTTGGCGCTTCCTTCCCGTTTTGGCAATTTTGGCATAAGTATAAAATACCTTGGCTTTAAAAATTTTAATGAAAGCCAGTTTGGCCTCGCCTATGGCCGCAGCCTTGGCAAAAAAGTAGATGTTGGCGTACAGTTCAATTATTATAGTTATCGTGTGCCCTCGTACAACAGCGCCGGCACGGTAAACGTAGAATTGGGCGCATTGGTGCATTTGACCGATAAACTGAACGCCGGTGTACATGTGTACAACCCCATTGGAGGGGAATTTTCCAAAACGAATGAAAAATTGACTTCTGCTTACCAGTTTGGCCTGGGCTATGATGCTTCTGATAGATTTTTTATCAGTGCAGAACTGGTAAAGGAAGAAAACTATCCGGTGAACCTTAATGCCGGCCTGCAATACAATTTTGCCAAACAGTTTTTTGCAAGGGCAGGCATTGCTTCTGCTAATGCTGTTTCGTATGCAGGAATAGGATGGGCCTGGGATAATTTGCGTTTGGACATCAGTGGCAGTTATCATCCGCAACTGGGCATTTCACCGGGGCTGCTGCTCATCGTAAATTTTGGAAAAGAAAAAATCATTTCTTCTTCCCTTAATCAATAATCTGTTCCGGATGGGCTGTAAAAAAATATGGTTGCTTGCATTAATGCTGTGGAGGGCGCCATTGTGTTTTGCCCAGCAACTGCCTTCTGTCGTAACAGAGCAACAGCTGGAAGCCGCTACGGAAAACAGCGAAGACAATGAAACAGAAGATGATTCTTTTTTGCAGTCTTTGCAGCAATACCTTGCATCTCCCATTAACCTTAATACGGCTGATGAAACGGTGTTAAAAGAACTGGATTTGCTTAAACCCATGCAAATTCAAAATATCATTGCGTACAGAAATTTGCTGGGTAAGTTTATCAATTTGTATGAATTGCAGGCTGTGCCGGGCATTGACATTGCAACAATTGAAAGAATAAGGCCTTATATAACTGTATCGCAGCAGGCAGATTTTATCGGTGCTTTTAGTGAAAGGCTTGGCGGTGGTGTGCATACTGTAATCGGCAGGGTTACCCAGGTGCTGGAAAAATCAAGAGGATATAAATTGGACTCTTCCACTGCCAATAATTTTTATCCTGGTTCACCGCAGCGGCTTTTTCTCCGGTATAAATACCAATACAAAAATTTATTGCAGTACGGTATTGTGGCTGAAAAAGATGCAGGCGAAGAATTTTTTAAAGGCTCACAAAAGAAGGGGTTTGATTACTATTCAGCGCATCTTTTTGCCCGTAATACCGGAATCATTAAATCGTTGGCCATTGGTGATTTTACCGTGAATATGGGGCAGGGGCTTACACAATGGCAAAGCCTGGCATTTAAAAAGAGTTCGGATGTTATCAACATAAAAAGGCAATTACCAGTGCTGCGGCCATATAATTCGGCAGGTGAAATTAACTTTCACCGTGGGCTGGGCATCACTATTGCAAAAAATAATATTGAAGCCACTGCATTTATTTCTTACCGGAAACTGGACGGCAATTTTGTGCCCGATACCCTGGGTAATGAAGATTTTATTTCATCCCTGCAAACATCAGGATTGCACCGCACTAAAAATGAAGTGGAAGACAAAGGCATACAGCGACAACTGGCATACGGCGGCAATATCGCTTTTAATAAAACCAGATTTCATATTGGCGCCAATGTGGTGCAATACCGGTTTAAGCTGCCCATTACCAAGGCGGATGATCCGTATAATCTATATGCGCTTTCCGGCAAAAGCATGGGCAATCAAAGTATTGACTACAGCTGCACTTACCGGAATTTTCATTTTTTTGGTGAAGCTGCGGTTGATAACAAAATGAACAAGGCATTTGTGAACGGGCTGATGATTAGCATGGATGTGAACGTGGACATGAGTTTACTGTACAGGAATATTGATGAAAAATACCAGTCGTTGTACACCAATGCATTTACGGAAAGCACTTTTCCCAATAATGAAAAGGGAATATATGCCGGGATAAGCATACGCCCTGCTGCTGAGTGGAGATTAGATGCGTATGCTGACTTTTATAAATTTCCCTGGCTGAAGTATTTGGTGGATGCACCTGCGGTGGGAGTGGATTACCTGGCACAACTTACCTACAAGCCCAATAAGCAACTGGAAATGTATGCCCGTTACCGCACCGAATCCAAATCAAAAAATTACAATCCCGATGGAAATATAACAGCGCCGGTTATCCCAAAACCAAGACAGAACTTCCGGGGCCACGTAAATTATAAAATTAACCCGGCGGTTACTTTCCGCAGCCGGATAGAGCTGGTTTGGTTTGACAGGAAGGGCGGTGGCGCACAAAGCGGCTTTCTATCTTTTGTGGATATATTGTTTAAGCCTATGATGAAAAAATATTCCGGTAACGTCCGCCTGCAATATTTTGAAACAGAAGGGTACGACAGCCGTTTATATGCTTACGAAAATGATGTGCTGTACAGCTTTTCCATTCCTGTGTTTTATGACAAAGGCTACCGCTATTACCTCAACGCAAATTATGATTTCAGTAAAAAACTAAGCTTGTGGCTGCGCTGGGCGCAAACAATCTATAAAAATAAAACAACCGTAGGCACAGGGCTGGACGAAATACAGGGTAATAAAAAAACAGAAGTAAAGCTGCAGTTACAATATATTTTTTGATAAGGGTTAAGATGAGTGTAATGAAAAATCATACAAATCATATCATCATGATTAATCTTTGATAAAAATGATATAACAGGATTGAATGATTAACATGATTGAGCTGTGCAACCGCAAATTAACTGCGATAAAAAAAATCACGGTATCTTTGTACTCTTAAATTATTACAATGGCAAATCAACCGGAGCAACCAGCCCCCAACCAGTTAAATATTGAAATATCTGAGCAGGTATCTGAAGGCGAATATGCAAATTTGGCTATCATTACCCACAGCCACGCAGAGTTTGTAATTGATTTTGTAAATGTGATGCCGGGCACTCCCAAGAGCAAAGTAAAAAGCCGCATTATACTCACGCCTTTTCACGCCAAACGTTTTATGAAAGCGATGATTGACAATGTGAAGAAATTTGAAACCGCCAATGGTACCATCCAGGATATGGAGCAGGTAGAATTACCCTTTACATTCGGTGGCCCTGCGGCACAAGCGTAAACTTTAATTCAGGTATTGGGATTCTTGACCCTGGCTGTACTTTCCCGGCATCATAGCAATCCTTCGTCGGCAAAGCTGTAATATCCCTGTTCGCTTACTATCAGGTGGTCTGTCACATTAATTTCAAGAAACCTTGCCGCTTCTTTAATTTTAGATGTCAATACCTGGTCGGCACGGCTTGGTTTTAAACTTCCTGACGGGTGATTATGGCAAAGAATAATTGAAGTGGCATTGGCATCCAGTGCTTTTTTCAAAATTACCCGCGGGTCGGCAACAGTGCCGGTAATGCCGCCCTGGCTTACGATTTCAAAATGATTTACTTTATTGGACTGGTTTAAATACAGCACAGCAAACACTTCGTGTGTAAAGTCTTTTATCTTGGTTTTTACATATTCAGCGATATCACGGGTGGATTTAATGACTGTTTTTTCAAGCGGTGAGCCTGCATGGCGGCGCCTGCCCAGCTCCAGCGCAGCAGCAATAGTAGTGGCTTTTACTTCACCAATACCCTTCACTTTCACAAAAGCCGAAAGCGGTAATTTACCCAGCTCGTCCAGGTTATTGCCGCCCAATTGCAAAATTTCTTTTGCCAGCTCCACGGCAGATTTTGACTTATAACCCTTCGTAATCAGTATAGCCAGCAATTCTGAATTGCTGAGGGCCTGGGCACCTTTCATGTTTAATTTTTCCCTCGGCCGGTCGTCAATCGCCCAGTCTTTTATTGAATGAGGAAGTGTAGTAAAATTTTCCATACAATAAATTTAAACATCAATTTTTAAATAATAGCTTTGCCGCAATTATTTCTGTCACCTCATTTTATTACCAATGGAGCATAATGCAAAAATTTTTTCCGGTACAGGTTCTAAATACCTGGCAAATGCAATAGCAGAGAAATTCGGAGACCAGCTTGGCAATGTGAAGATCCAGCGTTTCAGCGATGGTGAAATAGGAGTGGAGTTTGAAGAAAGCATCAGGGGGCAATATGTATTCCTGGTACAAAGCACTTTTGCACCTACTGATAATTTAATGGAACTGCTGCTGATGATTGATGCAGCCAAAAGGGCCTCTGCTTACAAAGTGATTGCCGTGATACCCTATTATGGCTATGCAAGGCAGGACAGGAAGGACAAGCCCCGTGTGGCAATCGGCTCAAAACTGGTAGCCAATATGCTTACCGCTGCCGGTGCAGACAGAGTGGTAACCATGGAATTACATGCCCCCCAGATACAGGGCTACTTTGACATTCCTGTTGACCATCTTGATTCTTCGGCCATTTTTATACCTTATATTGAAAACCTCCACCTCACTAACCTTACGTTTGCAGCCCCCGATGTGGGCAGTGCCAACCGTATCAGGGAAGTGGCCACTTATTTTGAATGTGAAATGGTAATTTGCGATAAGCACCGCAAACGTGCCAATGAAATTGCCAGCATGGTGCTGATAGGCGATGTGGCCGACAGGGACGTAGTGCTGATAGACGATATTTGTGATACCGGAGGTACGCTGGCCAAAAGTGCTGCCCTGATTAAAGAACGCGGCGCCAGGAGTGTAAGGGCTTTCTGTACTCATCCTGTACTAAGTGGCAAAGCGCATGAAAACATACAAAACAGCGTGCTGGAAGAGCTGGTAGTATGCGATACTATCCCCGTAAAGCCCGGCTGTGATAAAATCAAAGTAGTATCTACGGCGGAATTATTTGCGATTGCTATTCGTAATGCGCTGGAAAACAAGAGTATCAACAGCTTGTTCATTAAAAGCAGGTTACAGAATAAGAAGTGAGCTCAATTTGTCTATTGCCAATTGGCTGCTTTCCCTTACCTTCGCCGCTCAAAATTTTTTAATAATGAAAACGATTACAATCGAAGGACAACTCAGGACCGAATTTGGCAAACCAGCCACCCGCCAGCTTCGCCTTGAGGAAAAAGTGCCTGCTGTAATTTACGGAGGTGCATCTGAAGTTAATTTTTCTGCCCCTGCCGCAGCATTCAGGCATTTAGTGTACACACCCGAATTCATCTTGGCAGATGTACAGGTAGGCGGAAAATCCCACAAATGTGTGTTGAAAGACCTGCAGTTCGACAAAGTAACTGACACGCTGATACACGTTGATTTTCTTGAACTGGTAGAAGACAAAAAAGTTACTGTTACTTTACCGCTGAAATTTACAGGCACACCTGCCGGTGTAAAAGCCGGTGGTAAGCTGGTAACCAAGATTAAGACCCTTAAGGTAAAATTACTGCCTAAATACCTGAGGGAAAATATTGAACTTGACCTTTCTGACCTTGAGCTGAACGGTAACATCAGGGTACAGGATGTAAAGGCCGAAAACATGGAAATTATGAACTCTCCGCGTATTCCCATTGCATCTGTAACAATGACCCGCCAGCTGAAACAGGAAGAAGCTGCTGCTACCGCTGCTCCCGCCAAGGGGGCTGCCGCACCTGCTGCAAAAGCAGCTGCACCGGCACCTGCGAAAAAATAAGCAATTTCAATTTTTTATACCGCCCCCGGCTTGCCGGGGGTTTTGTTTTTTTAATCCGTTTAAAAAGTTGGTATGGGATGATGTTTACTGGCAATAAACAGTCAACGGTAAACTGCAAAGTTTGATTACCTTTGCCCACCTTAAATTTTAAATATGGGAATGGATAGAAATACGGTGATTGGTTTTGTGCTGATTGGTTTGCTGATGATGGGTATGTTTTATTTCAACAGCGAGGGAAACAAAGCTTACCAGGCAGAGCAAAAAAGAATTGCTGATTCACTTGCAAAATTGCAGCCCAAAGTTGACAGTGTGGCGCTGGCAAGGGATTCTGTCAATGCGGCCAACATTAAAAAAGCGCAGTCTTCAGGCACTTTTCAGCAGGCTGTTTCTGCTGCTGAAGAATTGACTACTGTTGAAAACGATGTATTGAAAATAACTTTCACCAGCAAAGGCGCCCAGCCCAAACAGGTGGAACTGAAAAAATACAAAACATTTGAGGGCAACCCTGTGGTGCTGCAAAGCGGCAATTTCAACCAGCTGTCTTACAATATTAATACAAGCGGCAATAATGCAGCCGCTACAAACGACTTGGTATTTGCCCCCGGTGTAAAAACAGTGAATGCAGACAGGAGCCAGACAGTAAAGTTTTCATTAAAAGACAGTACCGGCAAAGAAGTGGTGCATCAATATACCATCAGGCCCGATGATTACTTAATTGATTTTTCCATCATTTTCAATAATCCCGGGCTGGTAACCAACAATACTCTGAACCTGCTCTGGAAAACGCAGACACAGAAAATTGAAAAAGACATTGCTTACGAAAAGCAGCAAACAGAAATTTGCCATCTCAAAGAAGGAAAATATGATTTTGAAAGGCTGGGAGTTTCGGGTAGTGATATCCAGCTTGAAAAAGATGTGGACTGGCTGGCTGTAAAACAGCAGTTTTTCATTTCCGCAGTGCTCAATAAAAATAAATTTACAAAAGCGGATGTGCAATGGGTGGTTCCTGACAGTGCCGTTCATGCAATTGCCCAAACTGTTGCCGGCCTGGGTGTGGCAGTGCCTGCCAATGCGCAGATACCACTGCAGCTTTATTATGGCCCCAGCGACTACAATATTTTAAAAAAATACAATAACCAGATGCAGCAGATAGTGCCTTATGGCAGCGGTATTTTTGCATTTGTAAAATATATCAACCGCCATATCCTGTTGCCGGTATTTGAATTTTTGCGGCGCAATGTTGCCAGCATGGGCATTGTGATCTTATTGCTTACTTTATTCATCCGGTTGCTTACGTCTCCTATTTTATACAAAAGCTATTTAAGCGGTGCTAAGATGAAAGTGCTTAAGCCGGAAGTGGATGCGCTAAAGGCAAAATTCACTGATAAAAGCGGCACGCTTGACCAGCAGGCATTCAGCATGGAGCAGATGAAACTGTGGCGTTCCGCAGGCGTAAGCCCGTTGGGCGGCTGCCTGCCCGCCTTATTGCAGATACCTATCTTCATGTCGTTGTATTATTTTTTCCAGTCAAACATTGCATTGCGCGGGCAGAATTTTCTGTGGGCAAAAGATCTTGCATCGCATGATTCTATTTACAATCTTCCTTTTAATATTCCTTTTTACGGCGACCATGTAAGCCTGTTCACACTAACGGCTACGCTTACTAGCTTATTGATTTCGCTGTACAGCATGAGCAATATGCAGGATAATTCAAACCCTGTGATGAAATATATGCCGTACATATTCCCCATCCTGCTGCTGGGCGTGTTTAACAATCTTCCTTCTGCCTTAACCTGGTATTACACTGTTTCCAATACT
Organism: Bacteroidota bacterium; assembly: GCA_048498115.1. Taxonomy (GTDB): domain Bacteria; phylum Bacteroidota; class Bacteroidia; order Chitinophagales; family Chitinophagaceae; genus Ferruginibacter. Next base: position 1,186 of record JBEHYP010000014.1, on the reverse strand, counting down.
ATCACATTAATCCTCCAGATTGTTATACAGAAGTATATCATTAACCATGACAAAATACTGGCGGATATGGAAGAGGCAAGAAAGAAGCCCGTAAAGCAGAGCAAACTGCAGGAACGCCTGCAGGCCATGCAGGAAGCGCAGAAAAAAATGCAGGACACCAGGAACAAGGCGCAGGGTAAATAAATGATGATTTGAATAAGAAACTTTGATTGTTATGATTTTCATAAATCATACCCTTTCATATCAATCATGGATAATCTGTAGTCAAAGTTTGGCATGTGGTTTATATTTATATACGCAAATTGTAACCAAATGAAAAAAACAGCACTCTGTATTACGCTATCACTTTTGTTAATAAGCAATGTTTCCCTTGCCCAGAAAACCATTTCGGAAGGCACGCTTGTTTATGATATTTCCCTTCAGTCAGACGGGCAGCCTGCCACTGCTAACCCTTTGAACGGCGCTGCTTCCACTGTGTATTTAAAAGGGCTTTCAAGCCGCATAGATATGTCGAGCAATTTGGGCAATGAAAAAACTATTTATGATGCCAAGACCGGCACGGCTGTTATTTTAAAAGAATACAGCGGGCAAAGGCTGATGATCACTTTTACTAAGGAGAACTGGCTGGAAAAAAATAAAAATGCAGAAGGGCTGGCATTTACGCCGGCAGACGGGAAGAAAGAGTTGCTGGGGTACCAGTGCAGCAAAGCTACTGCCAAATTGAATGATGGTTCTGTCATTACAGTATTTTATACCAAAGACCTGGTAGCTCAAAATAAAGAATATGATCCGTTGTTTAAAAACCTGGGCGGCCTGCCCCTGCAATATGAAGTACAAAAAGGTAAGCTGACATTTATTTACACCATCAATAAGATTGACTTTGCTGCATTGTCACAGGCTAAATTCGATATTCCCAAAACAGGCTACAGGGTGATTACCTATGCCGAAAGCAAGCAGGTAGGCAAAAATTAATCAAAGAAAGTACTATAAAATAAAACCCTGACTGTATTGTCAGGGTTTTGCTTATAAAAAATATGCTTGTTATTTATTTGACCTTATGATCAGCTTTACACCGGTATAGCCTTGTGTCATTTCAGGAACAGCTACCCTGCTTTTAAAGGGTATTATATAAGTGGTGTTCCCTTTTTGGTATGTCATCAGTGAACTGTTAACAATCGTGGTATTG